>JBBAAN010000167.1:0-4220 GCA_041658225.1 Actinomycetota bacterium
CCACTCGCTGGGTGAGCGGAAGTTGTTGCGGGCATCGCCCAGGATGATCACCGAGGTCTTGGCGGTGATGTCGTTGGCATGGTGGGCGTGGAAGTGCTCGAGGCTGTGACCGTAGTCGCTGTGACCGTCGAGCCAGACCACGTCGGCCTCCCGCTTCAATCGGGACACGGCCTGGGCGAGGTCGCCTTGCTCGAACAACTCGGTGACCTCATCGAGGGTGTCCACGAACGCGAAGGAGCGCACCTTGCTGAACTGCTCCTGCAGGGTGTGGACGAGCATCAACGTGAAGTGCGCGAATGCCGACACCGAGCCGGAGATGTCGCAGATCAGGAACAGCTCAGGCTTGTGGGGCCTGCGCGGCCGGAAGGACGGCTCGAAGGGGACTCCTCCGGTGGACAGCGAGTGGCGCACGGTGCGGCGCACATCCAGCCGTCCGGCGCGGCCGTGCTTGCGCTTGGCCGCCAGACGGGTGGCGAGCTTGCGCGCCAGCGGGCGAAGCTGGCGGCGCATGGCCGCCTGGTCCTCGACGTTCAGCCGCAGGAAGTCCTCCTCGGCCAGCGGCGGGCGCACGAAGCGATCTGCCACATGGTCGGGGCCGCGCTGCGCGGCGGCGCGGCGGCGAATCTCCGCCTCCACTTCCCGGCGGAACGCTTCCAGCCGGGCCTCGAACTCATCCCGCCACAGCCGCTGCTGGATGGCGCTCGGCTCCCCTCCCGAAGCCGCTGCGCGCCCGGTAAGAAGATCCACCAGCATCTGGTTCAAGTCCACTGCTCGGAAGACCTTGTAGCGGAAGTACGTGGGTTGTCCGCTCGGATCTTGGACGCGCCCGAAACGCTGGACGGCGTCGCGGGCCATCCGGCGTATCTCCGCCCGGTCTCCGTCCATGAGCTTGGCGAGCAGCTCCCGCGTGAACTCGTCGGAGTCGGCCGGCGCTTGGGGCGGTTCGGTCTTCTGCGCCGCGGCGCCGGACGCGTTCTCCCCGCCGGGTCGGGCCGGGAAGTAGATCTCGAAGAGGTCGTCAAAGATCTGCCGGTGGGCGTGGGTCTTGATGAGGACGGCCGCCAGGCCGGCGCGAAGCTGCTCGCGGACGAGCAGATCGACGTGGCGCAGCAGGCGAAAGGCCTCGATGTCGTCCGACACCGCAACCGGCACTCCGGCGCGTCGCAGGGCGCGAATGAAGTCCAGTAAGCGCTTGAGCAACCCCGACGGCGGGGGCAGCTCTCCGCTTTCCACCTCTCGCGTCAAGCCTGCCATGGTTTCGCCTTCCGGCCCGCCTTGCGGGCCGTGTCCCTGGACGCGCTGCCGGCCACTGGAGTCGGGCGCGCGCCGGGCCGGCGGCTCTCGGGCGCTAGTGTGGTGCGACCGAATGTAGGGGAACTTCGGACGCGTTACACTAGTTCATCTCGGGCCGAGGCGGCACCCGCAGATGGGCTTGCGCCTTGGCGATGTCCTGCTGATACTTGAGTAGCACCGAGAACGTCGCGCGTGCGACGTTCTCGTCTACGGTGTCGAAGCCCAACTCGAGCAGGGTGTGCGCCCAGTCCAGCGTCTCGGCGATGCTCGGCGGTTTCTTCAACTCGAGCTGGCGCAGGCTGCGCACGATGCGAACTAGTTGGTCGACCAGCGCTTCGGGAGCCTCCGGGACCTTGGTGAGCACTATGTCCTTCTCGCGCTCGATGCTCGGGTAGTCGAGGTAGAGGTAGAGACAGCGGCGTTTCAGCGCCTCGGAGAGATCCCGGGTGTTGTTGGAGGTCAGCACCACGAACGGCCGGCGCACACCGCGCACCGTGCCCATCTCAGGGATGGTGACCTGGAAGTCGGAGAGGATCTCCAGCAGCAGAGCCTCGAACTCGAAGTCGACCTTGTCCACCTCGTCCACCAGCAACACGGCATCGCCCGGGTGGCGAAGCGCGCGCAGCAGCGGGCGCTCGAGCAGGTACTCCTCGCCGAAGATGTCGTCGTGGGCGGACTGCCAGTCGCGGTCACGGTCGGTCTGGATGCGAAGCAGTTGCTTCTTGTAGTTCCACTCGTACAGGGCCTTGGACTCATCCAGCCCCTCGTAGCACTGAAGGCGTACCAGCTCGGCCCCGCGCGCGGCGGCGACCGCCTTGGCCAGTTCGGTCTTCCCCACGCCGGCCGGCCCCTCGACGAGGATGGGCTTGCCCAGCCGCTCGGCGAGGTAGACGACCGTGGCGATGGAGTCGTCCGGAAGGTAGGAAACCTCGGTCAGGCGTTTGCGAACGTCCTCAACGCCCGCGAACTCACCGGGCATTCGAGAGCCCTTCTAGTGGTCTGCGGATCCATGCACCACGATAGCCCAAATTCCGAAGGCGATGGCGGCGGCGACGAGGATGGCGAAGGTGACCATCGACCAGTCGACCTTGGCGGCCCAGCGCGCGAGTCGGGCCGGTAGGATGCCCGCTTCCGCGGCATCGTCGGGACGCCACCCGCACAGCGGGCAGACGCCTTCGGTGTAGCGCGGGTGGAAACCCCACTTGTCCACCGGGCAGTAGGCGATGATCGCCCCGGAGCGGTCGCGGGAAAGGGAGCGGGGAGCCGCGGGCTCCTCGGCGGGACGTGCCGGCTCCATGTCGGCCGCGACCTCCTGGAGGGCGTCTTGGTGAACGCTCATTCCTCGACCACTCGGGCCTTGCGAGCCCACAGCATGCTAGCACCGGTGGCCACCAACAGGGATTCCCAGGTCAGGAACGCCAGCAGCAAGTCGCGGTGCCGGTGGGATTTCGAGGCCAGGACCATCTGCCCAGGCTGGGTGACCTGCCCGCCGCCGGTCTGGATCCCTGTTGTGGTCCCGGTGTCTTGCGAAACGGTTCCGCCGGTGTAGCCCCCGGTGTAGGTGCTCTCGCCCGAAGAGTAGTCGACTTCGCCGCCGTCATCGGGCAACGCGATGTCCTCGAACGGCTCGCCGAGCTGCGCGAAGTTGAAGGTGACTGCCTCGGCGAGGATGTACTCGATGTCGAACGCGGGAACACCTGGAGAGGCCGAAGCGATCTTGGAGCGCACGTGCAGGCCGCTGGCCTCCACTTTCACTGATCCATCCTTGATCGTGGTCTGAGGAGCCACGACGAAGACCTCGGTGTTCGCACTGACCAGTGCCTGGTTCAGCGCGTCGCTCGCCTGCTTGCCTAGTCCTTCGCTGCCCGGAAGCCCTTGACCCACAACGGTTATGCCACGGTCGCTTACGGAAACCGGGATGCCGTTGATCTCCACGTTGCCCGGATCCACCGACAACGCGGTGACCTTGGGATCCTTGCCGTCGTTCTGGGTCTCGACATGGACGGCCACACCCTTGGCGGCGAAGAGGCCTCCGCCCATCGAGGCGCCGGAGACACGCGCATCCACCTTCGTGTGGATGACTCCCGCGGCCTTGTCGTAGGAGGTGAGGGAGGTGGCGGAGTCGGACTGGGCCCCTTCCTCGGCAGCTGCTGAGGTTCCGGCCGATGATGCCTTGGGCGGGAGGTAGTTGGGGAAGTAGTGAGAGCGCCATGTGTCCAGGGCACGCCCCAGAACCACGAACCGCTCGGATTCGGCAGAGGCCGAGGAGGAAGCCGGTGGCATGGGGCTGGCCGAGGCCGCCGCGGCCGCCTCGGCACTGGCCATCATCTCGTTGGCATCAGTGCTGGCGTAGCCGGCCGACCCGCCCCCAACGGTGGAAGGACTGGCTTGGCCGGGGAACTCGCTGTGCGCGTACTGGGGCTGGCCTGTGAATTGCTCCCCGATCTCGGGTGGGAAGCCTGCTTGTTTCAGCTCCTCGGCCAGGGTGGCCGCGCCCAGCGCTCCGGGCGGCCCGGTGTCTGCCATGGACGCCGTGGCTGATGAGGAGGGGGCGTTGTCCAGAGCGGTGATGGCCAGCGGGAAACGGTTGTGGACGGCGCCGGGCTCGAAGTTGGGGAACGCGCTGGTGCCGCCGATCAGGTGGATGGCCGAGGCGGCCGACTGGGTGTTGTAGGAGGAGAACGTAACGCCGGCGGCGCCGGCTCGGGAGGACGGAGTGTCCCACCCCGAAGCAACGGCAAGCAGGATCCCGGCCCCCAGTGCCAACACCAAGGGCGCGATCAGCAAGAGCTTGCGCAGCCTACTCATGGCGTGGACTCTTTCCCCCGGGCCGAAGACCTCACCTGCTCCTCCAGCATCTTCAGCAGCAGATCCTGCGGGTCCACCCCCTCACGGCGGGCTCTTTCCTCGAGGCCGCGCTTGAGCGC
>JBBAAN010000168.1:0-4181 GCA_041658225.1 Actinomycetota bacterium
CGTGGCCCCAGGGCAGATCCACCGCTACACCTACGCCGACTTCGGGCGACGGTCCCAGCAGCTCATGCACGCCCTGGACCGTCTTGGTCTTGAGTGGGGCGACCGCGTCGCCACGCTGGCATGGAATTCGTATCGGCACCTCGAGTGCTACTTCGCCATTCCTTGCACCGGCCGGGTCCTGCACACCCTGAACCTGCGGTTGTCGCCCGAGGACCTCTCCTACGTCATCCGCAACGCCGATGATCGGGCCATTCTGGTGGACCCAGACCTGGTCCCCCTACTTGAGAAGGTCCAGAACGCCCTATCCGGTGTGAAGCACATAGTGGTCATGGACGAAACGGTGCCGTCTTCGTCGCTGCCCAACCTGATCTCCTATGAGGATCTCATTGCCGACGAAGGCTGCTTCTACCCGCGGACGGAGATTCCAGAGAACACGCCGCTGGGCATGTGCTATACGTCGGGTACCACGGGGCGCCCAAAGGGCGTCATATACACCCATCGGTCCACTTTCCTGCACTCCCTCGGGGCATCATCAGCTGCGGGGCTTGGAATCGGTCCCGCCGACTGCGTTATGCCCGTAGTTCCGATGTTCCACGCCAACGCGTGGGGCATGCCCCATGCGGCGGCGGCGGTTGGGGCTAAGCAAGTATTCAGTGGCGCCCATCTCGACGCCAAGAACCTGGTCGACCTACTGGCAGGAGAACGCGTCACGATCACAGCCGGCGTTACGACAGTGTGGTTGAACGTCGCTGAAGAGCTGGCGCGACGAGACATCCGCCTCCCCCACCTGCGCTTCATCGCGCACGGTGGCGGGCGTCCGCCTCAGCCGATGATCGAGCGCTATCTCCAGGATTTTGGCCTCTCGATCGTGCAGGCTTGGGGCATGACCGAGACCTCTCCTATTGGTAGCATCGCCTGGCCCAAGGAGAAGATGAAGGACTGGGACTCCGAGCGAATCACTGAGGTTGTGCGCACGCAGGCGGGCATACCGCTTCCCGGCGTGGACGTCACCATCAGGGACGAGGAAGGGAACAGCGTCCCCTGGGACGGCAAGGCCATGGGCGATTTGCTGGTTCGTGGCCCATGGATCGTCGACAGCTACTACGGTGGCGAGAGCACCGACCAGTTCACACCTGACGGCTGGTTTCGAACCGGCGACGTGGCCATCGGTTCCCCTGAGGGCTACTTCGTGATCGTCGACCGGACGAAGGACCTGATCAAGTCCGGTGGCGAGTGGATCTCCTCGGTGGACATGGAGGGCGCGATCATGGCCATGGCCGACGTACTGGAAGCCGTGGTCATTGCTATCCCTCATCCGAAGTGGCAGGAGCGGCCGCTGGCGTGTGTCGTTCCACGCAACGGGGCTACCGTCACTTTGGAACAGGTTCGTGCCCATCTCGAAGGCGCTGGTTTCGCACGCTGGCAACTGCCCGACCGGGTCGAGTCGATGGAGACCCTTCCTCGGACTGGCGTCGGAAAGTTCGACAAGAAAGCGTTGCGCGCGAGGTTTGCGCCTGAATAGGGGCCCAAGGTCGAGCTTTCCGAGGAGGGGACACGGGCCGGCAGCGAGGAGCTAGATCGGGACCGGGTGGCGGCCTCGTTCGACCGGGCGCTTGGCCTCAGCCCCCAGGAGGTGGCCGATGTCTACAGCTCGGCGACCGGGCGCAGTGTCTCCTCGCGGTGGTCGAACAGGAACAGGTGACCCTCTCCGGGAAAATACGTGGCTTCGCAGTGAGGAATCGCGGCTGCCAGCTTGCGGGCAACCGCCACCGGGACCGTCGTGTCTTGCTCACCGTGGAACAGGCTGACCCTCACGCCTACGTCCACGAGCCGGAACTCCCAAGGACTGCAGTAGTTCTCCAGGTCTCGGATCCGCCCTTCGATGCCACGCTGACCGGCAGCGGTGTAGTCGCGCAGGAACCACGCGAGGACCTCGGGTCGGCGCAACATCTCGCGGTCCGCTTTGGCCATTCCCCGGGATTCGGGGGACTTGCCTTGAGATAGGCGCTTGATGGCTTGGGCCTGATTCCACTTCAACATCCGGGCCGCCAAGCCAGGCGCCCGGTCGAATACGGCCATGCCGAACCGGTTGCTCGCTCGCATGCCCTGCCGGGCTTCCTTGGTCGCGGGACCCATGGCCGCGACCAGTACCACGGATGTGAGCCGCTCCGGCATCACGGCTGCGCAGGCGCACGCGTAACCCCCGCCGCCGGATACGCCCATGACGGCGAATCGGCTCAACCCCAAATGGTCGGCGAGTTCTCCCACATCCTTGGCCCAGTCGGTGAAGCCGCGCCCCGGCAGGAAGTCCGACAAACCGTATCCCGGCCGCTCGGGTGCGATCACCCGAATCCCACATCTGCCGGCGGGCTCGTTCAAGATGCTCGCCTGATAGCGCGATCCGGGCGTGCCGTGGAAGAACATGCAGGGATGCCCATTGAGGTCGCCGTACTCCCCATATCCGAGGGCACGTCCATCGCCAAGCCGCATGGTCTGGCGCGAGGCTGCGTCGAAGTCCATCTCGTCCTCCCCGTCCGTCTTTCGCGTCGACCGCGCCGCTGTTTCCTCCGCATCTCCGTGGTCGACGGTTCGACGAGAGCATAGGAGGTCAGAGCAACACCTGGAAGTTGAGCAAGGGAAACGTGGAGGCTAAGCTTCCGCCGGAAACAGCAGGGGTGGGCAATCCAAACGTCCGGCTCGTCCGACGTCTGTGTGTGGAGGTTGAGAAGGTGTCCCGCAATCCCGGATCTCGGGTGATAAGCCCGCGCCCCTCGGTGCATCTGAAACGTTTCGCGGAAGTCGGTTCGCTGGCGTTCGTCGGCGCGTCCAACGACAACACCAAGTGGGGCTATCGGATTCTGCACAACATCCTGGATGGCGGCTTCACCGGGCGCGTCTATCCGGTGAACCCCAAGGATGAAGAAGTGCACGGCCTGAAGGCCTACCCGTCGCTGGCCTCATTGCCCGAGGTCGCGGACGTGGCCCTGGTGTGCGTACCGGCCCCAGTGGCCGCTCGAGCCGTCGAGGAGGCCGCTCGTGCCGGGGTGAGGGCCGTGGTCGTCATAACCGCGGGATTCGCCGAGGCCGGTAACAGCCAGGCCGAGGAGGAGCTGGCGCGAGTGGCAAGGGAATGGGGTCTCGCGATGGTCGGCCCCAACTCCATGGGCTTCTTCTCCGCGCGGACCCAGATGCACGCGATCATGTCGTCTTCCCGCCCCCAGCATGGGGGAGTGTCTTTCGTCTCCCAGAGCGGGAACGTTGGAAGCCAGGGCATAGGGCGCGGCCACCTCCACGGGGCGGGGTTCTCGCTGATGTTCTCCTCGGGTAATGCCGCGGCGCTCGATTGGGCCGACTACCTGGAGTTCCTGGCTGACGATCCCGAAACTCGCGTCATAGCGCTCTACCTGGAAGGCGTTCGCGACGGTCATCGGTTCCTGGAGTCCATGCAGAAGGCCGTGCTTCGAAAGCCCGTGCTGATTACCAAGGGCGGCAAGACCGGGGCCGGTTCCCGGGCAGCCAAGTCCCACACCGCCGCCCTTGCCACTTCGGACGGTCTATTCTCGGGGCTGGTCAGGCAAGCGGGCGGGGTTCTGCTCCGGAGTATCGAGGAGATGATGGACCTGGCCGCGGCGATGGACGTGGCCCCCGTGCCCGCCGGGCCTCGTGTCGCGATCGTAACGTGGGGAGGCGGCTGGGGCGTGCTGGCCACGGACGCGTGCATCGCGGCCGGGCTAGAAGTCCCGCCTCTGTCCGAAGCGACCAGGGCGGCGCTGGACCGGCTCCTCCCACCTTACTGGAGTAGGGACAACCCGGTTGACCTGGTCGGGGGTGTCGATCACGAGGCGCACCTCGAGGCGCTCGCGGTACTCGCGCGGGACCCGGGATTCGATGCGCTGCTGGTACTCGGAATGTTGAGCTCTCCCGATCCCTACCTGGGGGACAGAGCGGATTTCGGGCTTGCCGGAGACCGGTCGTGGGGGATTCAAACGGCCGAGGTCATGACCCGCCTGGTCGAGGAGACGGGTAAGACCATGGTGGGGGTGAGCTTGGGTGGCGTCGCTCCTCCCCCTGAAGCGCTGGGGCGGTTGCCCGTCTACCACACGCCGAACCGCGCGGTGGGGGTGCTCGCCGGGCTCGTCCAGTACTCGCGGGTTCTCGGACGCAAGGCGAGGACCCCCCGC
>JBBAAN010000169.1:0-4158 GCA_041658225.1 Actinomycetota bacterium
CAGAACGCCCCGCGTCCCTTCAGCACCGCGTAGGGAGTGACCAACAGGATCTTGAAGTCCAACCAGAGGGAGTAGTTGTACACGTAGTAGAGATCGTCGTCGGTGCTCAGGTGCATCGGCTTGTCGCTACGGCCGTTGATTTGCCACCACCCAGTGAGTCCCTGGGGGACGGCAAACCGCTTGCGTTGCCAGGATTCATAGCGGTCCACGAGCCAGGGCATCTCCGGCCTGGGTCCGACCAGGCTCATGTCGCCGCGCAGCACATTGAGAAGCTGCGGGAACTCGTCCAGGCTGAAGCGCCGCAAGAAGCGCCCGACGCGTGTAATGCGCGGGTCGTCCGGGCGTTTGTGTAGGAGCTGGCCATCCTCACTCGTGGAGATGACTCGGTCCCGCAGTGCCTCAGCGTTGTGGACCATGGTTCGGAACTTGAGCATGTCGAACAGGCGGCCATTCTCCCCAACCCGCTTCTGCCGGAACAGGACCGGCCCGGGGGAGTCGATCCGGATCAAGATGGCGATTAGGCCCAGGGGCAGCGCGACCAGAACCAAGAGCAGTCCCCCGAACAGCAAGTCGAATTCGCGTTTGATCCATCTCGCCGGACCTTCAATCACCGGCTCGCGCAGGCCAATCAGTGGGATCCCTCCGAGGAGTTCGGCCTTGGCGCGAACGAGGGCCATCGAGAAGTAGTCGGGGGCGATCTTAACTCGAACCGGGAACTTCTCGGCCGTGGCTACGACCTGGTTTAGCCGCCCGTGCGCACGGGCGGGTAGCGCGATCCAAAGTTCCTCGACCCGGCGCGACTCGATCACACCGGGCAGGTCGTCCAGCGTCCCAAGGACAGTCGCCTGCCCGATCTGCTCGCCCTGCTTGTTCGGGTCATCATCCAAGTAGCCGACCAGGTCGAGCCCCCAGCGGCTCTGGTCGTGGATCAGATCGCCCAGCTTCTGGCCGAGGACCCCGGCGCCGGCGATCAGGATGCGAGACCGCCATCCCGGTCGCGCTCGCCGGGACATCCGGTAGTACACGCGCAGCAACCCACGGTAGCTCAGCAGCAAGGCCAGCGCGAGTGCCCAAGAATATCCGAACTGCAAGCGGGACATGTCGCGAAAGGCGAAGTACAGCCCGCCGGCCATCAGGAACAGCGCAAGGCCGGAAGCAAGGGTCACCTGCCAGGACTCGTTATACCAGCGCAGCACGCGTTCGGGGTCGTAGGCCCCTGCAAGGACCAACCCGCTGCCCCATGCAAGAAGGGCGATTGCGTAGACGAACCAGGGGAGCAGGACCGAATCGAGCGGGAGGGCTCCGCCTACCCCGTAGGGCAGAGACGCCCGCAGCAAGGTAGAGAGCAACAGGGCGACGGGTACCAGCACCAGGTCGGCGAGGAGGAGCTGGATGCTGAGTGGAGAGATCCGTTTCCGGCCCATGACCACTCCTGGCTGAAGTCTAGCATGGAGAGGCGGACCCGGCAGCACCGCAAGGCTTGGACACCCGAGCACCGGAAGGCCTCGACGGCCCTGCGGGACCCAGCAGGAGGCGCGCCGATCCGATTCGAATGGATGTCTCGCCCGGGAGCCCGGGTTTGAGCTCACACGGGGTCGGAGGCGTGGTCGCACACGTGACCATCCCAGGGGACACACCAGGCCAGGAACCAGCTAGATCCGCCAATTGCACAGATAAGCACCCTTCTTTCAACCGACCTACTGAGGCCTCGGGCCCCGTGGCGCGACCGGTGCTCTGGTGACGGAAGCAGGAAGAGAGCGACGAAGGCAGGAAACCTCGGGAGGCCCAAAGTGGTACTTGGCTTGGTCGTGCGCTGCCCGGACGCCAGCAGCTGGGTCCCGCTGAGGTGACGGTGCTGCGCCACGTCAGGGCACCCCCATCTCATGCGGGCAGCGGCTCCCGAAGATGGCTTTCTCAAGGCGAGAGGATCCGGTTCACCTCTTCGGCCCGGCGCGAGCATCGAACTTCACGAATCCCCATCTCTGGCAGAGCACGCGCCAGAAGAAGACCGGATTGCCCACCAGGTACCGGCGCCACAGGCGGCCTGGCTCAACGAGCAGCCTCCCTGCCCATTCCAGGCCGTGATCGGTCAGGTACCGCGGGGGCCGCACCTTCACTCCGGCAACGTAGTCCAGGACGGTGCCTGATGTCATCGCCACCCTGGCGTCGATGCCGTCCCAGTTTTCCAGTAGCCACCGTTCTTGGATCGGCATGCCCATCGCCACAACGAGGATGTCCGGTCTGAGATCATTGATCCGTTCGATGATCGCCTGGTTGGCCTCACTGGAGGTGGCCTTGTCGAAGTAGCCATCCTCGCACCCCAGAACCTGCAACCCGGGGTGCTTCTCGGTTAGCCGCCGGCTCGCTTCTTCCGCGACCCCCTCCCTTCCGCCCAGGAAGAAGCAAGAGTATCCTCGCGCTGCTGCGGAGGCAGCTAGCAAATCGAACCAGTCACCTAGCGACGCTCGGTTCGCGATGGTTTGGCTGAGGAGTGCCGCGCCCCACTTCACGCCAAAGCCATCACAGTAGACGAGTTCGCAGCGGTTGAAGAAGTCCCTGAGCCAAGGCTGATCGAAGGCAAGGTTCATCGCGTGCGCATTGACATTGGCAACGATCATCCTGGATCGTCCCTCGACGACAGCTCCGATCCTCGCGATCAGCTCTTGCGCTGAGAGGTCATCGAACTCCACGCCCAATAGTTGGGCCCGATGTTCGGATGCCGAGATAGTCACCGACTCACAACGCTCCCCTCCGTGCCCGAGGGCCCACGCGAGGCCTTGCACATGTTTCTCCGATCCCCGTCCGAGGCAGGCCGGAGGTCCTTGGGGGCGATCCTTGCGCCGGCATGGCCAGTCCAATTGCTCGTGCCGCATGGGCAGCCCGCGGCGCGCCCACACCCCAGGTCTGTTCCGCCAAGGGCATTGCGCCGGCGCGAGGCCCCTGGGTCGCCACTCAGCCGACCCACGCCCGCCCCAGCGCACTTTCGTAGACCCGGAGGGTTGCCCGGATCATTGCCTCAAGGCTGAAACGCTCCTCAAGGATCGTGCGGCCCCGACGTCCGAATCGAATGCGCATCTCCGAATCCCTCAGAAGCGCGCACACCGCCGAGGCAATGGCAGCAGGATCTCGAGGCGGCGCCAAGAACCCTGACTCGTGATCAGCCACAATCTCGGGCAAGCCGCCGACCCGTGTGGCTACAATCGGGAGTGACGCCCTCATAGCCTCCAGGGCCACGTAAGCGAATCCCTCCTCTAGGGAGGGGATGACCACAATGTCCAGCCCATCCATCGCCTCGAGAGGATCACTCCATCCACGGAAGGAGAGAGTCGTATCATCGATCCTTAGGCGATTCGCCAGCGTCCGAAGCTCATGTTCTTCCGGCCCGTCTCCGAAGACCACGTACGTTGTTCCAGGGCATTCCCTGGAAGCCAGCGGAATGCTCTCGACAAAGTAGCGAACCCCCTTCTCGGCGGAAAGCCTCCCAAGGTAGCCCACCACCAGCGCGTCTTTCAGTTCTCCTTGTCTGGCTTTCACCCCTGCTACCCTGGGCTTGGCCGCCTTTACCGAAATGGCATTGGGGATCACGGCGATCGTTTCGGGATCAAACCCGTAGTGGGATCGCAGGTGGCGCGCGAGGGCAGCGCTGGGCGCGATGGTCCGGTCGCCAGCCAGGAGCCGTCCAAGCCATCTCTTGTTATGTCGGAACTCGTGCACGGTCACCACCAGGGGCACGCCCGCGAGGCGAGAGGCGAGCCTGCCCACTAGATTGCCAAACCTGTGATGGCTGTGGATGAGCGAGACGTGCCTGCTCCGGACGACGCGCGCCAACTGGGCAGAGGCGGTGAGGAGGTTAGAGGGTGATGATGGGGCAAGCCTGGCGTGGATGATCTCCACACCGGCCTCGAGGAGTGCTTCCTCGGACTTGCCACCCGCCGTCGCCAGCAGGACCTTGACACCGGCTTCGCGAAGCCCTTGACTCAGCAAAGCGATATGCTCGGTTGCCCCTCCGGGTTCTAGGTGTGGCCGAACCATCATCACGATCACGGGCTGCCTTCCGGCACGCACTCGGTTGTCCTCCCACGGGACAGGGACTCCATACCTGGAACTCCCCTACACCATCGGCACGGGTCTAGTCAGAGGTCTCCTCGCAGCATCAGC
>JBBAAN010000170.1:0-4110 GCA_041658225.1 Actinomycetota bacterium
CCACAAGCCTGAGCTGTTCCTGATCTGCGACATCTCCGGCTCGGTGTCGGCATTCGCGCACTTCACGTTGATGCTCGTCCACACCCTGCAGGAGCAGTTCAGCAAGGTGCGCTCCTTCGCGTTCGTTGACACCCTCGATGAGGTCACCGAGTTGTTCGAGCAAGGCGACCTCGCGCAGGCCGTGTCCCGATTGAAGCGGGAGGCCGACGTGGTCTGGCTCGACGGTCGCAGCGACTACGGTCACAGCCTCGAGCACTTCCACGCCCACCATGCCAACGACATCACCGCCAAGACCTCGGTGATCATCCTGGGCGATGCCCGCAACAACTTCCGCTCACCCAGCGAGTGGGTTCTCCAAGACCTGAAGCGGCGCGCTCGCCGGCTGTTCTGGTTGAACCCCGAGCCGCGCAACATGTGGGACACGGGTGACTCCCTGGCCTCCGACTACGCCCGCTTCGTCGATGAGATGGTCGAGGTGCGCAATCTCCGTCAGCTCAGCGCGTTCATCGAACGGGTGACTTAGAGCAGCGACGGCTCCCGGTGGTACTTGGCCGGCAGGTCCTTGACGGGAAGCCAGATCAGGCCCTCTTCCGCCTCCCCGACACCGCACGCCTGCCCGAGGTAGAACTGCCTGGCCGTCAGAGCCGCAATCCCCGCTTCCAGAACATCGACATCCCATACGGGGTGCACGGCAAGCCCCTCGCGCTCGAGGAGCCCAACCACTTCTTCCCGCCAAGCGGTCGTGCCCTTCTTGTGGGAGGGAAGCCGGCCCAGCAACGCGACCAGACCCGAGTAGGGGAAGACCTCGAGCAGCAGCCCGGTCCGCTCCCGCTCCTCCACCGCCGCGTCGGCCAGGCCCTGCTTGCGGAACGCCTCGAAAAGCGCCAGCCCGTGGCGGACCCACGGAGCACAGGCCTCTCGATCGGAAGGGGTGATCCACGGCACCGAGATGCCTCGGAAGGCCGAAAGCTCGGCCTCGGCCACTCGGCCTTCCCTGAACTTCGGTGATAGCTCCGGCCAACCGCGGGCGCTCAAGTAGTCGGGATTGGCGCAGAAAGAAGCGGGACGACTGACGAAGGCCGGCGCGTCGATGGCCACGACCGCCTGGCCGATCCACGGCCACAGGGCCGACACGCGCCGGGCGGTGTCCTCGGTCGAGGAAATGCGTTCCGGCGCAAGCCGCAGGCTGCCGTCCAGCCCATAGGCCACGACGTGCACCGCGCGCTCGCCCACGTCCAACCCCACGAAAACCGGCTCGCCCGAGGAAACGGCGCGAGGCATGGGGCCCGGGGGGGTGATCCCTCCCAGGGGAGGTTGGTGGTAGGTGCCCGACTGCAGCACCAGGCGGGAGTCCTCGAGCCAGCAGTAGGGGGTTCGGGCAAGCAGGGCAAACGCCAGGTCCCGCCTCGCCCCGGACATACCCGCTACCGCCGAGCTCTCGAGCGCTCCCCGCTCTTCAAGGGTGCGCCAGATGCGTTCCAGTACCCCCAACGGTATGTCCAACAGCGCCCCTGCCCGATCCCCACCCGGGCTGAACACGACCCGGTCGCGAACGACCGCGGCCAGCCGGTAGCGCCCCGCACCGACCTCGACCATCGCTCCTTCGAGGTCGCGCAAGCGGGTCAGCACCGTATCCCAAGCGGGCAGGCTCATGGGCTCCTCCCATGCCGGGCCATCCGCAGAATCCTACCCCGCCGGCCGCCGGCTCGCGGGAATCCGCCCGCACCGGGCTGGATCAGGCCTCGACTACCCGAGCCTCAAATGCCGGCAACTCGTTGTTCACTTCAGAATCCATCTCCGTCCCGTGACTTCGCTCCAGAGCGCACTTCCGCGCCGGCAATGCCGGCCCGGGCGGCGGGGCCCAACACGACCGGTCTCCACAACCGCCACCTCGAGGAGGTCCGGATCACCCGCGACTACCGGCAAGTATGCCGACAGCGGGAGATCTGGTCACGCAGTCTATGATGTGCGTGTATCCTGCTGTCTTCACCGGCACCGACATCTCGGCCGGCGGCAGCACTGTAGGGGGCAGGAGGTGAGCAGTATGGACGACTCGCAGAAGCACATTGAGCCCGCGACCCCGGACATGGTCAGACGGGAAGCGGAAGCGGCCAAGCGCAATGCCCGCGCAGGAAAGGCGGCGTCCGGCAGGACTCACCCTCTTCCGGAACCGGCCCCCGAGGTCCGCCCCGATTCGGAGAGCGCCGCCAAGTACGTGCTCCCGGTCGAGCATCCCAAGCGGCAGGAGCCCGCCAACCACTGCCGGCGGTGCAGCAAGGACATCCCGGTCTCCTGGTGGGACTATCACCAGATCGTGTGCAAGGGCCCCCTGGAGGGCAAGCGTATCTCGACCGGCTTCTACCTCTAGGAGGCGCCGCTGGGCGTGCGCCCGGTGAGTTGCGTGACGTCCTTCGCGATCCTCATCAGATACCGCCGCCCTCCTCGAACTCCGAGAGGGAAATCCAGTCCTTCTTGAGGGACCGGCTCCACTTGGGCGAGGCCACTCCCATCATCTCCTCGATCACGCGCAGTCTCTCCTCCAGCACATGCTCGACGTGAATGGCCGCTCTCAGCCCGCTGGAAACCGGGTCGGGAAGCTGGCCGTGCTCGAGATCCTGCTCATGGTGGGACTGCCTGGATGTGATCGCCACCCGCCCGGGAACCCCCACCACCGTGGCCCCCGCGGGAACCGGCCTGACCACCACCGAACCCGAGCCGATCCTGGCACCCTCACCCACCTCGATTGGGCCCAAGATGCAGGCATTGGATCCCACCGTCACTCCGTTCTTCAAAGTGGGGTGCCGCTTGCCTTTGGAGAGCGAGGTGCCTCCGAGCACGACGCCCTTGTAGAGCAAACAGTCATCGCCGATCTCCGCCGTCTCGCCGATGACCACACCCATGCCATGGTCGATGAACACCCGCCGGCCGATCTTGGCCCCAGGGTGGATCTCCAGGCCGGTGAAGAACCGATTGACGTGGGAAACCACGCGAGCCGCGGTCGTGTGTCTGCGCTCGTAGAGCACGTGGGCGATCCGGTGAACCCAAACGGCATGGATGCCCGGATAGGTCAGCACGACTTCCCAGGTCGACTTGGCCGCGGGGTCTCGCGCGCGCGCCGCAAGCACGTCCTCTTTCGCCGTCGCCGCGGCCCTGCGCAGGAACTCCAGGGGCATGTCGATCACTCCCGCCGAGGTTTCGAAACGGTGGCTTCTTCTATCCGCGCCCATCGGTCTCATCCGCACTACACCATGAAGCCCATGGCACGAAGCTGCTCGCGTCCATCTTCGGTCATGCGCTCCGGACTCCAGGGCGGGTCCCAAACCCAGTTGATGCGGTGACCGGAGATCCCGGGGATCGCCGACATCGCGCGCGAGGTGTCCTCCTCGATCAAGAAGGTCAGGGGGCAGCCGGCAGAGGTCAGCGTTAGATCCAGCGTGGCGAAACCCTCCTCGTCGACCGTCACCCCATACAAAAGGCCCAGATCCACGATGCTGATTCCCAACTCGGGATCCATGACCTCATCCAGAGCCCTTCTGATGGCCTCCACCTTGTCATGGGCATCGCCTTTGGCCACGGTCTCGGGGACATCTCGGGCCCCCAACTCCTGCGGACTCATCGCTCCTCTTTCCCTCCCGCGGCTCGAGCCAGCGCGTCCTTCAGGGCCATCCAGCCGAGCAGGGCGCACTTGACCCGCGCGGGAAACTTCGCCACTCCTTCAAACGCGATTGCGTCGCCCAAGATTTCCTCGTCGGCCTCCGTCTCGCCGTGCATGAGCAAACGGAAGGCCTCGATACGAGCCTCCGCTTGCTCCACCGTCAGCCCTTTCACCAGGTCGGTGGCCACCGAAGCCGCGGCCTGCGAGATCGCGCAGCCGATTCCCACAAAGCCCACCTCGGCGATGCGCCCGTCCTCCAGGCGCAATTGAAGCGTCATCTCGTCCCCGCAGATCGGGTTGGTGTGGTGGACCTCGGCGTCGGCATGCTCCAGCCTGCCGTGATTTCGCGGCTTGCGGTAGTGATCCAGGATGATCTCGCGATAGAGGGACTCAAGCTCCAAAGAACGCCCTCACCTTCTCGAGTCCCGCGGCCAGCATCCGCACTTCCTCCTCGG
>JBBAAN010000171.1:0-3890 GCA_041658225.1 Actinomycetota bacterium
TTCACCTTCACCCAGCGGATGCCGCGGCTTCCGGCCAACATCACCTTGACCGGTCTGGAGATCTCTCAGGGCAGCCTGGCGGTTCTGGGCGAGGTGCGCGGACTGGTGATCACCGTCAATCAGTAGGTCGGCCGGTAGGTCGGCGCAACGACGAAAGGGGACGCGTGATGGACTACCGCTTCACCGACGAGCAGCTTGCCTTCCGCCGCTCGGTAAAGGAATTCGCGCAACGGGTGGTCGCTCCGGGCGCGGAGGAGCGCGATCGCCTCGGTGAGTGGGATCCGGCGATCTGGCGCGCCCTCTCGGAGTTCGGGCTGGCGGGCCTGCCCGTGCCGGCCGAGTACGGCGGCAGCGGGGCCGACATCATCACCTCCTGCCTGGCCAACGAGGCCCTGGCCGAGGGCGGAGGAGACGGCGGGCTGAACCTCTCGCTCGGCGCGCACTGGGTGATCGGCTCGATGCCGATCGCGCTGCACGGCACCGAGGAGCAGAAGCAGCGCTACCTGCCCAGGTTGGCTTCGGGCGAATGGGTCGGCGCGTGGGCCTCGACCGAGCCGGAGGCGGGCTCGGACGCGGGGGCCGTCAAGGCCAGAGGCCGGCGCGACGGCGATGCCTGGGTACTCAACGGCACCAAGACCTTCATCACCAACGGCTCCATCGCGGGGCTGTGCAACGTGCTCGTGCGCACTCAGGCCGGGGCGGAGGGGGGCGCCGGACTTTCCTGCTTCATCGTGGAGACATCCACGCCCGGCTACCGCGCCAGCCGTGACTTCGACAAGCACGGCTGTCGCAGCTCACCCACCTCCGAGGTGGTTCTCGATGACTGCCGGGTGCCTGCGGAGAACCTGCTGGGCGCCGAGGGAGAGGCGCTGTGGCGCATCGCCTTCGAATGCTTCGACTGGGAACGCACCGTCATGGTGGCCGCGTCGATAGGGTCCATGCAGGGCGTGCTGGACACCACCATCGCCTACGCCAAGCAGCGGGTGCAGTTCGGCAAGCCCATCGCGCGCCATCCGGTCATCGCCCACAAGATCGCCGGCATGAAGATCGACCTCGAGGTGATGCGCAACGCCGTCTACCGCGCGGCGTGGATGAAGCAGGAGAACATCCCGCACCAGATCGAGGCCTCGATCGCCAAGTACCTGGTGGGCGACCTTTCCACGCGCATCGCCACGGAGGCCGTCCAGATCCACGGCGGGTACGGCTACATGCGGGAGTTCGGTGTCGAGCGTGCCCTTCGCGACACCAAGCTTGCCAGCATCGGGGGAGGGACGAGCGAGATCCAGAAGCTGGTGATCTCGCGGATGCTGCTGGCCGACTGAGCGGCTCGACGAATCCCCTACTGGCGAGGCTGTGTCGGTGGAGCGCAACACGGTTCGCTTCTCAGTCCCACCGCCAACGAATCGCAGCGCCTTGTCAGTCGCATCGAGCATGTCCCTCAGGTAGTCCGTGTACTCGCGCTCCGGGGTCATACGGGCATCGCCTCATCGAGGATGTGTCGCGCGATTGCCGGCCGCAGAGCGGTCTTCATCACCAGGTCGACCTTCACGCCGAGCAGCTCGCTGAGGTGCCGCTTGAGCCGGACGAACTCGAGAAGAGTGGGCGCACGGTCGAACTCGACCAGCACGTCCAGATCGCTCCGGCGCTCTTGTTGCGCCCGGACGTAGGAGCCGAAGATCTCCAACCCCGTGATCGAGTACCGCTCCCGCAACTCGGGCATGCTGGCCCTGAGCGTTTGGATGAAGCCCTCCACCACGGGGTTCTGAGTCCTCCCTCCAGATCTCACTGCCGCCCTCCCTGTAGAGCCGGCCTGCCGGTAGATTCAAGAGAACGAGAGAAAAGAATGACGAGAGCCGCCATGCGCGGATGGCTTGCTGGCCATTATGCGCCGGGGTCTTGGGCGCGCCAACGATCGTGCCCTGGGGTGGTGGTCTCCAGGCAAGAGAAGATCCAGCGGCGGTGACGGGTTCTCATGGGTCCGGCCCGGCGGACCAACCGGGCGCCTCTGGATCCGGTGGACTGAGTGGATTCCGCTGGGGGCGGCGCTGGTCAGCTCGCCGCCGGCACGCCCCTTAACGGGCAGCCACCTCGCGGGTCCCGATCTGTCTATGCACCGGACCACCACCTTTCTCGCTTGCGCATATTCCAGCACGCGAGGGGCCGGATTGCACCCTGACCGGGGCCGACAAGCAAGCCGGCCCCCAGTCTCGACGTCTTGCGGCCCAGATTCCTTCCCTGCGAGGAGTTGGCGTCGGATGGACGAAGAGCGCCCAGAGCAGGATCGATCACGATCCCGCCGGTGGTCCCTCCAGGAGAAAGTCCTTCCATCGCATCGCACTGACGCCCGCGCGTTCGGCCGCTTCGAGTCCCGCGGCGGGACCCAGCACGAGGGGACGATACGAGGGATATCGCTTCGTGAACTCGAGGAGCCCGCGCAGATCGCGCTCGTCGAATCGAGCCGTCTTGACCTCGATCGCCCATCTCCCCCAGCTCCCGTCGATGACCGCATCGACCTCGAGCGGTTCCTCACGCCAGTATGTGACGTCCTGTCCTGAGTTGACCGCGTGTGCGATGCACGCGTTCTCCACCCACGCGCCGTATCGGGCCGGATCGGTTTCCGCGGCGGGGACCCCCCGGGGATCGGTGGCGGCAAGCAGAGCGTTGCTCAGCGCGATGAGCTTTGGAGGAGCCGCCCGCTGACGAAGCGGTCGGGCCCCATACTTCCGCAGGGGAGCCACGAGATACGCCTCGTGCAGCAGCGCCAAGTAGTGCGCGATCGTCTCGAGGGCTCCGGCGTCGCGGAGCTGCCCCTGCATCTTCTGCAGCGAGACGATCTGCGCGGGCGCCCCGGTGCAGACGGCGAAGACCTGGCGGAGCAGCGCCGGTTTGCGCACGTGGCCGAGCGCGAGGATGTCCCGACCGATCGCGGGCTCAACGATCGCATCCCGCAAATAGGCGGTGCACCGTCGCGGATCGTCCCGATACGCGGCGGCGCCGGGGTAGGCGCCCTGCCGGACGACCAAGTCGGCCGCTTCGGGCCCGGAGAGGCCGAAGGCCGCCGACAGGGAGGCTGCGGACCAGTGGGTGAGGGTGATCCGCTCGAAACGTCCGGCGAGGCTCTCGCGAGAGCCCTTTCCGACGCGCAACGCCGATGAGCCGGTCGCGACAACGTGGATCGGCAGGTTCCGACGGCGGATCCGGTCCCATTCGGTCTTCAGCCTGGCGGCCCAGTCTTCGAGGTGCTGGACCTCGTCGAGCAGCACGGTCACAGTCGAACCACCGCGGGCCTCCTCGGCCACCCTGGCCCAGAGCCGTTCCCAGAAGCCGGGTGTGGCCGCCTCGGGTCCGTCGCATGCCGCGTAGGAAGCGGACGATACAAGACGCTCGGCCAGTCCGAGCAGCAGGGTGGTCTTCCCGACCTGTCGGGGTCCCGTGAGCAGTTGGATCCGCCCGGGCGCCGGGTCAGCCAGACGCGCCTCGAGTACCTGGCGGCACTCCTCGAAACTGGAATAGAGATAGGATTGCGGCATACTCGAATAATTATCAGAGTCGACTAGAACATGCAAGGGCTAGATGGACGGCTCGCGCTGGCACTCGAACCCCATGAAGAACGCGCCTGGACCCGGTGGAGGCCACACGACAGAAGGCACGGGCGATGCTCCTCCCAGTCAGCGTAGTAAGGAGCCGAAGCTTCTCACTTGGTCACCCGTTCTCTTTCAGTCGACCGTTGTCAACGGCGACTGACGCCCTCTCGGGCGCCGCGCTGGCTTTGCGCGGGCTTGGCGCTTGCCAATGCCACTGACGGTCGATACGCTGCGCGTAATACGGTAGACGTATCGATGAATGGAGTCTCAGTGGAGACGGTAACGATCTCACCCAAGTACCAGGTG
>JBBAAN010000172.1:0-3870 GCA_041658225.1 Actinomycetota bacterium
GGGCGAAGCGGGCTTGGGGACCCTGCTCTCCTCCAAGCTGAACCAGTGGACCTTGCTCGTGGGCAGCCTTCCCATCGCATACGGCATTTCTCACGGCTCGTTCGCGCCGCTGCCACTGGACGCCAGGCAGGTCGAGGAGTTTCTCCTGACCTCCGCGCAAGCGGTCATGGCCGTGGCCGTGCTGACCAACCTCCGGTTCATGCGATGGGAAGCGGGGGCACTGCTGGGGCTGTTCCTCCTGCAGCTTCCCTTCCCGCAGACCTCGGTGCGCTATGGCTTCTCGGTGCTCTATATCTTCCTTGCGATCGGCATGTTCGTGCGCGACCACAATACGGTGGGGACGACGTTCCGGTTGGCAATCAGGCGGGAGCCTCGACCCAGCATCTCTTCGGGCGGCTCCACAACGGGCCCCAAGACCTAAGTGCTCGCCCCCGCAAGTACGGCCACCACCGAGAACGTCACCGCGCCCCGAGGGCAAGGCCACGAGGAGCGCCGCGTACCTTGACGGTACGCAAGCGACGAGCAACGCAGCCATCGGGGATGGGGGGGCGTTCGAATGGGGGCGTATTTGCGGGGGCGAGCACTAAGAAGATCACGCCTCGTGCCGGCGCCGACCGCGAGCCCGCGCCCGCGCCTACCGGACTCCGGCCTCGCCCAGCTTGGCGAGAAGGAGCGTTTCCGACAGGCAGGCCTTCTCCAGGTCCGCGAGAAGCACGCTCTCGTTCTCGCCGTGCTCGCGCGTGTCCGGATCCCCCGCCCCAACGAGTAGGAGCGTCGCCTCAGGAAAAGCCTCGGCGATTTCCGCGACGAACGGGATCGAGCCTCCGAGCCCCATCTCGATCGCCGGGCATCCCCACGCCTCGGCCATCACTTCCTTCATGGCCTCATACGCGGGCCCCGCAGCCTTCACCGCGAAGGGGCGCGCCGCAGACCCACGGGTCACGGTCACCCTCGCCCCCCACGGCGCATGTTGCTCCAGGTGCCCGGCGAGATCGTCCATGGCGAGCCGGGGGTCGTCGCCCGGCGCGATGCGCATGCTGACCTTCGCGCGCGCTACCGGCACGAGCTGATTCGAGGCCTCAGCCACGCGCGGCGCATCTATGGCGAGCACGCTGATCGACGGGCGCGCCCACATCCGCTCCGTGATTCCACCTTCGCCGATCGCCTCCACCCCGGGCAGCACACCCGCGAGCGTGCGGATGATCTCCTCGGGGATGTCCAGCGCCGGCCCGGGCGCCACCGCGCGGTTGCCCACCGCCGGAGTGCCCTTCTCGTCGTGCAGGGTGGCGAGTAGACGGCACAGCACGGTGAGCGCGTCGGGGAAGGGGCCGCCGAAGACACCACTGTGGACGGCGTGGTCGAGCGTTCGCACCTCCACCACGCAGTCCACCAACCCGCGCAAGGATGTCGTGAGTGTCGGTATCCCGGCCTGGATGTTCCCGCTGTCCGCCAGCACGCAGACATCGGCGGCCAGCCCATCTCCGTACCTCGAGAGGAACTGGCCGAGGTGCTCCGAGCCCGTCTCCTCTTCACCTTCTATGAACACCTTCAGCCCAACCGGCGGTTTGCCAGCGAACGCGCGCACGGCGGCAAGGTGCATGGCGATCCCGGACTTGTTGTCTCCGGCACCTCGGCCGTAAAGGCGTCCACCGCGCTCGGTGGGCTCGAACGGAGGAGATACCCAGAGCGCGAGGTCTCCCGGTGGCTGCACGTCGTGATGCGCGTACAGCAGCACCGTGGGCGCGCCCGCCGGAGCGGGGAAGGTGGCAAGCACCGCGGGAGGCGCTCCCTCCACCTCGAGAAGGCGCGTGTCCAATCCGGCGCCCGCGAACAGCGAAGCGACAAGCTCGGCCGAACGGCGAAGGTTGGCGGGATCGAAACCGGGCGCGCTCACCGACGGGATGCTGACGAGCCTCTCCAGGTCCGCCTTCAAACCAGGGAAGAGACTCCGTACGACTTCTCTCATGGTCCCCTCGATTCTCCCCCTTGTCTCCGCCGGCAACAGCGCCGCACGTTCCCAGCGGGGCCGGCAGCAGCCGATCCAGCGGAACATAGCACGCCACTCCCGCGCGCCGCGCGAAGCCCGCGGGGTCACCGCAGCCGGGTATGCTGAGCGGCAGCCAAGGCTCCGCCCCATGGAGAGGTGAGACGGCACTCCAATCCCCCCGGTCTGGCCGCCAAAGCAGCCGGGCTGCCCCTGTATCGCTACCTTGGGGGAAACCGGGATCGCCTGCCTGCCTACGCCTCCTTCGGCGAAGTGCGCGAGCCCGACCGCCGGGCTGAGGATGCACTAGCTGCGATGGAACAGGGTTTCCGGGCCATCAAGCTCAGGCCGCGGCACGCAACCATCGACGAGGACGTCGCCGAGGTGAGGACCGTGCGCCGGGCGACAGGCGAGGAACTGGTCATTGCCTGTGACGCCAACCAGGGTTGGCGGGTGGATGTCTTCGCCGAGGGGCCTCGCTGGGACCTGGAGCGAGCGGTGGCCACGGCCCGGGCATTCGAGGAGTTCGGCATCGAGTGGCTCGAGGAGCCTCTGGATCAGTTCGACTTCGAGGGCTACCGGCAGCTTCGAACAAGGACGAGCACACCGATCTCGGGGGGCGAGCTGGCAGGGGACATATGGCCCCTGCGGGAGATGATCGAGCGACGCGCCGTGGACATCGTCCAGCCGGACGCGACCTTCACCGGGGGCATTGCCGGCACGCTCGAGATGGCGGCTCTGGCGCGTGAAGCCGGGATCGGCTTCAGCCCTCACACGTGGTCGAACGGTTTGGGCCTGCTCGCCAACATGCACGTGCTGGCCGCTACGGACGGCAGATGGCTCGAGTACCCCTACGACCCGCCTGGCTGGGTGCCAGAGGCCCGCGACGCCATGCTGTCCCAGCCGATCAGGATTGACGGCGATGGGATGGTGCCCATGCCGTCGGGGCCGGGACTGGGAGTGGAGCTTGACGTCGACCGGATCGAGGCCTGCGGTACGGCCATCTGACGGGCCCCGGATCTGGGGTCGGGAGCCCGGACGGGATTCAGCCGTACCTGGCCAGGGCGGTGTATGGGGTATGATGTATGCTACCGAGAGTCCCCGGCCTGACCAGGACCCTACAGAGGTGGTTGAGCGATGCGGCGCACGAACATATACCTGGACGAGAGCCAGGTTCTGACCCTGCGCCGGTTGGGAGAGCGACGCGGGACTCCCGTTGCCGCATTGGTCCGCGAGGCAATCGATGCGTGGCTGGGATCTCAGGGCGTGAGCCCCGTCAGCGATGATGAGTGGACCCGCCGTTTCTCCTCCCTGCTGACACGGCGAGCGCGACTTGCCGGTCGGGAGACTCCCGCGGAGGAAGCCGTGGAGCGCGACGTCGCCCGGGCCGTCGCCGAAGCCCGTAAGGTCAGAGTTGCGCGCCGTCATTGACACCAACGTCTGGGTATCCGGGCTCATACTCCCGGGAAGCCTGCCCGGACAGATTCTGCATGCAATCCGCGACGGCGCAGTCGTCCCCGTGGTGTCATGGGAACTGGCCGATGAATTGGTCCGGGTCTTGCGCCGACCCCGTCTTCGCCACTACCACATCAGCGAACAGGACGTGCGAGACGTCACGGCCTTGCTGGCCCCGTTCCTACCCCGGGCCGATGTGCAAGTCGAGGTTGCCATCCGCGACCCTGCCGACGAACACGTCATCGTCGCTGCCATAGCCGGTGGCGCCGAGACGATCGTGACCGGGGACCGGGACCTGCTGGATGACAAGGCCCTGGCCGCCTGGCTGCGACGGCGCGGAGTCGCTCTTCTCGCACCCAGGGAGCTCCTCAGGCGGATAGCCCGCTGATCCTCACGCCGCCCGGGGGCGAACCGAGTGGTTCCTACACCGC
>JBBAAN010000173.1:0-3866 GCA_041658225.1 Actinomycetota bacterium
CGGTCTTCAGGATCCGTGCCACGCCTCGCTCTTGGGATTCTGCTCGTGCTCCTCGCCACTCTCGGTGGCACGCGCCTTGTCCATGCGGCCTCTCGCACGGTTGAGATTTGGGCCGCCGGCAAGGATCTGGCCCCCGGCAAGATCCTCGAAGCCGGCGACGTGGGAACGGTGGCCGTGCGGCTGGCCGACGCGCAATTGCGCATGTATGCGGGTGTGGACGTGGATCCGGTCGGGGCGACGCTCGCGCGGTCGGTGCGCACGGGGGAGTTGTTCATCCGCACCGATCTGTTGCTCAAGGAAGACGGCTCGCCGCTTCGGCGCATGACGGTCCCGGTTCCCGCTTCCCACGCCGTCCTGGGTCAGATCAGACCGGGCGATCGTGCCGACGTGATTGCCACTGCCCACAAGGGGACACCCGAAGCGCGCAGCTTC
Organism: Actinomycetota bacterium; assembly: GCA_041658225.1. GTDB lineage: Bacteria > Actinomycetota > CALGFH01 > JBBAAN01 > JBBAAN01 > JBBAAN01. The sequence goes on from JBBAAN010000173.1 coordinate 433, forward strand.
TATGTGCTGCGCGGCGTGACGGTGCTGGACGTGGAGGCGGGGTCCGGGGGCTTCACGGGGGAGAAGGATTCGGTAGGCATCACTGTCGGGGTCGACTCCGCTCAAGCCCTCATGCTCGCCTTTGTCATCCAGAACGCCGAACTCGAGGTGGTTCTGGTCCCTCCGGGAAGCCCGGACGCGCAAACGGGCTCGATCGGTTTCGATTCATTCCTCCCTCCGGCGGGGGTCACTGCGGGGGCTGCGCAACCGTGAAGCGCGTGAAGATCCTGACGGCCGGGGGCGGCCAGGCGTGGGAAGCGGCCTTGGTCGAGGCTTGCGAACGTGGGGCCGTGGCACTCGAGGTCGTGCGCCGCTGCTTCGACTTGTCTGATGTGCTGGCCGGTGCGGCGGAGGGAGCCGCGCAAGCGGCGGTCGTTGCCTCGGGCTTGCGCTGGCTGGATCGCGAGAACCTGGCCCGCATGCGGGCCGAGAACCTGGAAGTTGTCGGTGTCTGCCCCAAAGGAGATGAAGGAACTGAGCGCAGGCTCCGTCAGATAGGGATCACCAAGATCGTATCGTCGGACGTCTCGCCGGAGGCGCTTGCGGCAATCGCCGGTTCGCCGTCCGCCTTGACCGAGGATCCGACCGGCGAGACCGAGCTTGTTCCTGTTGGGGACGATGTTGCCCCGCAGGTGGGATGCCTGATCGCGGTCTGGGGCCCCAAAGGCGCGCCGGGCCGCACGACGGTGGCGGTGAACCTGGCTTTCGAACTGGCCGCCCGGAATCCGTCCACAGCGCTTGTTGACGCTGATGTCTACGGGGGCAGCGTGGCCCAGTTGCTGGGGATCGCGGAGGATACCGCTGGTGTGGTCTGGGCTTCACGCCTCGCCGCACGAGGTGAGATCGATGTGCCGCGACTGCTGGCGGCTGCTCGTCCCGCCGGGGCACAAGGCCCTCGCCTCATTTCGGGCCTTGCGCGCGCGGAACTGTGGACCGAGCTTCGCTCCGCCAGTTGGTCGAGCTTGCTGGATCTGTTCCGCGTGGCATTCGCATTCACCGTGGTGGACTTGGGCTTCTGCCTGGAGGAGGAAGAGGAGTCGGCATTCGACCGCCTTGCCCTGCGCCGCAACGGCGTCACTCGATCGACGCTGCTTGCGGCCGATCACGTCGTCGCCGTCGCTCGCGCCGACCCGGTGGGGCTGCGCGACTTCATTCAGGCGTTCGAGGAATTGCGCGACATGGGGGTGACCACCGAGAAAGCGTGGGTGGTGGCCAACCAGGTGCGCCCGGGATTGTTCGCCGGCGAACCGGCAAGTGGGGTGCGCGCGGCCCTGGAGAGCTACCTCGGCGTCGACCTGCAGGGGGCCCTGCTCTACGACCGCCAGGCCCTTGACGTCTGTCTCCGGGAAGGCAGGTCGCTCAGGGAGTGCTGCCCCGGATCCGGTCTGCAGCAAGGGATCGCCAATCTCGCGATGGGGCTGTTGGGCCAGCCCCGGCTTCGGGTGCGGCCGGGGTGGAAGCCGCGTGGGCTGCTGAGGCGGCTGGTTCCGCGCTGAGGTGGAACCAGGATGGGGGGGGGAGCATGGGCGCCGAAGCCGAAAACATCGTCGAGGCAGAAGTCCGGGAACTGGTCAAACGCCGTCGGTTAGATCCATCGAATGGCGGTGCGGCGGCCATTCGCGAACTCACCCGTGACGTCGTGGCCGAGTACCAGGAGCGCACGCTGAGCAGCAAACTGCCGGGTTTGTCCGACCCGGAAGCCGCGGTCAAGACGGTGTTCGATCGTGTCGCCGGCTTGGGTCTCCTCCAGCCGTACCTGGATGATCCGGCCGTCGAGGAGATCTGGATAAACGAGCCGGGGCGCGTGTTCGTGGCAAGGTGCGGCGAGCACACGCTCACCAACACGATCCTGGCCGAACACGAGGTCCGTGATCTCGTCGAGGTCATGCTGAAGTCCAGCGGCCGCCGGGTCGACCTGTCGAGTCCCTTCGTGGACGCGACTCTCGAGGATGGATCGCGCCTGCACGTCGCGATCCCCGATATCACCCGCCGCCACTGGGCGGTGAACATTCGAAAGTTCCTCCTTCAGGCGCATTCTCTGGAGGAGTTGGTGCGCCTGGGGACTCTCCCTGCGCCGGCCGCCAGATTCCTCGAGGCCGCTGTTGTCGCGGGGCTGAACATCATCGTGTCCGGTGCCACCCAGGCCGGGAAAACGACCACATTGAACTGCCTGGCGGCCGCCATTCCGGCCAAGGAGCGGGTGATCACCTGCGAGGAGGTCTTCGAACTGCAGATCCCGCTGCCCGACGTGGTGGCTCTGCAAACTCGACCGGCCAACCTCGAGGGCCAGGGCGAGGTGCGGCTTCGCCGGCTCATCAAGGAAGCCCTTCGTATGCGACCCACCCGTCTGATCGTGGGTGAGGTCAGGGCGGAGGAGTCCCTCGACCTGCTCATCGCTTTGAATGCGGGTTTGCCGGGCATGGCCTCGATACACGCCAACTCCGCGAGAGAGGCGCTGCTGAAGCTGACAACCCTGCCGCTCCTCGCGGGCGAGAACGTCTCTCATCGCTTCATCGTCCCCACGGTCGCTTCGTGCGTGGACCTGGTCGTGTACTTGAGGCCCGGGACCGGGGGCCAGCGCCTGGTCGAGGAGGTTCTCGGTGTTACGGGGAGGCTGGAGGGTGACGTCATCGAGACACCGGTGCTCTTCGACACTCGCGGAGGCAGGCTCGCATGGGCCGGCGAGCTTCCTCCTCACCCCGATCGCTTCGAGCGCGCCGGCTATGAGTTGAAAAGCCTGCTGGGCTGAGTAATGTCGAGCATCCTGCTGTCGCTGGCCGGAGGAATCGGGATCTACCTGGTTTTCGATGCGCTGACGAGTCCACCTTCTCCGGCTCGATCAGGGCATGCCGGCTGGAGGGTTCGTTCATCGGAATGGCTCCGGCAGGCCGGTTTGCTTGGGGTCAGTGCCGGGCAATTCGCCGCGGTCGCTTTCGCCGGCGCCGCTGTGGTCGGCTTCGTCGTACTCGGTTTCTCTCGCTCCTGGGCGGTGGCGGGAGCTTTCTCGCTCCTGGGTGGATACCTACCGGTGTCGGCGTTTCGCACGAGACGCCGTCGGAGACAGCACGAGCTTCGCGGAGTCTGGCCCGACGCCATCGACAACCTGGCCTCGGGGTTGCGCGCCGGCCTGTCCCTGGCGGAGGCCGTGGGGGGCCTGGCAGAGCGAGGCCCCGACATCCTGCGGCCGCCGTTCGCTCGGTTCGCTGCCGCCTACCGCGCCGGAGGCCGATTCAGTGAAGCCCTCGACGGGCTCAAGGATGAGCTGGCCGATCCGGTTGCCGACCGGGTGATCGAGACACTCCGCCTGGCGCGCGAGGTCGGCGGCTCGGAACTCGGGCGCTTGCTTCGAACGCTGTCCGCTTTCTTGCGCGAGGAACTGCGGGTTCGCCGTGAGC
>JBBAAN010000174.1:0-3859 GCA_041658225.1 Actinomycetota bacterium
CACGGGTGCGCCCCCGCCCGGGTGGTACTCGAAGTGCAAGTGCGCCGGCCCGCCCTTCGCATTGCCGGAGTTGCCCACGTATCCCACCACGTCTCCCGAGCGCACGCTCTGGCCTTCGGTCACCTGGGCATATCTGGACAGATGCGCATAGAAGAAGACATCTCCCGTCGTCGTGCGGATCCAGAGCATGATCCCGCCCGCACCGCCGGTCTGCATTTGCATGATGTGGCCATTCAGCACCGCCACCAACGGCGTGCCGTACGGAGAGAAGATATCGGTGCCCACGTGTCGTCGCCGGCAACCGGCCCGGCACTGCCCCCAGTCGTTGGAGAACGCGTAACGTCCCAGAACCGGGAACACGAACCCATCGAGCGTCCCATGTCGGGCAATCCTGGAGGCTCGCATTGCTCGAGCGACTCTGAGGTCGGTCTCCAGCCGCCTTCGCCGTGTGTCCAGTTCCCGCGCCTGGCGCGCAGCGCGGGCGCGCTCCGCAGACAGCCGCTCTCTCTGTTGTCCCGAAAACCGCAGCAGGGACCCCAGCTCCTGCAGCATCTGCGCATCGGAACGTCCCAGGTAGTCCAGCATTGCCGCCCGGGCCATGAACGCCGCTGGATCGCGCACCTGCAAGAGGCTTCGCAGGCTCCCATCCTGGCCGGACTGATACAGCGCGGATGCCCGTCGCGACATCTGCGCCCTGATCTGGGTCAGACGTTCCGGAGCCTTCTGAAGGCGGGCCTCCAGCTCGGCTATCCGGCCTTCGGTCTGCTCGAGTCGCTGTCTGGCGGCCGTGTACTCACCTGCGGAGTGGTTGAGGTCGGCCAGCCTTGCCGACGAGTCACCGCTCTCCGCCGCAGCCGGCGAGGCCTCCAGCATGAGCCCACCGGTAAGCAGCAAGACCGCCGCGTGCCACACCACCACGCGTCGGAGTCGGCCGCGACCCTTGACCCGACTGCCAGTCACACCCAGTCCAATCGCATTTGCGCCCACCCGCATCTCGTTGGCGTCGCGCCGATCCAACCCCGGTAGCCCCCTCGCGGCGAACCCACGAACACAACTCGCCCCCTCGCGAGCGCATGCCATCCTCTTCCAGGTACAAGTTGCGGAAGCTTAGCACGGACGGGGTTTGCGTTGGGGAGCCGCTTGGGACCGTGCTAGTGTGGTGCGCCCGAATTCGCCGTACACATCGAGGGCGCAGGTGCGCCCGAAGCGTAAGGCGCCAGGAGGGCGCATACCTGCAGGTATGCAACCCACAACGCCACGATTCGGGATGCAGACGTGACCGAATGTAGGGGAACTTCGGACGCACCACACTGGACTCCACGCGCAGCCCGGGCGGCGCCGAATCCCCCGTTCGGCTATCGGCCGCACGGCTGGCCCGGCGAACCCCGGTACCGAACCTCGGCCTGCCGGCACAGCGAGAAGTGGTAGGAGACGTGGCCACCAGGAAACAGGTCGAAGGCATGCTGCGCGACCTCGCTGCGCGATTGGACGGAGCGGACCAGTCCTTCCGGTCCGCCCTGCCAAACCAGAAGACTCTCCAGTGCCGATTCCCCGACCTCGATCTCGCCTACGTTTCCAGGGTCGAGGATGGACGGCTCTCGGTCCCTTGCCGAGGCGAGGATCCCGAGGCGGACATCAAGATAACCGTCGCCTCCGACGACCTTGATCGTCTCTTGAGCGGCCAGGCCTCATTTCTGTCCCTGTTCGCCTCGGGACGAGTCCGCATCGAGGCCGGCCTGACGGACCTCATCCGTCTGCGCAGTCTCCTCTAGCGATGGTCATACCGCTTCGCGACGCCAATCCGACCCGCCGCCTGCCGGTCGTCACCCTCATACTGATCGCACTCAACTTCATCTTCTTCCTGAGGGAGCCGCTGCGCGCGGATGAATGCCGGCAGCGTGCGTTCTTCATGCGTTACGCTGCGATCCCTCACGAAGTGACCACCGGCAAACCCCTTCCCCGTGTCTTCCAGGATGTCGCGGGAGTCCCCACCCCCTCCGGCAACCTCCTCTGTCAGGTCGGATCTCCGGCCTATCACAAGAACGTCTATCTCTCGGTGCTGTTTGCCATGTTCCTGCACGCCGGATGGCTGCACCTGCTCGGCAACATGTTGTATCTCTGGATCTTCGGCAACAACATCGAGGACTCCCTCGGGCGAGCGAAGTTCCTGCTCCTCTACCTCGTCTGTGGCGCTCTCGCAACCCTTGTGTTCGCCGCGGGTTTCGGCAACTCCACCGAGACCATGGTGGGCGCCAGCGGCGCCATCGCGGGAGTGCTGGCCGCCTATCTGGTGCTGTTCCCCCGCGCCCGCATCCTATGTCTCGTGCCCATCTTCTTCTTCTTCATCGCCGAGCTTCCGGCGTGGGTTGTCCTCGGGCTCTGGTTCGCACTCCAGGCCGTGTCCTCGGCCGGCAGTCTCCACGGGGGAGGCGTCGCCTACCTCGCGCATGTGGGGGGATTCGTCGCGGGGCTGCTCCTCGTGCTGCTGCTTAGACCCCGCCGGCCCCGCCCGATCGAACCCTGGGCGTGAAATCCGCCTCGCCCCTCACAGCCCGGTCGCGTCGCCCAATAGCCCCCCAACATCCTCCAGCACGAAGTCCGGCGTCCAAGGATTCGCGACCAGATCCGACGCGGCCGTGACCCCGGTCAGCACCAGCGCCACACCCCAACCCATCTCTCGCGCGGCGGCGACATCGGTGTCGGGCCGGTCGCCCACCAGCAGGACACTCCCCGGTCCCAGCAGTCTCTCGGCAAGCTCCAACATCGGCCGGGCGGGTTTACCCGCCACAATTGGATGCTGTCCAGTCGCGGCCGCGAGCGCCGCCAGCACCGCACCGGCGCCCGGCCACTTCCCCTCGGGCGTGGGATACGAGGCGTCCGGGTTGGTTCCCACGAACAGCGCTCCCCGCTCGATCGCCAGACATGCCGTGCGCAGCTTCGAGTAAGTCAGCTCCAGATCCAATCCCGCGACCACCACCTCAGCATCGGCCCCCTCCCTCTCGTCGAGAGCCCTCATACCTTGGGCCTCCAGGGCACGCCGCAGCCCCGGACCGCCGATCGCGAAGACCCGTGCTCCGGGAGCTCGCGAGGCCGCCAGATCGGCTGCGGCCCCCGCGCTGGTGACGACCTCCTCCGCCCGTGCCGGCACTCCCATGCCGGTCAGCCGCGAGGCAACCTCCTCCGGGTCCGACCAGGAGTTGTTGGTCACGAAGGCGATGCCCTTGCCCTCCCGTCGCAAGGCGGCCACGGTCGCCGGCGCCGTCGCGATCACCTTGTCGCGCAGGTACAGAACACCGTCGAGGTCGAACACCACGTGCCGGTAGCCGTCGACCGGCCTCATGTCGGCCGGTCTCCCCCGGCCCTCGGCCGACCTTCTTCGCTCCCTTGCAGTAACTCGCGCCCGGGCATCAGGAGCTCGTAAGCGTTCACGTTCTCGTCACCGTTTCCTCAGCCGAAATCGCCGTGGACTCAAGACAGCAGAGCCGCGCCCAGGGCCCCGGTGAACTGAGCGAAGGGGTGGACCGCGATGGCGTGTCCGAGCCTCTCTTCGAGGGCCCTGACCACGCCCACGTTCAGCGCCACTCCACCCGTCATCATCACGACTTCTCTCACACCCACACGGCGGGCAAGGGCCGCGACCCTGCCGGCAATGGCATCGTGGATCCCGGCGACGATCTCCTCCCGCGCCCGGCCCGCGGCGACGTGAGATACGACCTCGCTCTCCGCGAAGACCGTGCAGGTGCTGGAAATACGCGCCCGATCTCCGGCCGCCAGCCCCAGGGGTCCGAAGTCCTTGAGGTCGACCTCGAGGGCGCGGGCCATGACCTCCAGGAAACGCCCGGTCCCGGCCGCGCACTTC
>JBBAAN010000175.1:0-3830 GCA_041658225.1 Actinomycetota bacterium
CCTGGTTGGGCTGAACCCTAGCAACGCCAATCGAGAAAGGGCCGTTCTCTGGGCGGGGAGGGTTGGCCGGTTCATGACCTTTGCCCGCGCATACGCGGATCTTGACGGCCCGAGATTCGAGAAGATGCGGCGGCATTCACATTCGCCGCTTCACCTCCGCCCACTCGTTCGTGGGGGTGAGCTGGTCGGCTACGAGCATGTTGGTCTTGAGCACGGTGACGGCGATGCCTGGATTGATGACATCGTCCGGTACCGTCACTCCGCCCGAATCAGACACGAAGGTCGTCAAGTGTTCGTGGAATCTCCCTGGCGACCCGCTGATGCGTTTGATCGCGATGTCTGCTTCCTGCTTGACAACATCGCGTTCGCCAAGGGACAGGCAGGGCCTGCGCCGAGGATCGACGAGACGGCTGTCGACATCTTCCGCAGGGCTCAGCCCGACCGCACCGGCATAGATCCCTACGCCGTCTTCGGGTACCGAAAGGACGGCTCCGTCGACGGGCGGACGGGCAGCTACTTGGAGGTGTCTGGCAATCTGGGGAACGAGCTGATCGAGTGGGTCTTCCGCCGCGCCCAGGATGTGGGGAAAGGGCGACATACGTGAGGCTGTTCGTGGCAAATGTCGGCGTGAACACGAACGATTCAGTGTCGCGTGGGTTGAGGAGCCCGGTGTTTCCCGACGGTACCTTCGAGTTCGTGCCAATCAAGGAGCGGGCGGACCTCGCGGATTCGGAGGCCATCCCCACATACGCGGAGCTGCGGTCGTGGACAGGCCGAGCGCCGAGTCTTGCCGCGTTCGTTCCTCAGGGCCTCGGACAGTATCGAGCGCACGCGGATCCGGAGTTCGAGACTCACACGTACGGTGATGTGGTCACTCCCCGAGCGGCCAACCTGGCGCGCACCAGGCCCGGAGACGAGATCTGGTTCCTGGCGCGGCTGTGGAATCACGACGGCACCACATTCGCCAAAGGAAGTGGCTTCTTCCTTGTTGGGCTGCTGCGCGTGGAGAAGAACGTCCTCATACCGGGTGGCGTGGGCCCAGAGGAGCTCCCCAGCGAATTGCGCGAGAGGATCGCAGGCAACGCCCACTACGGGCGTCTCCTGGCCGGAGAACGTGAACCTTGCCGAGTGCTGATCGGGGATCCTGGTTGTTCGCGGCGCTTCGCGAGAGCCCTGGCCGTCAGCCCTGAGATTGCTGGACATCTGTACGGCGGCACCTGGGATCCCGTGGGTCGCGTCTACGTGCGTGATGGTGAGGCCCTTCGCAACAGGAACGGGAGGCTCAGGTCGTTCGAGACGTTTGGGAGCGTGACCAGATCCATCCAGTCGTTCCTCGACTCGGACCGGCTGGCCGACTCGGAGCACCTCAGGATCCTTCGGGAACTGGCGGCTCGGCATGGCGCGAGCTCGCCAAATGGTTGGTGAACTTCCCGGGTCGGCCGGACAGATGGTCAAGTCGACCCAGTAGAACCCGTCAACGTCGCCGCCTACAATCCCTCATTCTTCCTCGCCCATGTCCCACAGTCCGTCCGGCTGGGATGTTCGATGTCGCACCCCAGCGGTAGGCTCCAACCTGGGAAGGCGCATGCCTATGGACTGACGCATGGAGAGCTGGCTGGTTCCGGCCATCGAGGCCGGGGTTCACAGCTCGCGCTTCGGGAACTCGCGTGCCCGCTTGGCGGAGTCCGGGCGCGGAGACCGTCTGAGATGAGGGGAGCCGATGATGGCAATACCCGTTCAGAGCAGGCCGCTGCGGCAGTATCTCGGCAATCGCAACACCAAGGAGGTGCATGACCTTAGGAACGAGCAGCCTAAGTGCCAGATCAGCGACATCCTCAGGGCGGGCCACGGCGTCGTGTTCCAGCCCGACACGCTTGCCCAGGCTCGAAGCGAGGGATATGACAACTGCGCCTGGTGCGTCGGAGGTTCGAGCCGCTAGAAAGGAGAAGATGATGGGTGCCAAGAAGCCTGTTCACGTGACTCCTCGTGAGGACGGATGGGCGGTCATTCGAGAAGGAAACGACCGGGCCAGTTCGGTCCACAGGACTCAGGCTGATGCCGAACACGCCGGCCGCGACGTCGCACGAAAGGATCGCACCGAGTTCCTTCTCCACGGCCGGGACGGTCGCATTCGGGAGAGGGATAGCTACGGACCTGATCCCTATCCCCCGAAGGGCTAGGGTCGTCTCCGACTCCAGGTTCCGCGCTGCTGTGGGACTGGGTGGCTTCCAAGCTGCCGGGTAAGCTGACACCGCACGGATGGCGTAACGCGCGGCAGTACCTCATGGCCGGAGAGGGGTCACGCCATGGGATTCCGGATCCGCAAGTCCTTCAAGATCACCAAAGGTGTTCGCCTCAACATCTCCAAGACCGGACTCGGCATGTCGTTCGGGGTGCCAGGCGCCCGATACGCCGTACGTTCCACTGGGAGTCGCACGGTGATGATTGGCAATCCCATATTCGGCGTGGGCTACATGAAGACCACGGGCGGCGAGAGCCCATCTTCGAGGCCATCAGGGCCCCGGCCCGCCGCCGTGTTGCCACACCCGGGACTCCTGGCTCCCAAGGCAGACAAGGCGCTCTTCAAGGCAGTGCAGGCAAACGATCCGGCGGCGATTGAGCAAGTCGGCAACGAGTTCCCTGAGTACCGAACGATCGCCCTCACCCTTGCCGGAGTAATGACGATCAGCCAGGACAAGGCGTCGTCCACCCGAATGCTTGCAGAGGTGTTCTCGCGAGGTGAGGACCCCGCCAACCATCCGTTCGTTCGCAGGTACATGGGAGCCAGCTTGATCCACGCGGGCATCGCACCGGGTGTGACGGTCGAGCTGCCTATCTGTCGGGACGCCCTCGGCCTGCTTCTTGGCGAGCTCTATCAGGATGCGGGCAACCGGGATTCGGCCGTCGACGTGGTTGAGCAGATCGACCCCAGCGCCTACGCCGCCGTGTCGTTGGCCGAGCTCTACTGCGAAACCGGCCGCTACATGGACGCGGTCGAGGTTACTGAGGGTCTGAGCAACGAAGACGACGCCACCGCTCTTCTCTGCACGTACCGAGGGCTCGCGCTTCGAGAGCTTGGGCATCTTGACGCCTCCCTGGCGGTCTTCAGAGAGGCGCTCAAGTCCAGATCGCGCAGCCCCGAGATCCGCCACCTCGCGCTGTCCGAGCGCGCCCGGACATACGAGGCGATGGGCAAAAGGAGCATGGCGCGCAAGGACCTGGAGCGAATCCTCGCGGAGGACTCAGGCTACGACGGACTTCAGGATCGCCTGGCGGAACTCCAGGGAAGATGAGTGCCTTTGCCTCTATGAAACCCGGGGTGCCTCAATTCTGACTGCCACCGGCTGTTTGCCTACTTGCGAGGTCTAGGACGACCAGCAGAGTGGCTTGCGAGACAAGTGCGCCGGACCGGTGGCGGAAGGGAGCAGTCGCCCGCGTAGGGCAGGCGGCGGCAGGCGAGTGTCCCTCAGTCTTCTCTAGACGCTGCGGGGTTCCGGGTCGCGTGGGAGGTACAGCTAGGGGGCGGGCCCCATGGCTGGGCTAGCCCTGACTGGGCCCACTCATGGGGCGATTGGCGCGTGGACCTCGGCCCCGACAACCTGCGTGCGCGGAACCCCACAACTGCAGCAGCGCCGACTCCGGCGACGGTCCAGACTGTGGTTGGTCCTCCCAGCTTTGCGAACAGAGTGTCGCCCGCACCGAACCGCAGGCAGATGGCGGCACCCAGAAGGAACAGCAGCACGATCCCAAGAGACTGAAGGGCAAGGCGTTTGCACGCCCGGCGCCTCCGGCCGCGGGCTTCATCTGCGTCCAGGTGCGCCTGCCAACGG
>JBBAAN010000176.1:0-3824 GCA_041658225.1 Actinomycetota bacterium
AACCCTGGTCTCCGAACCCGCTCCCTTGGCCACCTCGAGTTGGGCAATGATCGATACATGATCCCCAGGCTGGATGAACCCCGCGACTCCCGGCGGAATGCTCACCTCCACCGATATGGCCTGGCGGTCGGCGGGAATGGGCAGGATGCCCTTGGCCTCCGCGGGCTTGATGAACCGAGCCGCCAGTATCAGCTCACCCTTGAGAATGGTCACCGCGGCGACCCTGTTCTTGATCTCCGTGAGGGACTTGATAGCCCCTTCGGCGAGCATCTTGCGTGGGATGGCCTCGCGGGCAATCAGGCCCTTGGAGATGGCCGTGTCGCCGCTCGTGCCCTCGGGAATGGTGTCCTTGGCCAAGTAGGCCCTAGCGGTCTCGACACCCTTCAGAGCCCGGGACTCGGCGTTCTGGACGTAGGAGTTCAAGGCCACAGCCGCCACCGCCGCAAGGATCACCGCCAGCAGGATCGCGAGCGTGCGCCGACTCATCGACAAACTTGCCATATGCAACCCCCTCTAGACGTCACATTTCTCCGTCTTGTCCACACCGCAGAGCTGAACGAGCATCACGTCTGACTGCCCACCGGGCTGCGGATTGATGATGGATCCTTCAGACGTAACCAGCCCCACGAACTCGAAATCGAAGAAGTCGTTGGATGCCTGACCCGTCATGTTCCAAGACCACCCGCGGAGGACTACTGCCGCGAAAGCCACCTGCTGGTAGCTGACGTTCTGTCCGGACCCAATCACCGTGGAGTAGATGACCACGGGGAACGAGAAGCACTTGTCCCACGTCAGGCTCTCGTCGCACTTGATGGATTGGAGGGCGGTGTTCGTGCTCCCTCCAGCCGCCCCGGGCTCCGGAGGACAGCCAGAGTTGCCGTCGGAGCACTCCGAGGGAGGGAGGCCGACACCTCCTGAGTAGCCGTTCTCGAGTCGACCACGAAGCTCCTTGTCGCCACCAGATGGGGGATCGAAGTCCAACCAACCCCAGTTTCCTGGGGTAACTGCCTTCCCCTTCGTGATGGCAAGACAGCCAATGCCCGCGTTCTTTCCGAAGGAGACCCGGTGCACTACGGCGCTGCTCGGATAGGGGTCGTTGAAAGGCGGGGGGCTCACCGTCGGATGGTCGCCAGAGTAGGGATCGAGCAACGCCAACGCCAGATCGCTCTGGAAGTCACCAGGCGTCATCGGCCGGCGGTACTTATTCCAGAAGTAGTCCCACGCAGCGTAGTGCGCGTTAGCACTGCAGAGTGCGATCGGCCGCACGCCGACCAGCGTTCCCGGCGGCCCCTCCTGAGCGGTTGAGCTGGACGACACTTGGGCGCTGTCGGCAAACCCAAGAACAGGAGCGAAGGTGAGGGGGGCCGGGAGCTGGCCCTTCACTCGAACGTGACCGGCAGGCGTCGTAACGCACATGTCGGAAGGGAGCGGAGTGAACTGGAAGTCTAAGAGGTCTTGGGGGCTGTCCTGGTTGAGCTTGTAGATCTGGTTTGCCTCAGCGAACGCCGCGCTGCTCTTGCCATTCAGCCACGCGTCTTGACACGCGACCACACCATGGGTGGCGATGTAGCGGGCCGCGGCAAGAGCGGCAGCGTCAGTGTCGGTGATCAACTGGCGCCGAGTCTTCCATAGGCTGCCCGCGTCGATAGAGAGGGCAGCCGCTCCGAACAGAAGCACAAGGGTAATGGCCACTATGATTGCCGAAACCCCCCGCTCATCCCTGAGACGCGTCATCAGCCCTCGCATGGCCAACCTCCTAGGTCAGCTTCTCGCCCTTTCACATCTGAACGTGCCCGAAGCCGTGTACGTGATCTCTCGGTTGCCCCACAGGGGAATGGTAATGGCGTACTTGTCCAGCGGAGGTACTGACGCGGTGACTCTCACCAACCCGCCGACCTGCGCAACACTGCATGGGGCCTGCGTCCCCCAAGTGTCAAAAGCGTGACTCTCCCAAGAGGTGGCGCCTGGTTTCTGGGCGCCAATTTGAATCTGGACGTCATTCGAATCGAAGAGGCTCTGCGACGCGCGAACTCGCGCCCCGATGTCGTTGCCGCTCGACCCGATCGAAGCCAGGCGCGCACCCTCGCGGGCCGCGGCTTGAAGCCCCTGGGTCCGGTTGTAGGCAATGCCGAACTGGACGATCCCGAACAGCAGCAGGATGAGAACTGGAAGGATGAGGGCGAACTCTACGGCCGAGGCCCCACCCTCGCCAGATCGGCCACGCGTACAGCGTTCCCGGACACACTCGTCACGGCCCATTCGGCTGGGCCTCGGCGACTGCCTCCCTCGAAGGAAACGTCTCCAAGCGTCCATCTCAACCTCAAAGTGTAGGCCCCCCAGGCCAAAAGGAACACTGCAAGTGGCTGATGCTCTCTGGGTAGAGCAGGGAGTCACGCCAAGAGCCGCGCCGAACCCGTCCAAGGTGGACTCGGGATAGGTCTCCCCCGAAAACACGCGTGGACGCAGCCGTCACAGGGCCCGAGGTGCTATCCGGGCGGGCTGTGAGCCCGCCCGGATACCTCACATACCACACACCGGCCAGATCCCCCTAGATCGCCTACACCAGCTTGTTGGCGATCTTCGAGAACATGGCCGAAATCTGGGTGCCCAGCAACGTAACGGCCGCAATGATAACCACCGCAATAAGGGCCACCATGAGCGCGTACTCGACTGCGGTCGCCCCACGCTCTCCATCGGAGAGACTCAGCCGCGAGGCCAACCACCCGGCCGCGATCCTTGCGAACAGGACGATATCCACCTTTTACCACCTCCTCTCCAGTCTCGCGGATAACAGCGGCAGACCATCGCCGATGCCAACCATGACGAGAAAGATCAAACCAGATGCTAGACGCTCTCCGTGCATGAGGGATGATGCAAACGGCGCGATTCGCGGGGACTCCTATCCCGGCGCACCGGGACGAAAGTCCCTTCCCAACCTACTCCGGCGCCGCGAGCATCAGGGGAAAGCACGAGAAGGCAAACGGGGAAGCCGGCGCGTGATGCGCGCGCTGAGTGAGTTCTTCGCTGAGAGAGGGTGGAGTCGTGCTCCAGGCAGCCGATAAGCGCACGGCCAGACAACCGAGGCCACGACCGAAGCCACAGACCGTGACAGAGGCGTTCGAGCGCCTCGACGACGCGCTCCAGTCGGGCGGTGCCGCGGAGCTGATTCCGATACCGACGGGCTTCGAGCCGCTCGACCGGGTCCTCGGCGGCGGACTGCGCCCCGGGGAGCTCATGCTGGTCGGCGGAATACCCGGGGTGGGCAAGACCATCGCCACCCTTCAGTGGGCTCGCAACATCGCAAGCCAGGGCAAGACGACGATCTTTGCCTGCTACGAGCACGAAGAGGTGGATCTGCTCGTGCGTCTTCTCGCGCTGGAGATGGGAGAGCTCTCGGACACGGGCAACCCGGAGGTTGAGAGACTGCGCGCTCGCATCCAGGAGGCCGCCAACGGTACGCGGCAGGGCCTCGCGAAGGTGCTGGACACCGAGGCGCTGTCCCGCCGTGCCCACGAGCGACTGGAGCGCTACTCGGATCGGCTCTGGTTGCTGGCGGCATCGGGAGCCCACACGGGCCTCACCCAGCTCGAGGAGGCCTTGGCCCAGCGCAAGGGCGCGCCCGCCGTTCTGTTCGTCGACTACCTGCAGAAGGTCGCCGTGCGACCCGAACCCCCCGACGAAGCCGAGAAGGTCACCACCATCGCCGAGGGGCTGAAGGAGCTGGCGCTGGCCTACAAGATCCCGATCGTGTGCGTGGTCGCCGCGGACCTGGAAGGCCTGAAAGCCCGGCGACTGCGGCTGCACCACCTGCGTGGTTCGTCGGC
>JBBAAN010000177.1:0-3803 GCA_041658225.1 Actinomycetota bacterium
GCTGTTTCGCCCGGGCCCGGTGAAGAGCGACATGGTGCGCCCGTTCCTCGAAGGTAGGCTTGGATTTCGACCGCCTGTCTATGCGCATCCGCGGCTGCGCGAGGTGCTGGGGGAGACCTTCGGGGTGATCGTCTACCACGAGCAGGTCATGCGGGTGGCGCGCGCGATCGCCGGCTACAACCTGGCCGAGGCCGACCTGTTGCGCCGCCGGCTGTCCAACGATCCTGCGGTGTGCGCTCGATTGCGAGAGGAGTTCCTCGCCCGTGCCGAGTCGGGCGGTGTGTCTTCTTCACAGGCCGGACCGATCTTCGACGACCTCGCCGCTTTCGCCTCCTTTGGTTTCTGCAAGGCGCATGCGGCCGCTTTCGCCCTTCCCACCTACCAGTCGGCTTACTTGAAGGTCCACGAGACGGCGGCGTTTCTGGCCGGGGTGCTGACTCACGACCCCGGCATGTATCCACGCCGGCTGATCCTCGAGGATGGCCGCCAGTTCGGGGTGCCGATCCTGCCGCTGGATGTGAACCGCTCGGCTCGCGAGTACACGATAGAGGAGGTCAATGCCGGGACAGAATGCCTGTATCGCCCGCCCGGAAATCAGGCTTTGACGGCGAAGGCGGCAAGGGGGCCAAGGGGGCGAGGTGACGGTCCGCCCGCCTCTGCGGATCTCGAAACCCGTTCAGGCATTGAGGGTATGGACGGGCTGCCGGCTGCCATCGCGGGAGCACCCGTGGCCGATCCGCGCTACGGCATTCGCCTGGGGTTGCAGGACGTCAAGGGAATCTCCGATGCCGAGATCGAAGAGATCCTGACCAAGCGGCCCTTCGTGAACCTCGCGGATTTTTGTGCCCGGGCGGCGGTGAGCCGCCCGGTGGCGGAGAACCTCGTCGAGGCGGGCGCTTTGCGCGACGTGGAGCGGGGAGTCAGCCGGCGTGATCTGTTCCTGCTGGTTTCCGAGCGCTGGCAGGCAAGGGGTTCGAGCCGATCCGCGGGTGGGCGTTCCGCTTCGCGCCGACCCGCCAACTCCGGCAATCGCGCAACAGATGGCGCAGTGACGGATCCGCTGCCGTTTCCCGAATTCCAGGATCCGCTGCCGGGGCTGAGGGACTACTCCGCTGAGGAAACCGTCCAGGCGGAACTCGAGGTGCTGGGACTCGACGCCTCTTGCCATCTGCTCGATTTCTACCGGCCGCTGCTCGAGGTCCTGAGGGTCGTGCCGGCGGTGCGCTTGCGGGATCGCAACCGTTCTGGAGCCCGCGTGCGGGTGGCGGGGGTGAAGGTCGCTTCGCAAACTCCGCCGGTGAAGAGCGGTCAGCGGGTGATCTTCATAACTCTCGACGACTCGACCGGTTGCGCCGACGTCACGTTCTTCTCCTCGGCGCAGGAGCGGTGCGCACGGACCATCTTCCATTCCTGGTTGCTGCTGGCCGAGGGTAACCTTCGCAAGACCGGAGCGCGTGGAGTTTCGATCAACGGGGAGATGGCCTGGGATCTGCGCCATCTGTGGAGGGCCTGGAAGGAAGGGCGCCTTGACGAGGCACTCATCGAAGGTACCGAGGGCGAGGTCGCTCGAGAGCCGGCCATTGCGGGGTCGTATGGCGAGGAGGCAATGTCGGGTCGAGGCCGCACACCGACCCGACGGCTGTGGCAGGCGAGTGCGGGATCGGCGGGTTAGCGTGGTACGCCCGGAATGAGAGCTTGATGGAAACGATCCTCCACGTGGACATGGACGCGTTCTTCGCCTCCGTCGAGCGCTTGCGCCGTCCGGATCTTGCCGGGCGCCCCATCGTCGTCGGCGGCATGGGTCCCCGCGGCGTCGTTTCCAGCGCTTCCTATGAGGCGCGCGCCTGCGGGGTGCATTCGGCCATGCCGACCGTGCGGGCACGCAGGATCTGCCCCGAGGCCGCTTTCCTGCCGCCGGATTTCTCCGAGTACCGCCGCTACTCCCGGCACATGATGGACATCTTCCACGCCGTCACGCCGCTGGTTGAGGAGCTCTCGCTTGACGAGGCGTTCCTCGACGTTTCCGGGGCAACCGGCATCTTCGGCCCCCCCGAGCAGATAGGCGCCTACATCAGGGCGCGCATCACCGACGAGACCGGGCTCACTGCCAGCGTGGGGGTGGCGGCCAACAAGTTCCTGGCCAAGATGGCTTCCACGCGTGCCAAGCCCGACGGTCTGCTGGTCATAAGAGAGGAGCGGGGGGAGGCGTACTTGCGCCCTCTGCCGGTCGAGGATCTGTGGGGCGTGGGGTGGGCGACCGCGAAAGCCTTGCACCGCTTGGGATTGAAGACGGTGGGCGACGTGGCGCGCGCGCCGCGCTCGACGCTGGCGCGCGCGCTGGGGTCGGCCCTGGGTGGGGAGCTGCACGAGCTTTCGCACGGGCGCGACTCGCGTCCGGTCGTGGTGCGTGAGCCGGCAAGATCCGTGGGCGCCGAGGAGACCTTCGAGGTGGACGTGGACGATCCGGAGGTGCTCTGCCGCGAGGTATTGCGAGTCTCGGACCGAGTCGCTTCCCGCCTTCGCGAGTCCGGCTACTCGGCCCGAACCGTGACACTGAAGGTGCGCTTCGCGAGTTTCGAAACCGTCACCCGTTCGAGGACGCTTGCGGCGCCGACCAATGTGGGCCCCGAGATCTTTGCCGTGGCACGGGAGCTGTTGGATGGGCTGCGCTTGGAGCGTGTGAGGGTTCGCCTGGTGGGGGTGTCGGCCACGAGTCTTGCCACCGGCACGTTCGTGCGTCAGCTCACGCTCGATCGCGGGCGACCACGGTGGGAAGCAGCCGCCGCGGCCGTGGACCGCGCAAGGGCTCGCTTCGGACACGATGCGCTCCGTCCGGCGGCGCTTATCGAGCCCGAGCCGACGCCCGCGTACGTGGAAGGCCGAGAGGAGCGCCGGCCGAAGCAGCAGGGGGGCACAGCGGCGGCACCGGCATCTGGGCTTGGCTCGCAGGCGGCACCGGGGAAGCCACGCTGAAGCCAGGCTAGGCAGGCATTGCCGGTGGATGCCTGCGGAAAGAGAACAGCACGAAGCCGTAGGCCATTGCGGCGGCGATGGCGGCGATGCCTTCCAGCCACAGGCCGGTGTTCAGTGGGATCGGGAGCACCGTGGGCAAGGCCGCTCCCGCGACCCAGGCGAGCTGGAGTCGTGTCTCGAAGCGGGCAAAGACGCGTCCCCGGGAGGCGTCGGGGGCAAAGCGTTGCAGCACTCCGTCGAACCCGAGCCTCGCCCCTCCGGCCGCCAACCCCAGCAACGTGGTGAAGGCGGCAAGCGGCCAGATCCCGCTCGCGAAGCCCAGACCGACACCCGCTCCGGCGGTCACCAGCACGCCGGAGAGAAGCAGGTATTCCTCGCTCGTGGCCGCGGCCAGCGCGGGGGCGACGAGGGTGCCCGCGAACGAGGCGGCGCCGTAGAGCGCGATCATGTACCCAAGTGTCACGTCGGCCATGTGCAACCGGCGCAGCCCGAAAGCCAGCAGGAACACGGTGAATCCGACCAGTCCCCGCAGGGCGGCCATGGGAAGAGCGGCCGCGAGAGCGTGGGGTCCGGGGTGAAACGGCGCGAACGCCGGGCGCTGGGACCTGTTGGGGCGGGGCAAGCGCACGGCGGAGGCGGCCGAGGCCAGGTAGACCAACGCCGCCGCCCGCAACACCCACGGGCTTCCCCAGATCTTGAGGATACCTGCCCCAGGCATGGCGCCGATCGCTCCGGCAACCACCGAGAGCCGGGCGAGGCGGGCGTTGGCATCGACGTATCGCGCCGGCTCCGAAACCACGGAGGGAACCAGCGCGGCCCGCACCACCCCG
>JBBAAN010000178.1:0-3794 GCA_041658225.1 Actinomycetota bacterium
TCCCCCACTCGCACGGCGCCGGCGGGCGAGGAGAACTCCACCCGCACGAAGTTCTCGCTGGTGCCCCACGCCCGCTCCGGCAAGACCCGCTCCACCATCACATCCAGACGCCGTCCCACCTGGGCCTTGAGGAAATCGGCGCGCAGTTCCTCACCCAGCGCGATCATCTCCCGCGAACGCGCGCGTTTGATCCGATCGGTCACCTGCCCGGCCATGGCCGCCGCCGGAGTGCCGGGGCGGGCGGAGAAGCGGAAGACGTGCAGCTTGGAGAAACCCGTCCGCTCCACGAAAGCCAGGCTCTCGCGATGCTCCTCGGGGCTCTCGCCGGGGAAACCCACCATCACGTCGGTGGTGAGACCCAGTCCCACCACAGCCGTGGCCTGCTCGGCGACGCGGGCGAACTCCTCGGCCGAGTAGGGCCTGCGCATCCGGGCCAGCACCGCCTCGCTTCCGGACTGAAGCGGCAAGTGCACGTGACTCGCGACCTTGGGGTGCCTTCGAAGAAGTGAGAGCAAGGCCGGACTCAGTTGCGAGGGAAGAATGCTCGAAAGGCGCACGCGAGCCAGGCCCGGCACCTCGACCACCGCCTCGACCAAGCGGGCCAGGTCGTCGGATCGACCACGGTCCACACCGTACTTGCCCAGGTGCACGCCGGTGAGCACGACTTCTCTGGTGCCGGCCGCCGCCCGGCGGGAGACCTCCGCGACAACGTCCTCCATGAGCCTGCTCGACAGGGGACCGCGCGTCTGCGGAACGATGCAGAAAGCGCAGCGCTCGTCGCATCCCGTCTGGGCCCGGACTCCCACGCGAGTCCGCAACGCAATGCCGCCTTGCCAGGCCAGCGGATGCGCGCCCAGGCGTTTGGCGAGGATGAACGGGATGCGCTCCTTGGATTCGTTAACCACCACGATCTCCACGCCCGACAAAGCCGCGGACTCTGCCGGCTCGGCTTCCGGATAGCAGCCGGTCAGAACGATCACGGCCTCGGGATGAGCGCGCATCTCCTGGCGGACGAGCTGTCGCGAGGAGGCGGTGGACTCGCGAGTGACCGCACAGGAGTTGATCACCACCGCGTCCGGCTCCTCGTCGGGGCCGGGAGGCAGCAGCCCCAATGCGGCCGATTGCTCGGCCATCCAATCCGTCTCGGCCTGGTTCAGTCGGCAGCCCAGAGTGCGAAACAGCACCCTGGGGCCGGCGGGTTTGCTAGGGCACATGGTGCTGCCAGTTTAGTGTAGTGCGCCCGAAGTTCCCTTACATTCGGTCGAGTCCGGAACTACTAGCCCCAGCTGACCGTGGGGCGCGCCACTCCCAGAGTGGACAGGCGATGGGCCAGATCCTGGGCCGGAACGTCCAGAATCCCCGCTATCGCGCGTACGTCGTCGCGCCGGATCGTCAGGACTTTCCCGTTGAAGTCCCCGCGCATCATCTGAACCATGTTGCAGAAGCGCGCCAGGCCTTCTGTCTCGGGCCCCTTGGCCGTGTTGACGGCCTGCAGATCTATGCGCAGGCCACCGACAGCGCCTTCATCCGCGGCTGTCTGCGTGACTTGCTGCTCCGCCCCGGCCAGGATCCGGTCCGGAGGCACCCCATAAACATGCGCCAGTCTACGCAAGCGGGGCACGGACATCGACCGGTCACCTCGCTCGTAGGCGCCCAGCACGGATGCCTTGAACTCACCGGAAGAGGCCTTCTCCACGTCGTGCAGTGACAGACCCCGCTGCAGTCGGACGGATCTCAGCCGCTGACCCACATCCTCATCACCAATCATGGCCCCGCTCCTTGTTTCTCCCGCCCAGGGTTCACGGACCGCGAAGCCTGGGGCGACGTGCCGCTGCTTGCGAGCGACCACTACCCGTACCCGTACTTGCCACAATCTGTAAGACCAAACTATACCGCTGACAGTGAACTCACAAGTGCTGCTCGAGTATTCACGCCGCCCTTGCGGCAACAGCCCGGGCGCGCGCGCAGGGGGTGACGACACACCATGAGCCGCAGCCGCGGACGGAGCCGCGGGGCACCCAGGTGGGCGGAGAGCCTCGAGCCCAGCAGGCCAGTCCTATCCGAACAGGCCGAAGTGGTACAGGCAAACCGCGACCGCCGCCACCGGCGCGGTCTCCGCCCTGAGGATCGACGCGCCCAGGCCGGCCACCCCGGCGCCGCGCTCCGTGAGCGAGGCCACCTCTCGCGCGGTCAGCCCTCCCTCGGGGCCCACCACGAGGAGTAGGCGCTCCGGGGGCCGGCCGGCCGGCGGCAACAAAGTGCGAAGACGCTCGGTGGCCTCCTCCCAGAGAACGACGCATGGGAGTTCAGCCACCCCGTCGCTCGCGCAGACCGCCTCGACCAGGGGCCTCACGGGCGCCACCTGCATCGGGAAGACCTGCCGGGATTGCTGACCGGCCTCCGTGGAGATGGTCTGCCAGCGCGCGAGGGCGGCAGCCGCCTTGCCGCCGTCCCAGCGAACCTCAGTCCGCTCGGTGACCACCGGGCGCACCTCGGCGACGCCCAGCTCCGCGAGCCGCCGGATCACCTCATCCAACTTGCCCGCCTTGGGGATTCCCGGAACCACCACCAGCCGAGGACGGGCGCGCTCGAGCACCTCCAGCGAATCCACCGTTGCTTCGATAGCGTCGGGGCCCAGTGCGGCAACCCGCCCTTTCGCCAGTCTTCCGGTCCCGTCGGCAGCCTGGACGGGCTCTCCGACCCGCAGACGCAGCACACGGGCATGATGAAGAGCCGGCCCTCGAAGGAAGAAGAAACCCTCGGTCAGATCGGCGGGAGAAACGAGGAAATGAGCGGCTCCCATGGCACTACACTAGCTCAGGACGTCCTTGATGCGCCGGAAAAGCCCGCCGGGGGGCAGTACTTCCTCGCCGCGCATCTGTGCCAATTCGCGCAGCAGCTTCTCCTGCTCGCCGGAGAGGTCCTTGGGAGTCTCGACCTCCAACTCCACCAGCAGATCGCCGCGGCCGGAACGACTCCGGTGCGGCACGCCCCTGCCTTTGAAACGCAGCACGTGCCCAGAGGGAGTGCCCGCCTCCACCCGGATTGCCTCGTCGCCATCCAGCGTTGCCAGCGTCACCTCCATGCCCAGGGCCGCGCCGGTCATCGGGATCTTCAATCGAGCCACGAGGTCGTCACCCCGGCGGGTGAACCGCTTGTCGGGCCGTACCCGCACCGACACAAACAGGTCCCCCGGCGGGCCGCCAAATGCGCCTGCTTGCCCCCGGCCGGGGAAGCGCACCCGCGTGCCGTCGTCCAGGCCCGCTGGGAAGTCCAGGCTCAGAACGTGGTCCGCGGCGGAGCGGCCTTCTCCACGGCAATCGCGGCAGGGGCTCTTCACCTCCTGACCCGATCCCTGGCAGTTGAGGCACGGAGTCTGAGTGACGATCTGGCCCAGCACCGAGCGACGCACGCTGCGAAGTTGACCGCTGCCCTGGCAATGGGGGCAGGCTGAGGGATGCGTGCCCGGCTCGCATCCGGCGCCCTCGCAACGAACGCACGGGCGCAGCGAGCGCGCCTCGACATCCTTGTGGGTGCCGAAGATCGCCTCCTCGAAGCTGAGGCTAACTCCAAGCGCGAGGTCTTCACCTTGACGCGCGCGCAGCCGTGGTCCCGCCTGACGTCCGAAGCCGCCACCGAAAGCTCCCCCGCCGAAGAAGGTGTCGAGCAGGTCGCCCAGGCCTCCGAAGCCATAGACCGGCTCACTCCCGTCCACGTCACCGAACGTGTCGTAGCGCCGGCGCTTGTCCGGGTCGGAGAGAACTTCGTAGGCGAGAGTTGTCTCCTTGAATCGC
>JBBAAN010000179.1:0-3780 GCA_041658225.1 Actinomycetota bacterium
TGGTGCGTCCGAAGTTCCCCTACATTCGGTCGCGTCCGCATCCCGAATCGCGGCGTTGCTCGTCGGTTGCATACCTACAGGTATGCGCCCTCCTCGCGCCTTGCGCTTCGGGCGCACCCGCGCCCTCGATGTGTACGGGCAATTCGGGCGCACCACACCATAGTAGGGCGGGGTAGGGATGGAGAGGGCGGCGGCGCAGTTCCGGCTGGTCTCGGAGTTCGCTCCGGCCGGGGACCAGCCCACTGCCCGCGACGAGCTGGTGGAGGGACTGGCCTCGGGAGAACGATTCCTGACGCTGCTGGGCGCCACCGGTACCGGCAAGACGCGCACGATCGCCGAGGTTGTCGCCCTCGTCCAGCGGCCCACGCTGGTCATCGCACCCAACAAGACTCTGGCCGCCCAGCTCGCCAACGAGTTTCGTGAGCTGTTCCCGGACAACGCGGTCGAGTACTTCGTCTCCTACTACGACTACTACCAGCCGGAGGCCTACGTTCCGCAGACCGACACCTACATCGAGAAGGACTCGTCGATCAACGACGAGATCGACCGGCTGCGCCATGCGGCGACGCAGGCGCTGCTTTCCCGGCGAGACGTGCTGATCGTGGCCAGCGTTTCGTGCATCTACGGCCTGGGCGCGCCCGAGGAATACCTGAGCCAGATGCTCTGGGTGAAGGTGGGCGACGAGGTCGGCCGGGAGACGATCCTCGCGCGACTGGTGGACATCGCATACGAGCGCAACGACGTCGCCTTCGTGCGCGGCAAGTTCCGGGTGCGCGGCGACACTATCGAGGTCTTCCCCGCATACGAGGAGCGCGCGTGGCGCTTCGAACTCTATGGCGACACCGTCGAGCGCATTCTCGTCCTGGACCCGCTGACGGGCGAGGTCGTGCGACATGCCGGCGAGGCCACGATCTTCCCGGCCTCACACTACGTCGCGGGCACCGAGCGGATGGAGCGAGCCGTCGCCACGATCGAGGAGGAACTGCGCGGGCGGCTGGCGGAGTTCGAGGCCGAGGGGAAGTTGCTCGAGGCGCAGCGTTTGAAGATGCGAACAAGCTACGACCTGGAGATGTTGCGAGAGGTCGGGTTCTGCTCAGGGATCGAGAACTACTCCCGCCAGATCGACGGGCGGGAAGCGGGAAGCCCGCCCAGCACGTTGCTCGGCTACTTCCCCGATGATTTCCTGCTGGTGATCGACGAATCTCACGTCACCGTGCCGCAGATCGGCGCGATGTACGAGGGGGACCGCTCGCGAAAGGCCACGCTGGTCGGCCACGGTTTCCGGCTGCCCTCGGCGATGGACAACCGGCCCTTGCGTTTCGAGGAGTTCTTGGGTCGAACCGGCCAGATCATCTTCAGCTCGGCCACCCCCGGGCCGTTCGAGCGCGGGAACTCGGGCCTGGTCGTCGAGCAGATCATCCGCCCGACGGGCCTGGTGGATCCCGAGGTCGTGGTTCGCCCGACCCGCGGTCAGGTGGACGACCTCGTGCAGGAGATCCGCGATCGCGCCGCGCGCGGCCAGCGTGTGCTGGTCACGACGCTGACGAAGAAGATGGCCGAGGACCTGTCGGACTACCTGCTGGAGATGGGGCTGCGTGTGCGCTACCTGCACTCGGAGATCGACACCCTGCAGAGAGTGGAGATCCTGCGGGACTTGAGGCTGGGGGAGTTTGACGCGCTGGTCGGAATCAACCTCCTGAGAGAAGGGCTGGACCTTCCGGAGGTATCACTGGTGGCCATCCTGGACGCGGACAAGGAGGGGTTCCTGCGTTCGGAGACCTCGCTCATCCAGAGCATCGGGCGCGCGGCGCGCAACGTGGACGGCCAGGTGGTCATGTACGCCGACCGGGTCACCGCCTCGATGCGAAGGGCGATCGAGGAGACCAACCGGCGCAGGCGGATCCAGGTCGCCTACAACACCGAGCACGGTATCGACCCACAAACGGTTCGCCGCAAGGTGGGGGATATCGTGATGGCTCTGCGCTCCAAGGAAGAATCCAGGGCGCGCGGCAAGGCGGGGGCTGCCGTCCCGGGTCGGGGCGGAGATTCGGAGCGCGCGCTGGACGTGGCCGGCATGCCTCGCGACGACGTTGTCAGGCTGATCCAATCGCTGACCGAGGAGATGCTCGAGGCGTCCAAGGAGCTTCGTTTTGAGTACGCGGCCGGGCTGCGCGACGAGATCTCCGATCTCAAGCGTGAGCTTCGGGCCCTGGAGGACATGGGACTGGCATAGGTGGTCGGGAAGGGGGGAGCGATGCGGGGCTATCTCGGTGTACGGGGACGTGAGCGGGGTGGGCGTGGGCTCGTGCGGTTGGTCGCGGTTGCGGCGAGCCTCACGATTGCGGGCTCGTTGGCCCCGGCCGGAGCCCAGTCACAGGCGGGGCGCTACCGGGAGGACGACCGATCGATCACGGCCCTGAACATCATTCCGCCGGGGCAGAAGGGGGTGTTCAACGGCGCCGAGGCCATCCTGGCCCAGGGCGGCACCTATCCTCCGCACGCGGTCGACCAACTCGACATGTACCGGGACCTGAGACGGGCTTCGCGGGAAGACCTCTCGCAGCTTGACCGCTACTTCAAGGACGCGAGTTTCGGGGTGGCCGAGGGCCAGGTTGAACGGGACTACTCGCCGCGTGCCGGCGTGCGCATCCTTCGGGACAAGGCTTTCGGGATCCCGCATATCTATGGAGCAACCCGAGGCGACGTGATGTTCGCGACGGGCTACGTCACGGCCGAGGATCGGCTGTTCCTCATGGACACCATGCGCCACTTGGGAAGGGGCCGCGTGTCCGAGTTCCTGGGGGCCTCCGACGCGAACCTGGCGATGGACCGGGCGATGTACGCGGTCGCCGGCTACGACGACGCCGACCTGCAGAAGATGATGGAAGACTCCATGGCGAGGTATCCGGCCGAGGGCAAGATGGTGCTGGATGACTTCAACAACTTCGCGGCCGGGGCCAACACCTACATCAACGAGGCCTTGACGGACCCGACGAAGATGCCGGCCGAGTACCTCGCCCTTCAGATGGTGCCTCAGGACTGGGTGCCTCTTGACAGCATGGCGGTTGGCACGGTCATCGGGGCGCAGCTTGGCGTAGCGGGCGGCGACGAGATCAGGAACGCCAGCCTCCTGTTGGAATTGACCCGCGCCTACGGCCAGGAAGAGGGAAGGAAGATCTTCGAGGACCTGCGCGAGCGGGACGACCCCGAATCCCCCATGCACACCACGAAGCGCTTCCCCTACATGGAGCGCGGCACGGTCGATCCGGCCTCGGTGGCCATGCCGGACGACCCGAGCAAGGTCGGCGCGAGCCAGCCCATCGCGCAAGATCACATCGACGGCCCCCGCGGCCCCATCCGCCTGCAAACCCACCCCTCCATGAGCAACGCCGTCGTGGTGGGCGGGGGCCTGACCGCTTCCGGCCGACCGATGGCCGTCATGGGCCCGCAGGTGGCCTACTGGTCGCCCGAGGTCCTGATTGAGATGGACCTGCACGGCCCCGGCATCGAAGTGCGGGGCACTGCCTTTCCCGGGATCAGCGCCTACGTGCTCATGGGCAGGGGGCGCGACTACGCGTGGAGCGCGACCTCCTCGATCGGCGACATGGTCGACATCTTCGCCGAGAAGCTCTGCGAGCCCGACGGCAAGGCGCTGACAACCGAGTCCGCAAGCTACATCCACAACGGTAAGTGCGAGCCCATGTTCCAAAGGACCGACACCTTCGTGGCCAAGCCCTCGGCCGGTGGCATGCCTTCGGGACCCAACGTTATGGTCACCAT
>JBBAAN010000180.1:0-3701 GCA_041658225.1 Actinomycetota bacterium
TCGCCGAATCCCATCACTTCACCTCTTCCCGGGAACCCACGAACCGGCGATCGCGCTCCTCCACTGCCTCGTTGTCGAGGACCAAGCGAAGCGCTCTCTCCTGGGCTGCCGCCTCGAAGTCGTCGGGCTCTTTCGCGTGCTTGGCCATATTGCAGGTGGCACAGGCGAGAGCGAGGTTGTCGTCGGAGTTTGTCCCCCCGCCCGCCCTTGGCTCCACATGGTCAATGTGCCAAGACCGCCTATCCGGGCCCCACCTAGAATTACCCTCCCCGCCGCAGTAGCGACACCTGTGGTCGTCTCGCTTCTTGATTCGCAACCGTTGTGCCGCGGCCAGTTGTTCGCCACTTCGGCGCTCGACGAGGAGTGCCTGTGTGATCGCCGGCTCAAGCATCTCCTCGATACTTCGACAGGAGAGTGCGTGGAAGATCGCCGCCAGCGGAACCTCGATGCAGGTGTCGTACCACCTTCCGCCATTGGTACTCGTCCGGAATGAAAGGGCGGCTCTGGACTTGACGGGACGGACCTCAATCCAGTTCGAGTGAGGCGGTCGGATCTCCACACCGCGAGCGGTCTTTGAGATGCGCGGGTCTGATGGAGCGTCTTTGGTCCACTTCGTCGACATCGCCACGCTACCGGCACCCGTGCCGTAGCCGTGCCAGGCGTCGAGAGATGGTCATGGCTTGCGCCGCATGACTGCCTTGGCCTTCCGCCATCCCCTGTCCCTGAGGGTCGCCTTCGGGCAGACGTGAGGTTCTCCCACGAGATCGCATTCACGGCAACGGACCCACCCCGACAGCCACTCGACCGCCAGCCAGGGAGAGTAGTGAGAGACAACCCGGTAGAACACGCGCAAGGTGACATACCCAACGAGGACGCCCCAAGCGAGGCCAGCAACGAAGATAGTCACGCCTCGATCACCACCTCTCCCGCTGCCTTCATCGCCTCGATGATGCGGTTCACATAGGCGGTGGCTTCCTCCTTGGACTTGAACCAGGCCAGGTTCTCTGCCCCCGCTGGCAGCCACGCCCACACATCAAACCGTCTGGTATCCTCCGGGTTTTGGAGTACCGTCAGTTTCTGTAGCCCCTCCAAGTTGACGAAATCTCCCCATCGGTCCCGAATCCACGCGCTCATCTTGCCCTCCGTTCGAGTCTGCGTAGGTAGGCAGTTACTTCTCGCCACACTTCCAACCGACACTCGATGGGGAAACCCGCTCCGGTCCCCGTCTGACGTTGCCGCTTCTCTGTCCACTTCAACGCTTGCTGGATCAGGTCTGCCTGGGTGGGCTTGTCTGTGGTCACCAGTACCTCGCCCCGGTCGGCCATCACTTCACCGGGCCCCACGCGAGCCTCCTGATGATCTCCGCCACCGTCTCGAGCTGGATCTTCTCCGGCGGCGCCGATGCCGCGATCACCTGTTCCGTTAGACGCACAGCCTTCTCCGCCAGCTCCAGCGGGTCTGTCTCCCGTGGAAGGATCGCGGCGGGCCTCAGGTGGGCGTACTTACGGTGAGCCCGTTGCCGTTCCCTCCACCACGCACGCCGTGCTTGCGTGCGCTGGTGGTCTGCGTCCGCGTAGTTCGCTTGCAGCCGCATATCGTGGCAGCGCTCGCATAGACCCACGCCGGGCTCCGACGCCCGGTATCCGCAGCCGGGGCAGAGGGCCATCAGCTACGCGACGATCTCGGGCACCGTGACGGCCCGAAGGAAGTGCCGGCGGGACCGGCGTCCCGTCTGCTTGTCCGTGTCGAAGGCCACTTTGACCACCCGATAGCTGATCTCCACCGTGATCTCCTCGCCGATGGCCAGCACTCCCTCGAGGGCCATTTCCGCCGCGCCCAAACGCGCCTCGCTCTCGTGGATCTCCAGGCCCTCGAACGCCATCTGCACGTTCGTCCGTGCCGGTGGTTCCATGACCGTGACCGTTGCCTCGTTCATTTGCTGCCTCCTCTCAACATCCGCTTCCTGTAGCGCGGCTCTGTCCCGCCCCATATCCCCACCGAGACCCCCGCCTCGAGTTCGTGCCTGAGCGCGTCGAGCAGGCACGACGGACTCACCGGACACAACTGGCAGGTAGACAGGGCCCCCGACTTCACCGTCCCCCTTTCCGCGTACCACATGTCCGGGTCCTGCCCACCCGCCCCGCACAGGGCCATGGCCCGCCAGGCTGGGTCCTCGTGACCTCGTCCCAAAAGCTTCTCGATGGGCGTCACCGCTTGGCCTTTCCCTTCGGCCGGGGAGACGCCTTGCCGTACGGCGCCCCCAGCTTGTCGTAGCACTGTCCGTGGTACTGCTCGGTTCGATCCCATCGGATACCCGCCCTCCCCGGCGGGCTGTCCTTGCCGGTGCGACCGACGTAGACGTTGGCCACCACCGCCACCTTCGAGCCCTTGCCATTCGAGGACCGGCCAATGTCGGTGTGGCAGTAGGAGCACTTGCTGAGCCACTGACCCTTAGTCACGGGCAGCGACGTTGCCCTCGTGCCGAGTAGCACCGTGCTCACCCGGCCTCCTCGACGAACGCCATGTACTCGTGCAGGTCCATGCCCTCTGGGGCCTTCTGCCACGGCAGCTCGCCACGGGCCATGCGCGCCTGTGACTCCTGGAGCCGCTGCCTCGCTTCGGCGATGCCGTCCGCCACCACGTCGGGCATGGCCGGGTCGTCGGGTTCCCACCGGAGCTGCGTCTGCGTACACTCCCCCGCCAGGTCGGCGAGGCTGGGCGGGGCCTGGAAGCGGCGAACGATTCGCGCCACGCCGGACTCTCCCAGGATCTCCGGCTGGCCCCGGAGATAGTCCGCCCAGAGCCGCTGGGTATCCTCTGAGATCCGATGCCGGGGGTAGGCGACTAGCCGGCGTGTCAGTTCCGCCGCCTTCTCGGGCTTCATCCCACTGCCTCCTTCCGCGCCTGCTCCGCCAGCCACCCGTCCAGGGCCCCCGGTGAGCCACGGGCGTCGTAGTTGCCCTCGAGGACCTTGGCAACCACGTCCTCGCTGCGGACGGCCCAGTCCAGGGTGGCCCGCCACCCGCGGTCGTTCTGCCCGCAACAGAGCGGGGAGGACCGGATACGGGTGAAGTAGTCGAGCCACCAGGCGCGGGTCCGTTCGGGCGCCTTGAGGCGTGCTTCGAGCTTGCTACGCCGGGTGGGGGGGAGGCTGGTGACTTGCGGCAGGGCGTCTGTCGCCACGTGATTCCAGATCTCGAGGAGGTCGCGGGCGTCGACGGGTTCCTCCACGTCGAGCTCCAGCGATGGGCAGTCGAAGTTTGGTTGATCGTCTTGGAGGTCGGGCCCCCCCGTGGGGGGGCTATAGGGGGGTAAAGCTAAAGAAAAAGCTAAAGAACAAGACGAACTAGCAGCATCCTTGCCCGGTTCCGTCTGGACTGGTCCGGGATTTCCCGGGCTTTCCTGGGCAGGTTCCGGTTCGCCCTTGGCGGGGCCCTCCGGTGGGGGTGGAATCTCGCTCTCTGCTTCCTTCGGGTGCACGTGCTGCTCGCGTGCAAAGTCCACTACCTCGAGCGCCGATACCCCGTCAACCCCGTAGCGCACGATGAATCCCCGCGCCGCCAGAACGTGAAGGTGCTTGTCCAGGTCGACGTCGTCGTACGGGAATACCTCGGCTTTGATGCGGCGGGGTCGGTCGAGCACCCTGCCCTCTCGGTCGGCCATGCACCAGAGGCCCTGGAGGAGCAGACGGGCCTCGAACG
>JBBAAN010000181.1:0-3664 GCA_041658225.1 Actinomycetota bacterium
CGACGAAGCGCAGCCGGTACTTGACGTTTCCCAGTACCCCGTTCCAGCGTGCGAAGGCGTCCACGATGCGGTCCCGGAAGGACTGCCTGACCGCGTAGATGTCGGGGCTGGTGCTGTCGGCAGGGAAGCTGTATCCGGAGGCGGTGGAGATGTAATAGTAGACGTTACCCGGGGTTGTGCTGTTGGAGGGGTTGCGGTACTTCCAAGAGCACTGGGACCAACCCAGCTTGTTCTCGGCGATGGTGTAGTTGTATGCCCCGGCTGATTGGCCGCTCGCTGCAACGACAAGACCGACCAAGACCGCTATGGCAAGAGACCTCGGCAATCGTGGCCGTGGGTGTGATCGAGAAGCAGGCGAACCACTCACTGTGCCCCCCATTTCACTGGATCGTCCGAGTGGTAGTCAGAGTGACTGCGATATGCAGGATGCGGGCGGGGCTCTGTCCTGATCGCCACCCCATCCTGTTTCTTGCCGCTGTGGCCTTCTGTGACAACGACATCGTCGCCTTCCGGAAACCGCGGGACCCTTTGGCCTTGTCGGCTATCACCCCCCTTGGCCCAACGGCCTGTCGTTGGACCCCGCCGTGAATACGCCCCGCCGGTGGAGCCGCTCCCGGGCACGCGCTCTTCGACCCGTCCCCCGTTCGCTGGTGGCAAACACCCCCCAGGATGTCGCCGGCGCCATGCATTACGTCCCCCCCGGAGCGCCGCTGCTGAAGGTAGTCTCTCTCTCTCTCTCAATGTCAAGAGGGGGCCAATGATGCCCATTGTGGTCGGTGCCCACTGTGGTCAGGATGCGTTCACCGACCTGGTCGCTCGAATGCCGGTAAGCGCGGGGTGACTTCGGGTAGTGTCGATGGCGACGGTTGACGGCCGGGGAGGGAGACGTGCGCGGGGATGAGGGCGTGCATAGCCCGATGCTGAGCCTGGGGGGCTTGAACAAGCGCTACGGGGCGCTGAAGGCCGTGGACGACCTGAGCCTTGGAATCCGCGAAGGGGAGATCCTCGGTCTCCTGGGGCCGAATGGGGCGGGCAAGACCACGACCATCCTCATGGTCTGCGGTCTTCTCAAACCTGATTCCGGCACGATCACCTTGCGTGGCAAACCGGTGGATGCCCGGGACCGCCGGACACTCGCCCGGATCGGCTACTGTCCTCAGAGCATCGTGCTGTGGCCCAAGCTGACATGCCTGGAGCAGCTTGAGTTCATCGGCCGGATGTACGGCGTGCAGCCGGTAATCGCCCGGCGTCGCTGCGGGGAACTGCTGGAGACCGTTGGTCTTGTGGAGAAGCGCGACAGGCTGGCGGCGACCTTGTCGGGGGGCATGCAGCGGCGCCTGAACTTGATCATGGGCCTCGTGCACGATCCGGAGTTGCTCTTGCTGGATGAGCCGGAGGCGGGTCTCGATCCTCAAAGTCGAATCCTGGTTCGCGACTACATCCGTGGCTGGGCGCGCGAGCGGGGCCGCACGGTCGTCCTCACGACGCACAACATGGACGAGGCCGACCGCATGTCGAATCGGGTTGCCATCATCGACCACGGCAAACTGCTGCTGGTGGACACCCCCGAAGCGCTCAAGCGCGAGATGGGGGAAGGAGACGTGCTCGAGATCGACCTGCTCGCTGCCACCGGCGCCACGGTGGAGGCTGGACTGGCGGCGGTCAGGGGTCTGGTTCCGCAGGCGGCCCTGGTCGGTCACACGATCGTCGCGCGAGCGCCCAACCTGATTTCTCTGCTGCCTCGGCTGACGGGGAACGTCCTCCAGGCGGGGCTGAAGGTCGGAGAGGTGCGCCTTCGCGAGAACAGCCTGGAGGACGTGTTCATCTCCCTGACCGGAAGAAGGCTGCGGGAGTGAGCGCGCTCCGGGCGGCTACAGACAGCAGGCTGGTAGGGGTCTTCCGAAAGACCCTGCTGGAGCAGATGGGACCTGGTCTTGGTGGTCTCGCTGATCCCCTTGTTCCTGTTCATGTACTGGTCGTTTGTGGGCGGCGGCTCGACCTCCTACAAGGTCCTGGCTTTGAACGAGGACCGGGGAGAATGCGCGCTCCTGGGCAGCCAGAGGTCCTGCGCTTCTGAGGTGATCGGGGCTCTGGACAGCATCACATATCGCACGAAAGACCGGCTGTTGCACGTCCGAGAGGTGACGAGCCGCCAGGCGGGCGAGGCGATCCTGAGGGAGAACCGCGCGGCTGCGATGGTGGTGTTCCCCGAGGGTTTCTCCCAGGCCGCGAGTTCGGGTTTGCAGCCGGCGACGGTCACCATCGTCGGCGATCCGAACAACCCCTACTACACGGTTGCCGCGGTCACGATCAACGCCACCCTGGACGAGTTCGCGTGGAAGGCCGTAGGGCTGGAGCGGCCGGTGGTTGCCGAGGAGCGCATGCTGGGAGGTTCCGGCGGGCGCACGGAGTTCGAGACCTACACGCCCGGTTTGCTGGTGGCCGCGGTCACCCTGATCTTGTTCTCGGTGGCCATCTCCATCAGTCGCGAGGTGGAGTACGGGACGATTCGCCGTTTGGTGATGACCGGGGCGTCTTCGACGAGCTTCCTCGGCGGCATAACCGGTGTCTACACCCTCGTGGGTCTGATCACGGTTCTGCTGGCCTATGGAGTCGCCACCGCCCTGGGCTTTCGGAGTCTGGGTCCGATTTGGGTCGGCATTCTCGTCAGTGTGCTGACCAGCGTCGCCTCGATCGGCCTGGGGTTGGTGACGGCCTGCTTCTCGCGTACGGTCGCCCGGGCCGCCGTCATCGCGAACTTCCCCCTGCTGTTGGTGCTCTTCTTCTCAAACGCCATGTTCCCGCTGCCGGGCGCGAGGTTGTTCGCGGTCGGGCAGCGGGTGATCCACTTGCAGGACGTCCTGCCGCAGACCCACGCGGTGGTGGCCCTGAACAAGGTCTTCTCGCTCGGGCTGGGTCTGCGGGAGGTGACCTTCGAGATGGCCGCCCTGGTGGTGCTGGCTTTCGCGTACTTCATGGCCGGAACCTGGCTCTTCAGGCGTATGCACATGCGCGCCAACTGACCGTGCTGTGTCAGAATGCGGCGTTCGGGGTGTGGTGTGATCCGGTCTGGTGGGGCGCGGAGCCTGCTTCGTGGTGAGTGCGAATGGCGGCCCGGCCGGAGCTGGCAAGGACGGTTGCAGCCGAGGGACAAGGGCCCAGTGTGGAGTGAGAGGAGGCGTGGCCGGTGATCGGGGCGCTCGTGGCGTTCGTCGGGACCCTCATCTCTTTCACGGGCCTGACCTTGCTCAAGCGCGGCGCGGACCAGGTCTCCCGCATCACGTGGGGTTCCGGGTTGGCAGTGGTAGGGGAGTTCTTCCGCTGCCGCATCTGGCTGGCGGGTCTGGTGTGCGAGGTGTCATCGCTGATCTTCCTCACCGTGGCCGTCTCGCTTGCCCCCGTCTCCGTGGTCCAACCCATCAGGAGTTCGGGCATCCTGCTTCTCGTCGTGCTGGCGGTGGTCTACCTCAAGGAGCGGCCGACGGCACTGGAGAAGGCGGCGATCGCCCTGTTGGCCCTCGGCCTGGCCTTGCTGGGGCTCAGCCTCTCATCCGGGGAACAGGTCGGGACAAGCGTTCCGCACGCCCGGCTTGCGATCTTCGCGTTGGGGGCTTTGGCCCTGGCCGGTCTCGTGGTGGCCGTCATGTTGTGGCTCCGGCGTGAG
>JBBAAN010000182.1:0-3630 GCA_041658225.1 Actinomycetota bacterium
GGCTGTGATCCTTCCGTTTCGAGGCCTGCGCTACGACCCCCGAAAGGTCGGCGACGTCGGCGCCGCAACTTCTCCCCCCTTCGACGTCATCTCCCCTGAACAACGTGGCCGCTTCGCCGCGCAGAGCCCTGCCAACGCCGTCAACCTGATTCTTCCCGAGTCCACGGCCGGCCGGGACCGATATGCCACCGCCGCCGGAATCCTCTCGGATTGGGTTGCGAGGGGAGTCCTCGTCCGCGACGCGAGCCCCTGCCTGTATGCCTACCAGGAGTCCTACTCTCACAAAGGCGAATCCCGTTCCCAGCTCGGCCTGCTGGCAGCGGTTCCCCTGATCGGCGATCCCGAAACGGGGATTCTCCCTCACGAGCGCACGCACGCAGGCCCCGTCGCCGACCGACTGGCCCTCATGAAGGCCACGCGAGCCAATCTATCGCCCGTGTTCGGTGTCTGCTCCGGCGGCGCGCCGGTCGCTCCCGTCCTCGCGCCCTGTCTCTCTTCGCCTGCCGTTCTCGAGTTCTCCGACGAGATATCGGTCCAGCACAAACTCTGGCTGATCGACGACCCCGAAACCCAGGCCGCCCTTTGCTCCGCCCTACTCCCCGCCAGGATCCTGATCGCGGACGGCCACCACCGCCATGCCACGGCGCTGGCCTACCGCGAGTCCATGAGAGCCGAGCGAGGGCCGGGTCCATGGGATGCCGCCCTCTTCTACCTGGTCGACGCGGATTCACAGGGTCCGCTCGTCCTGGCCATCCATCGAGCCGTTTTGAACCTGGACCCCGAACTGCTCCTCGCCCGGCTGCGCGGTCATTTCGACCTCGCCGAATCCGGCGGTCGCGACGCCCTCGGAGGGGTCCTGCGCGAGATGGACTCACCCGGCCCGTTGCGCTTTGCGGTGTACGCCAAGGGCCGCTTCACGATCGCCAGACTGGTGAAGCCGGCCGCCATCGAGAGCCATCTGCCCCGCGAGCGCTCAGCGGCTTGGTGCGCCCTCGATGTCGCCCAGTTGCACCTTGGCGTCCTGCAGGGCCTTCTCTCCTTCGCCGGCGAGGAGGGCACCATCGTCTACGACGCCGATGCCGACAGCGCTTGCGACATGGTCGATGCGGGACGGGCGAGCCTGGCGATACTGCTGCGCCCCACTCCCTTCCACGCCATCACCGACGTCGCCGACCAGGCAGAGCCGATGCCCCAGAAGTCCACCTACTTCTTCCCCAAACCCCGCACCGGCATGGTCTTCAGGTCGCTGGACGACTAGCGCGACTGGGTGCGAAGCCAAGGGCGCAAGCGGAAACCGTCGGCTCGAGAGGAAATGCCGGGAAGGGGTCGTGGCCAACCGGGCGGCTCGGATCCCGACGGACCACGATAGGCAGGACCGCCACCCCCGCGAGACAGTCGGCTCTCACCACTCGTCCCGC
The DNA here is from genome assembly GCA_041658225.1 of Actinomycetota bacterium. GTDB lineage: Bacteria > Actinomycetota > CALGFH01 > JBBAAN01 > JBBAAN01 > JBBAAN01. The sequence goes on from JBBAAN010000182.1 coordinate 1,419, forward strand.
TTGGAGCCTCAACTCTCGGCGACTCCCGAGACCATCGGCGCCTTCTGCGCCCCCGCCAGGAACACCGACCGCAGCAGGTCCTCGCGGCCCAGCAGATCCGCGCTGGCTCCTTCGAACCGGACCTCCCCCTTCTCGAGGAAGTAGGCCCGGCCGGCAAACGACAGCGCCAGATTGACGTGCTGCTCGACGATGACCACCGTGCAGCCCTGTTCGTTGATGTGCCTCACGACGTCGAGTAGGTCTTGGACCACGATCGGCGCAAGTCCCAACGACAGTTCGTCTATCAGCAGAACCCGAGGCCTGGCAACGAAAGCGCGGGCCAGCAGGAGCTGCTGCTGCTGGCCGCCCGAGAGTGTCCCCGCCAACTGCTCGCCTCGCTCCGCGATCCAGGGGAAGTACTCCATCACCCGGTCGACCTCGCGACGCCAGGTGGCCTTGTCTCGACGGTAGATGTAACCGCCCATGCGCAAGTTCTCGGCCACCGTCAGACCGGGAAAAGTCCCTCGCCCCCCGGGCACTTGGACGATGCCGGCCTTCACAATCTCCTCGGAGGCAAGCCCCACCAGAGAACGCCCCTCGAAAGTGATGCGGCCTTTGCCCACGGGCAGGATCCCCGAAATCGCCTTCAGCAGGGTCGACTTGCCCGCCCCGTTGGTCCCGAGCAGGGCAACGATCTCCCCCTGGGCGACGGAGAAGGAGACGTCGTAGAGAACCTGGACTTTCCCGTAGGAGACATCTATGCCTTCGATCTCAAGCACTTCGCTCCTCCCTCCCCGAGCAAGCGCGGGTTCGGTGCCCGCTCGCTTGTCGCACCGGCGGCAACCCAAATGCCTTTTACAGGCCGGCCTCACCCGCGACGGCGTGTAGCCCCTCGATACCCAGACGGAGGAAATCCTCCAGTGGCACTCCCAAGTTCTCCTCGCAGGCCACGATTCCTGTCCGATCAACGCCCGGTGCGAAAGCTTTCTCCTTCAGCTTCTTCTTGCAGGAAGAAACTTTCATACCTTCCGTCTTATCTGGACGCACGAGCGCGCAGGCGACCAGGAAGCCCGCGAGCGCGTCGGCCGCAGTCACCGCGTGGGCCAACCGGTTCGTGCGGTATTCCTCGTGGACGTGACCCAGGATCGCCTCCACGAGCTGCTCCTCAAGACCGGCCGCCCGCAACCAGTCCGCTCCCACATGGCCGTGTCGGGACGCGTCCCCCTCCACGAAGTCGAAATCGATGTCGTGCAGCAGTCCCACCAGTCCCCACTGATCGACATCCTCGCCGAAGTGCTCGCCCAGACGGCGCATGACTCCCTCGACGCTCACGCAGTGGCGGTAGGTCGTGTCCTTGTCGAGGCGCTCCCGCAGGAGCGCCACCGCGGCGGTCCGATTCATCCGGCTACCCTTCACGAGACACGTGGCCCGTAACATTATCCACACTCGCGCCAGTGCTCTTCGAGCAATCGCCCCCGCCGCCGACCCAACGTGGCAGCGATCGCCGCCCCCTTTCGAGCGGGGGGGTACGGCTACCGCCCCGTCCGGGTCCCCTCGAGTGCTTCCAGTCGCGCAACCGCGTCGAAGAACTCGGGGTCCCTGGCCACGATCGCCGCAAACGCCTGCGCCGCCTCCGCCTTCCGCCCGCACCTCTCACTCAGGTCGCCCAGCGCATACCATAGCCGCAGGTGGTGAGGCTCCAGTTCGCCGGGGTGCAGAGATCCGTGGTGGAGCAGAGCCAGCCCGGCCTCCGCCTGGTTCATGTCGGCATAGGCTCCCGCCCCCACGATCAGGGCCTCGGACCAGACTTCCTCGTCAATGGTCTTGGCGTCCAGCAGCTTGACCAGCTCGACCGCTCGTTCGGGACGTCCGAGGGCCCGAGCGCAATCAGCCAGCAGATGATCCTCATCGTGACGGCCCGACATCCGCGCGTAAGCGCCAAGTTCGGCTTGGGCCTCCCGCCAGCGTCCCAACCGGTACAGAACGACCCCCATCAACTCGCGCACGCTGGCCGAGCGCGGCGCCAGCGCTTTGGCCCGCCTGCCGGCCTCGAGTGCGCCCTCATATCGCTCCTCGCCCACGGCGCTAAGCGCCTCCGCCATCAGCGCGACGGCATCATTGAAACGATGGGTGTGCACCGTGCCTCGAAGCTCGCCGAGAACCTCATTGGGCACGTCACTTCCCGCCGACGGCGCGGCACCGTCGCGGGAGACGCCCGGCCCTCTGCCCGGTT
>JBBAAN010000183.1:0-3615 GCA_041658225.1 Actinomycetota bacterium
CAGAAAGAACAGCTCGTCAAACACCAAACGGTCACGTGCGGCCAGCCGCACGAGCAGGTCGGCCGGGAAGTGAATGCCGCGCAACGCCGCGTCCAGGTCGGGCAGTCCCTCGCGCGCGCGAACCTCGGGGGGAATCGGGTCGGCTATCCGGCCGACCGTGGACAGGGCCCGCGCGACCGCCTTGCGGATCAGGCCGGTCGTGGTCTCGGCAGAGGCCGGATAGATGGGTAGGATCGTGCCGGCGAACGAGCTCGGGTCGTCGTCTTCCTTCAGGATCTCGTAGTCGGGGTTGGCCATCTGCAGCCGAGCGTAGCGCCACTCCAGTTTGCCCGAGACGGCGACCTCCGTGCCCGGCGTGAAGTCCCCGGCGCGCCAATCCTGGTTGAACCAGGTGCAGACGACATAGCCCGTGCCGTCGTAGATGCGCACCTCGAGCAGCCGCAGTCCGCGCCGGGGTTGGCGGCGGTGGGCGGTCTTGACGGTTCCGGCGATCGTCAGCACCTCGCCGGATCGAGCTTCCCGGATGGGCTTCAGCTCCCCGCGGTCGAGGTAGCGGCGGGGGTAGTGCTCGAGCAGCCCGCGTACGGTCACGATGCCCAAACTGCCCAGTCGCTGCGCGGTCTTGGCGCTCAGGCCCAAGGCGGTCCGCAGATCGGCATCCAGCCGAGACCCCGTGGAGATCACTCCACCCCCAGCAAATACGGGTAGAGGGGTTGCCCACCTTGGTATAGCTCGAACGCCACGTCCGGGAAGTGCCCGCGCAACCGGTCGAGCAGTGCCTCGGCTTCGGCCGCCGGGGCGTCCTCCCCCGCGAGCAGGACGACCTTGCGCCCCCCGACTTCCAGCAGCCGGGCAACCAGGCCCAGAAGCGCTTCGGATCCATCCTCCGCCACGACGGCGACCTCACCCCCGGACAGCCCCATCCATTGCCCGGCCTTGACCGGGCCCTGGGGAGTGAGCGCGTCGCGAACGGCTCGAGTCACCGCGCCGTCGCGAACCGCGGCCGCGGCCGCTTCCAGCAACGCGGCCGCCACCTCGATTCCCAGGCTCGGCTGGAAGCCGGCAAGTGCGCAGACCGCTTGCCCCACGGCATGTGTGGGCACGACGCGCACCCGCTTGGAGGAAACCTCCGCGGCCTTGCGGGCCACCGGGATGATGTTGGGGTTGTTGGGCAGCACCACCACATCCTGAGAAGGCGCCGCCTCGATGCCCGCCAGGATGTCGGCCGTGGAGGGGTTCATGGACTGTCCGCCGGCCACAACGCAGTGGGCGCCTCGAGAGCGAAGCAGTCCTGCGACACCCTCTCCTGAGGCCACCGCAACCACGGCCGTGGCGACCTTCATGGTTTGCCCGTCTGGCAACTCCACCACCGGTCCGGCGCCGGTCTTGCCGTTGGCCGCGACCTGGTCCGCGAAGAAAGTGACCTGGACACGCGAGGACCGCCCGAGAGCCATGCCGGCCTCGATGGCCTGGCCGACCTCGTTGGTGTGCACGTGGACGTTGTAGCGGCCGCCGCCGCCGACCACAGCCAGCGAGTCGCCCAGCTTCGCCAGCCGCTCGCGCAAGCGGGGGACTTTCTCGTCCTGGGTCTCCAGCACGTACTGCACCTCGAAGCCGAATTCGGGCGAGCCCGTTTCCCGAGGCCCCACGCTGCCTCGGCGCTCGGGGACTTCGATCGCAGCGGCCGCGCCCCGCACCTCTGGTGATGGGAGGCGCCCTCCGGTCACGACGGCGAGGAAGGTCTCGAGGAACACCACGTAGCCGAGGGCTCCCGCATCGACCACACCGGCTTGCTTGAGGGCGGGCAGGAGATCGGGGGTGCGATCCAGAGACGCCCGCGCCTCCTGGGTAGCGCGCACCAGCAGCCCCTCGAGATCCCCGTCGCCGGGAAGCGGATCGGCCACCTCCGAGGCCTCTCGAACGACCGTGAGGATGGTTCCCTCCACCGGGTGCTGCACGGCCCCGTAGGCCAACTCGGAGGCCCGGCGCAGCGCTCGTGCCACGTCCGCCGCACCGTGCTCCTCCTTGGTCCCCAGGACCTCGCACAAGCCGCGGAAGACCTGGGACAGGATCACACCGGAGTTGCCCCGCGCGCCCATGAGTGAGCCGCGGGTGACTGCCTTCGCGAGCGCCGCCATGTCGGGGTTGCCGCCGGCGTCGATGGACTCGACCACCGCCTCCATGGTCAGAACCAGGTTGGTGCCGGTGTCCCCATCGGGCACGGGATAGACGTTGAGGGCGTTGATCTCCTCCTGGAAAGCCCGCAGGGCTTCCAGGTAGCTGCGCATGAGGCGTTCAAGGTCTTTGGATCGCAGACGCCTGGTCATCAGTGCACCGGCCCTCCTCCCGGCTGCGGCCAGTATAGAGCCTGGGCTCCCGGCCGGATTGCGGTCGGATCGGGTGGTTGTTACACTCCAGCAGCCGTTTTCCGCTCGAGGAAGGACTCAGACCGCCGTGGCCGCCGTATGTGAGATCTGCGGTAAGAAGCCCGGGTTCGGGATGGCAGTCAGCCACTCTCACCGCCGGACCCCGCGGCGCTTCGACCCGAATATCCAGCGTATCCGCGTGCTGGAGGGCTCGACCCCGATGCGCCGAAACGTCTGCACCTCCTGCATCAAGGCGGGCAAGGTCAAGCGCCCCGGTTAGGACCCCCCGGCAAGCCAACCCGCAAGACTCTCGACCCAGCCCGGCTGCGGGTTGGGTCGCTTGCTTCACGGCAAGGCTCGAGGCGATCGGGATCAGTCCGGCAATCCAAGCCCCCGAGTGTGCCAGGCCGGGTCGACCGGTCCAATCCCGCGGCCCAGGCTCAGCCCTCCGGCGATCGCGCCGCGCACGAACTCCTTCGCACGGCGCACGGCTTCTTCCACTTCCCCACCCCGGGCCAGCTCCGCGGTGATCGCCGCCGCGAGGACGCATCCGGTCCCGTGCGTGGATCGCGCGGCCAAGCGAGGCCCCGAGATCCAGATCTCTCTCACGCCGTCGAAGAGCAGGTCCGCGGCCTCTTCGCTCTCGTCGAGGTGACCGCCTTTCACCAGCACGAACCTCGGCCCCAGCGCGTGGATCGCGCGAGCCGCCTCGGCCATGTCGTCACGCGTGGCGACCGGCCGGCCGGAAAGCTCAGCGGCTTCGGGGAGGTTGGGGGTGACGACCAGGGCCATGGGCAGAAGGAGCGATCGCACCAGCGTCAGCGCCTCGGCGTCCAGCAACGGCTGACCCCGGCTGCTCGCGCCCACCGGATCGACGACCAAGCGGGCGATGCCGTTGCGCCGCAACGCTTCCCCGACAGCCTCCACGATTGCGGCATCGGCGAGCATGCCGGTCTTGGCCGCATCCACCCCGATGTCGGAGGCGACCGCGTCGATCTGGGCCGCCACGACTTCGGCGGGAACGGCGTGGTAGGACTGCACCCCGAGGGTGTTCTGGACGGTCACCGCGGTTATCGCGGTCATACCGAAGACACCGAGCGCCTCGAAGGTCTTGAGGTCGGCCTGGATGCCTGCTCCCCCGCCGGAGTCGGACCCGGCAACGGACAACGCGCGGGGCAGGCGCCTGCCGGAACCACCCCGCCGCGGATCCTCGTGCTCGTCAATTGCCGCTTTCCCTCGACCCTGCGCC
>JBBAAN010000184.1:0-3590 GCA_041658225.1 Actinomycetota bacterium
ATGGGCGTCCGGCTCTCAAGGGAGGGGTGAGCGGTGGGCAGCGGTCTGGACATTGCGCTCGTCTCGGGTGGTGCGGCCTTGGCGGGTACGGCAATAGGAGGTGGCCTGCAGATCTTGCTGCGGTGGCAGCAGCGAAAGTGGGAGAAGGGGGACCGTGACACTGCGCGCAAGCAGGAGATGTATGTCCGGTACTTGGAGGAAGTCTCGCGGCTGCCTCTGACCCTCTGGGAGGGGGTCACCGAGGGCAGTCCCCGGGAGGTCGAGGCGCGCCTCGACCAGGTACTCTCGAGACTGCGCATTGACTTCATGTTCTACGGGGGCAAAACGGTGGGGCAGGGCGTGCGGGGGATTCGAGAGAAGATCGCCAAGTGGGTCATCGAGGGCGACAAGGCCGCTGGCGCGGACCTGAAGAGACCCCCAGAGAAGCGAGAGGGAGTGGACGCGGTCTACCGCCGCGTGTTCGCCGAGACTGTGGTACCAGCCATGGAGCATCTCGCCAATCTCATGGCCAAGGATCTTGACTTGCCCGGTGGAGGATTCGTGACTTGACCACGTGGGGAGACTGCGGACTGGGCCATCGATCCGCGCATGATCGCTTTGCAGGAGGCGAGTGTGGAGGTGTGGCGAGGTCCTGCAGGGAGCGGAGTCTCGGCTTCTACGAAGGTCCTCCACTTCGCCGCCAGGGCAGCCCGTTGATGAGGGAGCGGAGGGCGGGTCTGGATGGCGTAGGAACCAGGGTTGAACCCGGTCCGCTCCCAGGAGTCAGGCTGAAGACGATGGAAATGCACCCCCTGCTAGTCCCCAACATCAAGAGGTCCTTCAAGATCCTGGCTGAGGGATCGCTGGAGCCAGTTCCCGGCGAGTTGATCCGCGTGGAGAGAGACCCCCTTGGTGCTGCCGAACCCGACAACTCGTCCTGCGCTGGCGTGATGCGATTGCTTGCCGCCTCAAGGCGTTGGCCGCAACCCTGGTTCTTCCGACGCGATGCAGAACTCGATTCGCCACAGGCCGAGTTCTTTGGCGTGTTCGCCATGCGGAATCTCCTGCGTGGTCCTTTGGTCTCGATCCGCTTCGTCCAAGCGGCTGACCTGCTACTCGAACAGGGCTTCCTGAGTCCCTCGGTCATGTGCAGCTACACGGCCGCGTTTCACCTTGCGCAGTCCTTCTTGGCGGCGCACGGAAGGGTCCTCGTTGAGGAAGCGAGGGGACGGCCTGTTGTCCGGCAGTTCGGGGGGTCCGCGTCTCTGGCCTTCGACGGACAGCACATTCCGGACATAGTCATGGCGCTGCTTACCAAGGCGAACACCTGGAAGTTCGAGGGGAGAGGCCGGACTCATACACAGAGGTGGGCTGACGTGCAGGCAGTGCTTCTCGCTCTCCTTGACGAACGCGTGCCGACGGCCTTCGACACCCTCTTCTGTTACCTCACAACCTACGGGCCATACGGGACTGAGGATGCAGAGGCCCGGGTGCGGGAGGGCATACAACGGCTTGCGGACGTCCGCCACGCAGCCATCTACCGGGGCTACGGGGAAGACGACTTCGCGGCCGATCTCGCGGCGGAGGGTGAGTCGGTGCCGGGGGAGGCATTTCACTACAAGGCTGAAGCGATGCGCGATTTCGCCGCTGAGTTCCTGAGCCTCTGTGCGGAAGTCGCGCTCGGATGCGCGAGGGAGATCCCAAAGGCAACCTGGGACAAGGTCTGGAACCTGCTCACCTTCTCCGTGATGACGCCCCCGTTCGAACTGGGTCTCGACCTGAGGATATCCAGCCGGCCCGAACTGACCGAGCCGCTGGCCATGCTTACGGATCTTGTGATGTCGAGGCCAGAGACGCACGGGGACTAGCGGAGGCCATGCTGAATCAGCCGCCTGAGGGGGTTGAGCTGGTTCGAATAGTGACTGGTCAGGTCCACAAGCTGCCCGTCTTCCCGCTTTGCACAGTTCTGTCGAATCCCCGGATTCCTCTGGCGATCGCCCGGTAGTGTGGGCGAGGCCGTTTCGTGATGCCCGGAGACGGGCCGAATCGAGTCTCGCCAAGAGACCGTGCCTGCGCGCTTGATGGGTTATGCGTTATAGGTCATAATGCCACCGACAGCACGATATCGCGTCAAGTTCTATCGCCGTCGGGGCGACAACCCTGTCGTCGAGGAACTGCTTGAGTTGCGCCAGAAGGACTTGCAGCTCGCAACCGAGGTGGTCCAGGACCTGAAGGGCCTAGAGGAGTTCGGCCTGGCTCTTCCCGAGAAGCGGCTGCACAAGGTGAAGGGGACCGGACTCTGGGAGTTGAGGAGCATGTGGGGCCACCGCATCGCCCGATCGCTGTTCTTCGAGGCTGGCGGGATGCTTATGGTGGTGACAACGGTGTTCCAGAAGAAGTCGGGGCCGATCCCCGAGGCTGAGTTGAGAAGGGCTAAGGTTCGCATGGCGAGATGGAAGCAAGAGAGAGCGTGATGGAGCTCAACGAGTTCATCCGGAAGCACGTGATGAGCGACCCCGAGTGGCGCGAGGCCTACGAGGAAGCCGATGCCGCCAGGGAGGGGGCTCGGGCTCTGGCACGTGCCCGTCGGGAAGCCGGCCTGTCCCAAGCCGCCCTCGCCGAGCGGGTGGGCACCGACCAAGCGGTCATCTCTCGCATCGAGTGTGGCACGGTCAGCCCGACCCTGGCCATGCTTACCCGGATCGCACGAGGTCTGGACATGCGCCCCATCATTGCCTTCGAGCCCGTCCCCGACGGCCGGCACAAGGCCAGCGCCAGGTCGCGAAAGGCAGCCACTGCCAACCGTTCGCGGCGAGCCGCGGCAGGCTAGCCGCCGCTCGGCCCGGACTAGGGCGCGCCGCTCAGGAATCTCTTGAAGAGATCGGCGTGGGTGGAATACCGTCCTGCCAGGTCGGGACCGACCGGCTGCGAGCGGGAACAGATGACGACCGGCCGCCCGCAAAGTGTATTGATACGCGAGAGGCGATCCGAACCGTGAGGCAGTCGCGGGGGGGACAACATGAAGAACGCTGAGAAGCCGCCTCTACGGGTGCGGATTCGCATCTCGCTCGGCTGGCCGGTGCCCGAGCGCTGGAATCCGTGGATTGCCCAGAAGATCCTAGGCCCCTCCTGGGTGCGCCGCCGGGTCATTGGGCTTCTGCTCGGCCTGGCACTGGGGTTCGGCCTGGCTTACGGAGTCATCCTGCCCCTCTTGGCGCCGGATGGCATGGCGTGGTGGGCGCACCTGATTGTTGCCTTCGCGGTCGTTGCGATAGCCGCGGCCCTAGGGGTCAGATTGGCAGTGCCCTCACGAAGGGTCCGTTGGCGCACGGAAGGCTTGCGCAGCTTGGGGTTCGGGCCGGACGGCACACCTCTGGCGGAAGGGACCGACTGGCGGGCGCCCAACCCCTGGCGGCGCACGATCTGGATCAGCTTCCTGGTTGTGATGCTACTGATAGCCACCGACGTGATAGTCAGCATATTGCGCCAACCGGCCAAGTAGCTCGCCGGCCAAGCGGTGCCCCTGGACCTCCCTCGTGGGATCAGAATCGGGCTGACCTCGGAGGGGAGCCCTGCGCTGTGCGACATGGTCACTCTCGGAGCAGGCGCGC
>JBBAAN010000185.1:0-3571 GCA_041658225.1 Actinomycetota bacterium
TTCACCGCTACCCTGAGGAGATTCGCGGGCGCTACGGCGCTTACTACTCGATCGCCCGGATGTTCGTGAAGGTGATCGGAGCCCGTGGTGTGATGAAGGCGACCACGCGCTACCTGCTTCCGCACAGGGGCCTGATGGGCGCGGCCCTGAAGCTCATGTCCAACCTCTACGCCCCCAGCGGCGGGCACGCCTCCGACCGGGTGATCCGCTCACTCGTGCGGGCGTGGCCCTCGGGAGGTTAGTGCCCCTCCCGGGGAGCATCGGCCACAGCACAGCCATCCGGCAGGCGCGGGTGGTCGATTGTGGCCGTGTTTGCGCAGGGAGCGCTCAAGGCGGGTGCTGGCAATCATGCTCTTGGCGACCCCCCCCAACCGTGCTACAAGTTGGAGGAGAGACCCGAGGAGCGATGATGAGGGTCGTGCATTTCGCCGGATTCCTGGGGGTCCTCCATGTCGCCTCGCGGCTGTTGCCGCGGCTCATCGCTCCACTCGTAAGCCCTTTGGTCGGCACGGGTTTCTGGCTCCAACTCGTCGGACAGGCATTGGTCGCGTTGGTCGTTCTGGCTTTCGCGCTGCACTTCGTACCTAGGCTCGGCTACCGGCGAAGGGACACGCTCTGGGTGCTCGTACCGTTCGTTGGGATTTTCTACATCGTGAAGTGGAGTTGGAGGCTGGCGTCCCTTCCCGACCGGTACTGGCTGGCGTCGTCCCCATGGTCTAGGCCGCCCGGTCCTTGGTGGAAGTCCTGACTCCTAGAGGCTGCGTGCCGGGTGGAGGTCGCGACATACCCATGGACCGAGAGGTACCCCGGGTGGTTGCGCCGACCTCCCGAGGGGTGGGTGTTCGCGCCGGGTGGCTTGGTTCCCGAGGGCGCATGCGACGTCGAGAACTAGGCCGTGAGACGCCGGGCGTGTGGGGGTACGCCGAGGCTGATCCAGCCTTGTGCGGTGACTGGCTGACCACCGACAAGCCGGCGAGGTCGAACCTGGTCCAAGGACAACGCTCAGACCAGAATCGAACCGAGGAGCTGCGGGCAGCGTGTGTCCTTCGCCAAGGGGTTCGACCATGTCCGGACGAAGCATGGCGCCCGATCAGGTCAGCGACCCCGCTCACGTTGAACCTCCCACAACTGGCCTGCTGGCAGACCCCTTCACTGCCCCTACCCCAAGCCCAGCTTCCGCCGGGTGGGTGGGACTAAAAGGTCACCCCTCTGCCAGAGGGCATCTTGCAGCGACGTTCCCCGTAGCGAAGCAGGGACTCGCCCAGTGTGACTGGGCGAGTCCCTAGCCGTCCGGATCAGTCAATAGCAGGCGGTCAGTGGCGAGGCGGGCACACCGTGTAACATGCAGGTCGCCCCGTTGGAGGTACTGGCCGAGTTACTCCTGTCTACCACCACTCGACGCAATGATCCTGCGGGCTGATCCAGTAGACAGTGGGGTTGGGCGGCCGGGAGCACTCGTTGGCACAACGAGCCGCTCGTTTCCAGACCGGCGGCTCCGAGACTCGGTACGAGGAGGCCGGTTGCACTCAGACCGATCGCTAGAAGACACCCGATGAACCTTCGCCTCATGCTGGTCACCCCCCGCTGTTCACACCCGCTCTCTCAGTTCGGAACGACACCGGCAGCCGCCGGAGCTCTTGGACCCAGATCCCGCCAGGCGCCCCCCCCACCTCCTTCCCTCAGTCACACGCCGACCACTGCCGTGCCCTCAGCCACCTGGCTTTCGAACAACACCGGATGTGTGTCGTCGTGAAGGGGATGCAGGAGTGGGCCTCCGTACGGCGTGACTCCGGTCCACCCCCTTCCTCCAGCGGCACGCCGGGCCGCTCCTGTGCCCCCTAGCCCCCGAGCAGATAGCTGACCGTGCTGCGGGTTTGAGGCGGTCGGCAGGCGCCTTTCCACATCAACAAATACGTAGGTCCCAACCAAAGGTATCGGTGGATTCCGAACTTTCTGCCGCACGAGCTCTTCCCGGTCCACCGCTCGCACCCCGTGGATCCTCGGTCGCTTCAAGTGAGACCCAACGATCCCGCAGGTGGGCGGATAGCGGACAGCCCTGACGCTCAGTCTCGCCTCCTGTTGATCAAGGGCCATCCGAAGGCTCCTTCGCGCACGCGAGAGAAGCGGCTTCATCGCCCGAGCGGAAACACTCTCGCCCGGGCCGATCTCCGCGTACCGTGTGCCTGCCACCCTGGCCAACAACACGCGTCGGTGGCGCTCGCTCACCTTCCCAAGCGCGGCGCCAATGGCCAGTACCCCCTCAACGGCCAACAGACGCTCATGCGGGTCGGACTCCGTTCCGTCGAGGACCTCAGTTTCTGTACCGAGCACCGCAGGGTGGGCGTTGCGCGCCCGCAGCATGTCCTTGCAGATGCTAGAGGTGGCTCCCACGAACCATCCGTCGAGTGGGCGGGCCGGATCCAGGATGCCCCGGACGCGCACCGCGTGGCGGAAAGCTTCTTGGACCGCATCCTCAGCCAGATGGGAGTCGCCGAGAATGCCGCACGCCAGTCTTCGAAGCCGCGGTGCAAGCACTCGATAGACTGCGTCGAGATCCACGGGGTCCCTTGCCAGCCCCTGATAATCGGGAGGGATGTGCCTCAACGCCAGAGACATCAAGGAAGGCCGAACCGACTCCGGATCGAGGCCGCCGACAGAGTGGCACTGCGCGATTCGTCTGGTCACCATGCCGCCCCCTTGACTACAGGACTGGCAACCCACTCGGCCCACCATTGCCGCCGCCTGTCCCGCCCCACGCCCGCGGCGGCTTCAGCCACGCCCGCGGCGCGCTCACAGCAGTCTTTCCCACATTCGACACCCCCGCCCCAGCTCCTGCCAGTCTCTCTAGAAACCTGTGAGGAACGGTGGAACGCTCCGGCTTTCATCGAGGCCGGCTTCCCTGTCGCGCTTCGCCAACGGCGGGTCCCTGCTGGCGATGGCAGTTGGCCTCGTACGCGCTGACCCCACCGCTCAGGCCCCCATCACCCGCATATCATGGCCGGGCCGGCTGACCCGAAAGGCAATCGAACTTCCCGGGACGTCGCCCTTGAGAACCGACCGCCAGCGTCACGCGCGGCGGCCTCAAGGAAACGCGGTGGGGCCGCAGGGACCTCGAACGCTCCCGATACCGTCATCTGACGGTTCGAAGCGGCAGGTCGCACCGGCGCAGATCTGACGCGAGTCCTGCCCGGGGAGCATCGGCCACAGCACAGCCATCCGGCACGCGGGGGTGGTCGATTGTGGCCGTGTTTGCGCAGGGAGACCTCAAGGTGGGTCCCGCGCTCGACGAGATGCTTGCGCCCACACGGGACCCGCCGATACTGTGGGGAGCCGAATTGGCTCTAGGAGGTCGCCGGCTTGCTCTCGGACTACGTTCCGATCCTGGTGTTGCTGGGCTTGGCGACGGCGTTCGTGGTCGCCAGTCTCGTGGTGGCTTCGCTCGTCGGGCCGAAGAACCCCACCGCGCGCAAGTCCGCTCCCTACGAGTGCGGAATCGAGGTCGAGCGGCTTCCGGTGGGGGATCGCTTCCCGGTGAGCTGGTACGTCACGGCGATGCTGTTCATCGTCTTCG
>JBBAAN010000186.1:0-3569 GCA_041658225.1 Actinomycetota bacterium
CTTCTCCATCGAGAAGAACCGCGGAGGACCAAGCCTGATGGACCTGGAGTTCCGCAAGGACTTCACTCACTTCCGCTTCGACCCCCTCGGAGGGATGGTCGCCGAGAGACTCGTCGACGAGCGGCTGCACACGGAGTAGAGGCGAGACCGTGGATCTGGAAGGGCCCCATCGGCCGGGCAACCAGCCGGTCAAGGCAGCCCCTCAGCGGGGACACCTGGGGTTTCTTGCCCGCATCGGTCCAGCCTCGATCGCGGCGTTCGCCGTCCTCGGGGCAACGGCGGCCCGCACCCTGAGAGAACCTCTCGCCGACCCGGACGTCTGGTGGCACCTGAGGACTGGCCAGCTCATCGTGGCCACGCACCACATCCCCCACACCGACCCGTTCTCGTTCACCGCCTTCGGCAAGCCGTGGCTGGTCCAGGAGTGGGGTTCCCAGGTCGTCTTCCACGGCATCGCCTCGACGTTCGGCCTGCGGGCCATAGTCGTCTGGCGGGCCCTCATGCTCGTTCTCTTCTACGTGCTCGTCGCCAGGCTGATAGTCAAGGAGGCCGGCCACCGCGTGGGCGCGTGGGCGCTGGTCGCCATAGTCGCTTTCGCGGGAGCCAGCAGCTGGACTGAACGGCCGAACCTGTTCTCGTTCGTTCTCTTCGCCGTCACTCTCAACCTTCTCCGCCGGCGCGACCGCACGGTGTGGTGGTTCGTGCCCATCGCGGCCGTGTGGGCCAACCTCCACGGCATGGTGCTGATCGGGCTGGGCTTAGTGATGGTCGTCGCGGCAACGGAGGGGCTCAAGATCGCTCTGCGCTGGGAAGGGGCGGAGCCGGCCTGGGCTCGACGCATCGGCCTGGTGGCCGGCACCGGATTCTTGGCTTCCTTTGCCAACCCGTATGGTCCCGGTCTTCACCTGTATGCGCTCAAGCTGGTGAGGAGTTCCATCCCCTTGATATCGGAGTGGGGCTCGCCCGACTTCCACACGGTCGACGGCGCGCTCTTCCTGCTCCTGCTCCTGCTCGCCGTGGTCGGCCTGTCTCTCAGTCCACGCCGGCCGGACCCCACGGACGTCATCGTCACTCTGGCCTTCGTGACGCTGGCGGCGATGGCCGCGAGAAACCTCACCCTGTCGTCGGTCGTCCTGGGGGTGACCGTGGCCCGGTACCTTCCCGGAGTACTAGGGAGGGTCACAGTCAGGTGGCAAGGTCGCACCAGCCGCGAGGTTGGCTCAGCGGCAGCCGCCGTGCTGAACGTCACCTGCCTGGCCGTGGTAGTCGCTGCTTTCGCCATCCTGACAGCCGGCGACTTCCCACGATCCGACTCGGTGGCCGCAGTGGCGAGTCCCGTCTTCCCCGTCGAGACGCTTGAGCGTCTGCAGGGGGGGTCGGTAAGGTTGTACACGGACGAAACGTGGGCGGGACTGGCGCTCTACTTGGGGTGGCCTCACACCCTCGTGGCGCTGGACGGTCGCTTGGACTTCTACGGATCATCGCTCGTGGCCGACTACATGCGCGCCTGGGTGGGTCGTCCCGAATGGCAAGACTACATGCGACGCTACTGCGTCACCCATGTGCTGCTGGATGACATAGACCCTCTGGTAGTGGCGTTGCGATCCGACCCCGGCTGGGTCCTCATCGACCAGCAGACGGTGGCGACCAGAGGAACGTCCGGGGCGAAGCACCGGGCGGTCATGTATGCCCCCCGTGTTCTTCCCCCCAGTTGCACCGACTGATCCTCCCCAGCACCACGCGAGCACTGGAGCGGTCTTGAGCAAGAATGAGTTGACTCGCGAGGTGGCCCGGAGGAAGCACCTCCCGGCAGCTCTTTGGCTCGTGCTCGGGACCCTCCTCGTGTACAACCTCACCCGCACCTACGGAGGGGGATGCGGGGATGAGGCGCCCAACCGCTTGATACCCCTTGCCATTCTCCAGCATGGCACCCTGACCTTGAACGCCTACCGGGACGTGGTTGCCCCACATGGACAACTCCCGTATTGGGCGGTGGAACACGCCGGGGCGTTGCTCTCAGCGTATCCGCCCGCGACGGGGCTCCTGGCTCTGCCCGTCTACCTTCTCCTGTTTCCCATCTGGAATGGCCAACCCTTGTCCACGTCCATGGTGGTGGCCAAGCTGGCCGCCAGCCTGATGGCTGCGCTCTCGGTGGGGCTCGTCTACGCGGCCCTACGGCGTCTGGGGGCCTCGCTCAAGATCGGGCTCATTCTCGCCGGCGCGTACGCCATCGCCACGCCCGTGTACTCCATCGCCTCCCAGTCGCTCTGCCAGCACCCCGCCGCCACGCTCCCGGTGGCGGCGCTTGCCTACTGCGCGGTCCGCGCGCGGAACGGGGACTCGCTCTGGCCCACGCTTGGAGGACTCGCAGCCGGAGCAGCCATGGCAATCCGCCCCCAAACCGCGCCGGCGGTGTTGCCCCTGGTCGGATACCTCATATGGAAGGGCAAGGGCGAGCGTGCGCGAGTGGTAGGGGGTGTCCTGGCTCTGGTGGCGGCCGAGCTGGCGTACAACATGGCCGCCACGGGTCAGCTCGCTGGAGCATACGCACTCATGGCGCCGCGACTGGCTTCACTCGGCCTACCTGAAGTGGGGTTCGGCGGCAACATCTTCCAAGGGGTTGCGGGTCTGCTGTTCTCCCCAGGTCGAGGCCTCTTTGTCTTCGCCCCCGTGACGATCCTGGCGGTGGCGGGAGCCACTCGAGCCGTTCGACGAAAAGACACGCTCATGGTGGCGGCCGCCTGCGGCGTGGTGGCGACCGTGCTCTTCTACGGGAAGTTCAGTGTTTGGTGGGGCGGGTGGACGTTTGGCCCCCGCTACCTGACCGAGGTCATGCCGCTCGTAGCCCTGCTGTGGTACCCACTCTTCTGGCCGCCCTCGCTGGTCAAGAGCGCTAGATGGCGAGTGGCTTTCATCTCTTTGGCCGCCGCCTCGGTGTTCGTTCAATTCCTGGGGGCCTATTCGCCCACCTGCTCATGGAACGCCCGTCCCGTGTCGGTCGATGTGCAGCCCCAGCGCAACTGGGACTTCGTCGACAGTCCGATCTCGCGCTGCGTGCATGAGCGCTTCCGATAAGCAGAAGGATGGTTCATCCAGTAGTCGCCGGCTTCCGCCTGAGCCGCCTCAATCCTGCTCGGCGCGGCCGGCGAGGAATCGCCGCGCCTTCAACGCCTTCTCTGCGGACTGCTGTGCGTGGAAGCAGGCGAGGGCTGGGAAGCGCTCACGCAGCAGGTCTTTCATACAACACCCGCCCCTCCCTCTCGGCCGTTTCGACAAGGGGATTGCCCGCGGCGATCATCGCCGCGTATTCCTCAGGCGTGTAGATGAGTATGTCGAGACCGTAGTGGGGGTCCAACAAGTCGTATGCCTCCGCGATGCGGTCGAGGAATCTGGGCGCAACGCGTTCGGCAACCACGATTACGTCCACATCGCTCAGGGCATCGGTCTCGCCGCGCGCGGCCGACCCGAACAGGAGCACCCTCCGCGGACACATGGGCTGAAGGCCTTCGACTATGCGAGCCAGCCGTGCCTCAAGCTCGGGCTGGTCACTCGAGTGTGCGTCCATGGTG
>JBBAAN010000187.1:0-3553 GCA_041658225.1 Actinomycetota bacterium
GCCGTGTAGATGATGAGCAGCGGGTCGTCGTCGGCGACGGACACGCTCCGGGCGTCACCCGCGCCTTCCACGAACCCGGCAAGCGCGCCGGCCTCTAGGGTCACACGAAGAGGGGTGACAGATGTCTGCTTCGCCACCTCATCCGCCAAGGATTCGTACGCAGGCTGGACGAACAGAATGCCTGCGTCGGAATCCCTGAGCTGGTACGCGAGCTCGGCGGGGGCCAACCTCCAGTTGAGAGGCACCAGAATCAGCCCCGCCTTCGCGCACGCAAAGAAGATCTCCACGTGCTCGGGACAGGTACCCGTAATCGTGGCCACCCGGTCGCCCTGCCGGAGGCCTGCCCGCAGCAGAGCGGCCGCCAGCCGTTCGGAGCGGGTGTCGAGCTCGCGGTACGTGGTGGGCCGGTCGAGGAAGTCGATCGCTACACGGTTTGGGGTGGCCGTCGCTCGGCCGCGCAGCATCTCCCCGACGGTCATGCTCCCCAGGCCCTTCCTCATTGGGCTTGACCTCCCGTCGCAGCGGTGGGGGCCCCGCCCGCCAGGAACCTCCTGATTGCTTCAAGGCAGCGCTCGGGCTCCTCCCAAAAGAGCAGGTGCCCCGCCCCGGGTAGAAGCACCAGCTGAGCTCCGGGTATGCGCTTGCTCAACTGCTCACCGTTGCGCGGATCCACGACCACGTCTTGGGCTCCCTGCATCACTAGCGTCGGAGCCTTGATGTCCCCAACCCTGGTTGAGGCGTCGAACGTGGCCCCTGCTGAGGCCTGCGCCGCCCACGCCGCCGGATTGGGCGGATTGGCGAGCCGATAGGCGTAGACCTTCTCCACGATGTCGGGCCTGGATGCTCCGCTCCCCCCGGCCATGGCGTTCTCCACGTATCTGCGGAGCGCTACCTCAGGCGGCAGGGTGGGTCCCTCTTTCATCAGCCGGAGCGTCGGCTCGGGAAGTGGGTAGGCGTCGGAGCCGCCGGCAGTCGTGCACATCAGCACCAGCTTGTCGACTCGGTCCGGGCACGTAAGCGCGAGTTCCTGCGCCACCATGCCCCCCAAGCTTGCACCGAGCACGTGCGCTCGGGTTGCGCCAGCGTCATCCATGACGGCTAGGGCGTCACGCGCCATCTCTTCCACCGTGTACGGGCCGGACGGGATGTCACTCTCGCCGATGCCGCGGTTGTCGAACATGACAACCCGGAAGTCCTTTGCCAGGTCACTGGCTATCGGCTCCCACCCCCATCGACCGTAACCGAGGCCCTGCACCAGAAGCAGCCATGGCCCCATGGACCCAAGGACTTCGTAGGCGATCCGAATCCGGTCATTCGAAGCGATGCGGGTGTCAGCCACTCAACTCCTCCCTTCTCGCAGGCCTCACAGCCCAGCCGTGGATTGCGACCTCACAATTCGATCCCGGAATACACGTCTCAAGTCTCTGACTCCGCGCATCCCCTGCTGTCTCTCCCTCCTACTCGCCGACGAGAGGCCACCAACAACCCGATCGCCAGTGCAGTGACTCCGACGGTCTGTTCTGGGCCGCCGCCTGTTGCCGGGATCTTGGAGGCAAGAGCCCGCGCGCCGGCTTTCGCCCCAGCAACCGAATTCGCGGCGGCCGGCGAGACAGCGGCTTCCGATAAACAGACCGTGCCGCGCGTAGGCATCGGATGCGTCATCAAGAAATCGGAAATTCGTGGCGTGATGTCCGGACCAAGAGGATCGGTGAAGATCACATCACGCGCCGACCCATTCGACGTCGCGTTCGACCACTGATGCCCCATCCCGTGAATAAGCCAACGTTCCACGAGAACGCAGCCGCCCTTGTCGGTGTAGTAGTCGATCTCGTAGGCGCGACCTCCGGGTTTTGCAGCCGACTGCGTGCTCGCCCGAGTTCGAGGGACTGTTGCGTTGTTGCTGCCGTCGTCCGCGAGGTCGTCGCTGGTCAGCCACTGCTGCACGGTCAGCTCCGCGTTGGCAGCGGGGACGAGGGGATCCGAGTCACCCTGGATCACGATCAGGGGAACTACTCGAGCGCGTGGACCCATCGCCTCGTGAGCCCACTGACCAGAGGTCTCTGGTGGTACGGCAGATTGCGCACCCATGCATGGGAGGCCTCGATACTCGCATCCCGCGTACACACCCGCCGCCGCGTAGAGATCGGGATAGGTGACCGCCATGATGTTCGACATGGCTCCGCCGGCGGAGATGCCGAACACGTAGACGCGGCGCGGATCTACCTTCCAACGCTTCATGACGGCGCGCGTGATGCCCGCGATGATGGACGGCTCGCCCGCGTCGCGGAACTGGTTGGCCGGTTCGAACCAGTTCCAGCACCGGCTGCCGTTGGCGTTAGGGTCCTGCTCAGGATAGGCAACCAGGAAGCCCCGCGCCGCGGCGACCTCGTTGAAGCGCGACCACCGCGCCTCCTCGAGGGCGTTCGAGCTACAGCCGTGCAAGTCCACGAGGAGCGGCATCGCCGCCGCGGTGTATGTGGGGGGAACGTATACCCGGTAGGGGCGCGTGCCCGCGTCGTTCGAGTAGGAATACGGATCGAAACTCCCCGGACCACCCTCGTCGCCTCTGGCCGGAGCTGAGGCCATGATTCCGGGTACTATTCCCAGTCCGATGCCCAGAATCCAGACGGCGGCCGCGATTCGACGCAACCCCTTGGCGCTGGTCCCCAGCATTGCCTGCCGCACCCCCTTGGGCAGCGTCTGCCTCATCCCTGCCGGGCGACGGCGCTGATGCCTCCCCCTAGAAGGTCTCCGCGCAACTGGCCACTTGCTTCCAACCCGACTTGCCGTCGCGCTTGGTTCCTTCCATCACGTTCAGCTCGAAGGAGCCGAGCTTGCCGCGGCCCCGGGCGAAGTCGACGGCACACAAGGGGTGCAGTTTGAGCTTATAGCCCGACAAGAGCATTCCGGCGAGCTTGTTGCGGGTGCAGTCCTTCCCGCAGTCGAGAAGGAAGCGAGTCATCTCTTTGAAGGCCAGCCAGGTCTGCCAGTCGACGTCGTTGATGGTCTCCTTGTCGGGGTCGTACTTGGCGTACGCGGCCTCCATAGTCGCTATCTCATCCGACCAGGGCGACGAGCGATCACCCTGGTGGTACTCGGTGCTGGGCAACAACCCGACGATAGGGGGGCCCTTTGAACCATCGACATCTTCACCCAGAACGTCGGTGACAAGCTGGAAAGCCGGCACCACCCAGCGGGGGTAGTAGCCCTGGGCGGCCGCCTGCTTTTCGAGCTGGGTGAACTCCAGCACGTTGAACCAGGCCAGTACCGTCTGCGCGCCTGAGTTCTTCAAGTTCAACACAACGCTCGTGTACTCGCCCTGGTTCTGCTGGACGGGGATGTCGGCCACGACCTTGCTGCCGTGCTCACGAACCGCCGCGGCGAAATTGTCGCGCCCTCCTTGCCAGTTCGGGGAGTTGCGCCACACGATGCCGAACTTGCCGGGGTACTTGGCGGCCGTATAGTTGCCCGCCACTCGGCCGAAGTGCTCCACAGAGACAGCAGGCTGGAAGGTGTACTTGAGGTCGTACAGGCCAGTCTCGGTGGCGAAGGA
>JBBAAN010000188.1:0-3536 GCA_041658225.1 Actinomycetota bacterium
CTCCAAAGGGAGGCGCAATATGCGCAGATCTTTCGTCCTTGCTGTGGTGTGGGGGGTGGTGGCCGGGCTCTTCTTCGCCCATGCCGGCAGCCTCAGGCTGGCGACGATCTGGCCGGTCGCCATCGGTTTCGCCCTCTACTCGTTCGCCGGGAAGCACCGCCAGAAGCTGCCGGGTGTCGCGATCGCCGCCGTGCTAGGCGTCGGCCTCGGCTGGGTAGTGTTCCCACTCACCGGACAGTTCCTGCCTCTGACCCCGGTAGGCATGGGGATCGGGGTGGGCATCGTGATGGGCGTGCTGGTGCTCATCGGCGGACTCGGGAACGGCTACATCCCGGCGCCGGTGTCCATCATCTCGTTCGCCGCGATGTACGGAGCCTACGCGCCGGCCTACAAGGCGGACGAGCAGTCGGCCCTCATGGGGGCGGGACTGCCGATCGCTTCGGAGGTGGCTCTGGGTCTGCTACTCGGCCTGCTGAGCGCCACGGTGCTCTACCGGCTGGCCGGGGTGCGCGCCCGTGACGTCGTGCCCGAAACCGAGGAGTCGCACGGGGAGGTGAGCTGGAATGCGTAGCCGCCTCGCTCTGCTCGCCGTGCTGGCAGCCGGCGCAACGCTTCTGGCCGCCGCGGCTCCCGCCGTGGGAGCGGCCACCGCCGCCACCAAGGTCGCCGACCACGAGTTGGTGCGTTCGGTCATGAACCCGGATGGCACCATTCAGCGCGTGGAGCTATACGACTCCCTGCGCATCTTCGGAGACGGCAAGGTGACCGTCACCGACACCGTGAGCCCCACGCACTTCCGCAACCTCTACGGATTCGCCATGCCCACACTCGAGGGCAACCAGGCGACCTGGACCCTGGACGTCAAGGGCAGCAAGGACATCACGACCTACTCGACCACGGACAAGACGCTTCCCGCGGTCATCTCGATCGCCTACACCAAGGGTGGCGTGGAAGTCCCGGCCAAGGAGTTCGTGGGAGCCAGCGGCCCGGTGAAGCTCGCCATCACCGTGTCCAACCAGACGATCAAGACCGAGAGCCTGACCTTCCTGGACGCCTCCGGCAAGACGGTCGTCAAGGATGAGCCGGTGGCGACTCCGCTCGTTGCCCAGGTCGGCGCAATCCTGGACCCCGCCGAGTGGAAGAACATCAACGCCGGTGACGCCGCGGTGGTCGTCGACGACGAGGGCGTGTGGCACATCAGCTGGAACCTGCTGCTCATCCCTCCCACCTACCAGCCCACCCAGACCGCGACGATCACCGCGGACGGCAAGAACGTCACCGTCCCCGAGATCAAGGTCGTCGTGATGCCATTCTCGGTGGCTTCGACCCTCGCGGAAGTGACCCAGCAAGCCGAGACCCTGCGGCAACTGCTGGCGGGAGCCGCGGCGGTGGATGAGAACCTACGCAAGCTCAAGGCCGGCACGGACGAGCTGGTCGGCGGGATCTCCCAGGTCGGCGCGGGTGCCGGCAAGGCCGGGGCCGGAGTGGGCTCCACCACTCAACCCACCACCATCCTCGGCGGGCTGGCCAGCGTTGAGGCCGGCATGAAGACCCTGGCCGGAACGGCCGGACTGGGTGCCGCCAAGACCGGTATCGACCAGATAGTTGCCGGGCTGGCTGCGGCCGGACCGTCACTGACCCAACTCTCCACCGGGCTTGCTCAGCTCCAGGGCCTGGTCGGGACGGGCTCCTCGACTACGGTTCCATCCTCGACAACCTCGGCCCAGAACGACGCCAACGTGGTCAAGGCATTGGTGGACGGTGTGTTCGCCGCCCTAGGAATGGTTCCCGGAGCCGAAGGGGCCTTCGGTTCCAGTCTGGGCCAGGCTTCGGCCGTCCTGGGCACCTCCGTCAACCCCAAGCTGGCGACTCTGTACTCGCAGCTTGGAACCGTCAAGGCCGGAGTTGACACCCTCGTCGCCCAACTCGGAACCGTCACTGCCGGACTGCGAAAAGTCTCGGCCGGACTGGGCACCGCCATCGCCTCGTTGGGCACCACGTCCAACGCGACAACGCTGATCGGCGGAACCCACAAGATCCGCGATGGAGTCACGACCCTGGCTTCCGGTCTCTCTCAGCTAAGTGCCGGTATCGCCCAGATCAAGAGCGGAGCCCAGACGGTGGCCGACTCGCTGGCCGCGCTGGCCGAGAAGGGATCCGGCAAGATCCTGGAGGCCGTGGGCAGCACCACGGTACTGGCCACCGAGGGCACGGCTCTGGCCGCCGCAATGGAGCGGCGCGCCCAGGCCACGACCAGCTTCGCCGGAGCCCCTGAGGGAGCGGAGTCCGGCGTGGCCTTCGCCTACACGCTCGCCGCCCAGGACCGGCACGTGCCGGAGACCGCCGGCCGAGCCGCGGCAGTGGGCCTGATGCTGATGGTGCTGATCGGACTGGGAACGCTGGCAAGGAGGTTCATCTAGCGCATGCACGGGAGGGCGCAAGCGCCCTTCCTGAGGCCCGGCGCCAACAGAGAGGCCGGGTAGGCAATCAGACAGCGGCGCCTCCGGGCGCCGCTGTCCTTTCGTTGCCTGCACCCCTTGCCCGACAACAACCCCGACACCTCGCGGCGGGGCCGATCCCGTGTCGCCTGCACCCCTTGCCCGACAACGGTTTCGAGACCTCGGTGCGCGACAGGTCCGGCAATGGCAGTCGTTGATCGCGAACGATCGCGCGGCAACGGCAATCGCGTTTGTGCGACCGTCGAATTCACGAACGCACAACCGTGGCATTCACGAACGCACAACCGTGGAATTCACGAACGCACAACCGTGGAATTCACGAAGGGACAATTGGCGACATCCAGGTGCGATGTGGGTGCTGCCTTTTTGACACCCCCCAGCCCCCATGATAGAAATTGCGCCGCCTCACCCACGGTCCCCTCACACCCTTAGGTGGCAAGAACATGGCTGTAAAGGGTCGGGTAATCCAGGTACAAGACAAGGTCGTCCTGGAAGCCGGGAATCTTCAAGAGCTTCTGGGAACGCTGTCGCGCAAGGGCTTCAACCTGGTGGGGCCCACAGTGCGCGACGGCGCAATCGTCTACGACGAGCTGAGCTCGGTGGATGACCTACCGGCCGGCTACGTCGACGAGCAGGATGCGGCTACCTACCGCATCAAGAAGGGCAAGAGCGCAGCCCTCTTCGGCTACGTCGTCGGCCCTCGCTCGTGGAAGCACTACCTTTGGCCCCCCCAGCTCGCGCTGTGGTCGGCCAAGCGGGACGGCAACGGGATCCAGTACCGCAAGGATGCCACGAAGCCTCCCAAGTACGCGTTCGTCGGCGCCCGCTCCTGTGAGCTGGCCGCCATTGCCATCCAGGACCGCGTGTTCCTGGAAGGCAAGTACGTGGACCCGGACTACAAGGCTCGCCGCGACAACGTCTTCATCGTGGCCGTCAACTGTGGCCGGGCCGCCGGGACGTGCTTCTGTGTCTCGATGAAGACCGGGCCCAAGGCCACGTCCGGGTTCGACGTCGCCCTGACGGAGATCCTGGATGGCGGGCACCGCTTCCTGGCCGAGGCCGGGACCAAGCGCGGTG
>JBBAAN010000189.1:0-3514 GCA_041658225.1 Actinomycetota bacterium
CTCGGTATCGGCCCGCTGGAGGAACGCCATGTCGGGGGTGCTTCGGACGGCAACTTCACGGCCGCGCTTGGCATTCCCACACTCGACGGCCTGGGCGCCGTGGGGGAGGGTGCGCATGCCGAGGGGGAACACGTTTTGGTCTCCGCGATGGCGGAGCGGGCGGCACTTGTAGCGGCGATGGTGAGCGAGATTCGCGCCTGGCGTTGAACGGCCCGACAAACGAAGTGCGGCTGCCTCTCGCCCCAGGACGAAGATGGGGGCGCGGCTCACGGGCACCATAGGTGCGCGATGAGTATGACGACGGAGTTGATGTCAGAGGTCGAAGTCACGGACCAGGCGAGGCGAGCCGCCGAGCAGGCGGCCTGCCGCGCCCGGGTGACGGTGCGCGACACCCTGGCCCTTGGCGACATCGCCGAGGTAGCCGGCCTGTTCGACGAAACTTGGAGTACGGGCTCAGATGCCTCGGTACTGCCGGCCAACCTGGTGCGGGCCCTTGCGCATGCCGGCAGTTGCCTCATGGGCGCCTACGCCGATGGGGACCTGGTTGGTGCCGTCTTCGGATTCGTGGGGATGCGCGGCAAGCCTCACCTACACTCGCACATGCTCGCGGTGTGCTCCGGGGTGCAACGCGGTGGGATCGGGTTCGCGCTCAAGCAATACCAGCGCGCATGGGCACTCGCGCACGGCCTCGAATTGGTCCACTGGACTTTCGATCCCTTGGTGCGCCGGAATGCGCACTTCAATCTCTGCAAACTGGGGGCCGAGATCGTCGCCTACCATGAGCACTTCTATGGTCAGATGATCGATAACGTGAACGCCGGGGACGAGAGTGACCGCGTCGAGATCCGCTGGAGTGTGAGATCAGAAAGGGCGATTGCGGCCAGTGAAGGCCGCGGGATCGAGCCCGACGTGGAGGCACTTCTTGCCCGCGGCGCCCAAGTTGTCCTGGGCAAGGAAGCGGATGGCAGCCCCCGGGCGGTCGACGCCACAGGACCCCTGCTGCTGTTCCGGCTGCCGTCCGACATCGTTGCGCTGCGCCGGACCGACCCGGCGCTGGCCATGGAGTGGCGAAAGGCGCTGCGGGACTCGATGGGCGGAGCGATCCACGACGGTTGCGCCGTGACTGGCATCAGCAGGACGGGCTGGTACGTGCTTGAGAAACGGCCCCAGGCCTGAGGGCGGAGCCGCCGCCCGTAGCGACGCCGGGGAGCATCGCGTTGTCCCCGGGACACCCCACTTGATGCCCATCTTGATGCCCATCGATGCCCCCAAAGCGGTGGTGTCGGCCATCGTGGAAATGCTTGGCGCATGGGGCGTCGTCGAGGCCACGGTTCGCGCAGGACGACACTGCTCCCCCGAGTGCCGTCGAGGGGAACGGCGCCGCTCGCTCTGTCCTCGCAGTACATCAACCCCTGCGATGCGAGCAATGCTCCCCGGAAGGCGCTCTCGGTGAGCCGAAGTCAGGCCTGCGAGCCCACAGGGGGACGCCCGGGAAGCTGATGCCGGAGGGGAGTGCCTAGAAGTCCTTGACGTCACTTGTGTAGCGCATGCAACCGCACGACTCGTCAAATGCCCAGTGACGAATCCCCGAGGCCCCCTCGTGCTGACTGGGGCTGAAGCGTGTCCGGAAGGTGACTCCGGACTGAAAGGATGACCCGAGGCGGTGGACGCCGGTCATGAAAGCGTCGCGGCTGATGGATGGCCCACCGAGCCGCATCGCCTCCTGGAAGAGCCAGTGTTGGTTGCACGACAGCAGCATGGCACCCTTGGCGTTGGCATCCGCCGGCTCCTGCCCGTACTTCTTCATGAGCGCAACGCAGCGGCGCCTGGCGTCGTTGGAGTAGGGTCCGTCGTCGGAGTTCTCGGCCGGGCGGATGTCGAGTATCGGAAGGAAACCGATGCCCTTCGCGCCACGGAACTGCCCGGGCGCGATGCCGGTGTCGATGAGCACCTGCGCGCCGTTCTGGCTGTTGAGGCCGTAACGGGGGAAGTAGCGCTGCGAGTCCGCCGTCTGCGCAAAGAAGAGCGTGATCGCTGAGGAGAGGTCGACGATAAGGACATGCGTCACGCCGTCGCTGGCCAGTCTCAGCACGGCGCTGGAGACCTGAGCGGACGTAACGCCCAGGTCAGATTGCCGGCTTGCCGGGTAGACGTAGATGACGTCCCCACTCTGAGGAGGGTAGCCGGCCTTGGCCAACGCCGGCAGCAAGGTCTTCTCCACCGCGCGGCGAAACGGGCCGAGATCATAGCTGACCACCCCGACCTTCGCGCGCGCCGTTCCCGGGCTCCCGGTAGCGGTGTTCCACGGCGAGAAGTAGCCCTGAGCGGCCAGGGCGGGAACCTGGGCCGCCAGTAGTCGGTCCAGGTTCGGGGTGCTGATCTCGAAGTAGTACGGGTACTTGCGGAAGACGTCCTCGCTCAGGCCCGCGAGGTTGTCATGGACGAGCAGTAGACCCGCGTCACTTGCGCACTTGATGAACTGCTCGTTGCCTCCGTAGAAGACGGCGAAGACCTCATGGTCGTGCGTGAAGTACTCGCACATCGCCTGGTGCATCGTGGCCGCGTCGTCGTTGGTGAGGGCATCGACCTCGTACCAGACCGGGACGATCTTGCGGCCAAGCACGCCGCCACGCGCATTGACATCGGCGATCAGAGC
This sequence comes from Actinomycetota bacterium, assembly GCA_041658225.1. GTDB lineage: Bacteria > Actinomycetota > CALGFH01 > JBBAAN01 > JBBAAN01 > JBBAAN01. The sequence goes on from JBBAAN010000189.1 coordinate 2,657, forward strand.
GCTGCTCTCCTCCCGCTCATCTCCCCTGGTGACACCCTTGAGTCCGGCCGACTCGTTGACGGCGCTGCTGTTCACCGCGTAGGGGATGCCTATGTAGATCTCCTTGGCGGTGACCCCGCGGACCTTGGTGGATGCGCCACTGCCCGTAGTCGCGGAACGCGTGCCGGAGGTTCCGGACGGGCTCCTGCCAGACAGACTCGCGCCTCCGGTACGCGACTCGGGTTCCAGGCCGGATGTGCCATCGGTCCCGGCCGTCTCATCCGGGCTCGCGGGGTGGTCTGCCCCCAAGCCCGAAGCTTTGGGAGAGGATGACTGGACAGTCGAACCGCATGCCCCAGCAATGAGGGCAAATGCGGTCAGTAGAGGCAGGATGCGGATCCTCATAGCGCGACCCCCCAGATGCTCGGTGAGGCAGCCCTCCCGGGAGGCGTGATGTCGCGGGGAACCCACCCCAAGGTGTCTCCCCCGGGAAGCGAGATGTCAGTGGCAGTGTAGGCTAAGAAACTCCTGCCCCGCAAGCCGGGGCAGGCGCCTCGGCTGGACTGTGAGAAGTAGGATGCGTGGCAGGCGCTCGCGAGGCGGGGCATCTCTCGGGGGATCGAGCCTCCTCGCCCGGTTCAGTTGAGCTTGGGTGTGGCCCGCTCTCCCATGTGGACGTACTCGCTGCCGTCCTCGAGCCTGTAGAACACGACGGGCACCAGGGTCTTGGCCTGCTCGACCCGGGCCGCGAACAGGTCGGGACCAGCAGGCAGCAGGACGGCCTCTTGCGTCACCTTGTCAACCATGGAGGCCATGGGCCCGGTGACCAAGAGCCGCGCCCCGAGGGTGTCGCCGTCGCGGTAGATCTCGATCCTCACG
>JBBAAN010000190.1:0-3498 GCA_041658225.1 Actinomycetota bacterium
CGTGCGTTGCCTCAACTACTGCAGTGCGCCGGATGCGGGCAGGCGGCGATCCGGCTCTCAGGCCGCCGCGGTCCAGTACTCGTGGAGCAGACCGCCGAGCAGGTCACGCCGACGCACGTTCTCGCAACGTACTGGATCAAGAGCCACGACCGGTTGAGAAGCTCCTGGTGGCTGGAATTGCAGAGCACGATGAGGTCGATGGCCGTTGTGGTGAGAGACGTAGACGCGAAGCAGGCTCTCGAGCTGGCGGCGGGAGACGATGAGGATTCGGTCCAGGCACTCGTGACGCAGGCTCCGGACCCGTCGCTCCGAAACGGCGTTGGCGTTCGGTGCTTGAACTGGCGTGCGGATGATCTTCACGCCCTCACAGGCGAAGGCCCCGTCGAAGCCAGAGGTGAACTTGGTGTCGCGGTCACGGATGAGGAAGCGAAACGAACGAGAGCGCTCCTCAAGAGCCATCAGGAAGTTGCGGGCCTGCTGGGCGACCCAGGCCCTGCCCGGGTTGGTGGTCACACCGGCTACGTGCACGACCCGCCGACCCCAGCCATAGCGGCAACCACAAGGCATAGGGTTAGGTGGACCTAAAGGGATACCCACTCCTGTAGGTATGCAACCGACGAGCAACGCCGCGATTCGAGATGCAGACGCAACCGAATGTAGGGGAACTTCGGGCGCACTACACTAGGCTCGGGTGACAAGGGTCGAGCCGCCGAGCGAGTGGAGGAACCGTGGGACGCAAGATTCTGGCCGGTGTGCTGGCCATCGTGGTGCTGGTCGTCGTCGGGTTCCTGGCCTATGGATGGTGGACCAGGCGAAATCCGGTTGCGTTCTCCAAGGGAGGAGCCTTCGGCGCGACGTCCCCCTCGGGCGCCGAGGCCGCACCGAGTGGCGCCGAGACCGCACCGACCATAACGACGGCCACCCCGAGTCCGGGGAAGACCTCAACGCGGACGACGGCTCCGACGCTCGCACCAAGCGGTCTGGTCCGGGTGGTCCCTCCGAAGGCCGGTGCATACGGCTACCGTGCGCAGGGTGATGAGCGCGTGAAGTTCGGGCCGTTCTCGGCCTGCGGGTGGAAGCTGGATGACATCCGATTGGTGGTCAAGCAGGACGCGGGTGGCACAGTGGAGGACTGGGCCTACAGCTCGAACCGCCAAGAGCGCCAGATCTACTCCTACCGTCCTGACGGCGCCTATCTCACATTCACGGGTTCGTCGGTCACCTGCATGGGAGTCGTCCAGAACTCGGAGGAGGACTACGTGCCTCCGGCTCTGCGCATGAAGTCGCCGATGAAAGTGGGAGACAGTTGGTCGACGAGCTCCCAAGCGGGCAAGCGGACGGAGACCTCAACGGTCAAGATCACGGGTACGGAGACGGTGACGGTTCCAGCCGGCACCTTTTTCACCTACAAGATTGAGCTCCGATCCACGTTCTCAGGCGAGCAAACAGGCGGCACCGAGATCGACGCCTGGTATGCGCCGTCGATAGGCCTTCCGATCAAGGAGGCCCAGCGCACCAACGCCCAGTCGAGCGGGGCAACCTATAACTCGGACTACGTCATGCAGCTCGTCAGCGTCCCGTGAATCACGCGCGACCGGGTACTCATCGTTTGGCGACCGGGCTATTGGGTGGAGCGGTGGCTCGTCCGCCCAAGATGGACTCGCTGTTCGAGCAGATCTACCGCTACCAGCACGAGCTGTAACCACCTACTCGCCGGCCAGGAGGCGGCGAGGGTTGTCGGTGAGAATGCGGTCGATAGTGCCCGCATCGACACCCCGATCCAGCAGCATCGGAAGGAAGTTGGTGAACAGATAGGTGTGCGAGCGGCGGAACAACTGCTCGTAGACCATCGGTTCGATCGAGCCCCAGATCTCCCTGACCTCCGCGGGGATCGGGAGAGGGAAGCGGGCCGAGCGCAGGTGGCACATGTGGTCCTGCGACATGCAGAGGCGATCGGCGTATCCCGCGTTGATCAGAGCGGCGACGAAATCGGCGCGGTGTTCATCCGGAGCCAGGACCTCCAGACCGATGCGATCGATTCCGACGAATGAGCCCCGGTCGGCGATCGCCTTGAGGTTGGCCAGGTCCATCTCCTGATCCTGATGGCCGATCATGCAGCGCCGCAGATCGATGCCGTGCTCGGCGAGGATCGCCTGCTGGACGTCCCCTCCGCGAGAGTTCTCACAGTGGCTGATGACCGGCAGCCCGGATTCCCGTGCGGCGATCGCCGCCCCGGCGATGATCTTGCGATCGTGTTCCCCGGGCGGGTCGAAGCTGGCGATCTTGATGATGCCGGGCCTGACGGCCGTGCCGGCCACGCCGTGTGCGATCTCGTGCAGGAGCAGTTCGGCCACTTCCTCGGAGGTGCGGTTCCGCCAGTAGTAGGGGACGCCGATGTGCTCGTGGTAAAAGCCGGTGACGCAGACGATCTGCATATCCGACCGCCCGGAAACCTCGACCAGCAGGTCCGGGTCGCGGCCGATGTCGGTCGGGCCGGCGTCGACGAAAGTGCTCACTCCATGCTGCTTCAACTCGAGCATGCGCGCGACGGCCGTCTCGACGCAGGCGGATCGATCCCAACTGTCGGCAGGGTCCAGTTCGGCGCCCGGATACGAGACGAGCACGTGCTCGTGGATCAGGACCCGGCCGAGCTTCTCGGGCGCAACCGGGCCCGTCACCGTCATCACAGTCGACATCCTGGCCACCCCCCAAGGATCAGACCGGCACGGACGCGTCGGGCACCCGGTTGGTGTGATGTGAGCCGTGCTGCAGGGCTCAGCAGCACGGGCGTTTCCACCGCCAATCGGACGGCCCGGCTGGGGTGATGCTACTCATGCGGTGGGCGGTTGGCGAGCACTGCTGCGAATGGGACGCCTGCGGCAAGACGTTCACGTGGTGCTACCCATGCGGTGGGCGGTTGGCGAGAACCGAGCCACGTCGGCCGGGTCGACGCCGCTCAAGAGGGACCTGGACTAGGAGGGCTGGAACTGCGGCAGCCAGGGGGCCAAGGCGTCGAACATGCGGTCGGCCATCTCCCGGATCTGGGGCAGCGTGCAGTGCAGACCTGTCAGGGGATCCAGAGCGAGAGTCGCATAGACCAAGCGCCTGTCACCGCTGAGCGCAGCTTCAACCGCCAGCCGGTGGATGTTCACCTGCACGTTGTTCAGGGCCGCGCATACGGCCGGCAGGTCCCCATACTTGACCGGTCGAACCCCGTGCTGGTCCACCAGGCAAGCCACTTCCACGCACGCGTCCGTGGGCAGGTTGGTGATCAGGCCGTCGTTCTTGACGTTGCCGTAGATGACGCGAGGTGTGCCGGTCACGATGCTGTCGATGATGTAGGAGCCGTACTCCTCGCTGGGACTGAGCCCGGCGTGTTTGGAGTACTCGACGATCACCGCCTCCAGACCCGCGAGCCAGTCCCGTGAATACAGCTCGTAGTAGTCCCATCGCTTGTCTATGTAGTACTTGGTCATCTCGGGGTTCTTTCGAAACCAC
>JBBAAN010000191.1:0-3494 GCA_041658225.1 Actinomycetota bacterium
CCCCAGCCCCGCGACCCCAGCCCCGCGACCCCAGCCCCGCGACCCGGAGGAAGCTAGAGGCCGAACCTGCCCGGGTTCATGATCCCCTTCGGGTCCATGACGGCCTTGATCTTCTTGAACAGCTCCAGGTAACCGGGATCCATGTGCTCGGCCATCACCTTGAACGCCCAGGACGGCGTCTTGTATGGGATGAACCCGGTCTCCAGGCAGACCTGCAGTATCTGAGTGTTCGCCGCTCGCACCCGGGCCACCTCCTGGGGATCGCTGCGGTCGAAGCAGGTGATGAACCGCAGCACTCCGAAGTGCCCGCCTTTCATCGGACGCACGACGAGCATCGGCGGGAAGCCCTCAGCCATCAGCGCCGCGCTGCCCTTGGCCGCTGCTTCCTCCCACTTACCGGTGGGACCGTAGGTGCCGACCCAGGTCAGCCCCCCGCCCTCGTACTCGGTGAGGAAGTCCAGTGTCATCGGGAAATCGGCGAACTTGGCGAAGGAAGGCGCCATGGAGGTCAGCGCCTCAACGGCCAGCGGCGCGTCCATGGCCACTCTGCCCTTGTGGGCCCGCAGCACTCGGGCCGCCACCCGTTCCTTGGCTTTTAGCTCGGACTTGTCGTTGGCCGAGAGGTCGGTGTAGAGGAAGAACTCCGGCTCGCCCGGATCGCGCGTCATGGGGCGCTTGACTCCGAAGAGCATCTTGGCGGCCGGCCAGGTCAGCCCACCGATGTCGTCGAAGACCCCCGTGCGGGACAGATCGCGCATCAGCGCGAAGGTGGCCGTCAGGTCGTAGGTCGGGATGAAGCGGCGCATGCGAAGCGGAGGCAGGGGCCAGAGGCACACCGAGCAGCGCGTGACGATGCCCGTGGTGCCCTGCCAGTTGACGAACAGCCCGGTCAGGTCCGGAAAAGGCGCGCGGGAGAACCAGGAATAGGAGAGAGCGCCGGCGCCGGTGCGCACGACCGACCCGTCTGCGAGCACGACCTCGAGCCCGGCAAGCTGGTCGGCCATGGTGCCGTGGCGAAGCGAGAGGTTGCCCAGCCCGTCGAGGATGCAGTTGGCCAGCACGCTCGCCTCGGGGGGGGAAAGGGCGTAGGAGACGGTCAGTTCCGGGGCGTTCTTCTTCAAGTAGTCGGCGAGCTTGCCGAATCCGACCCCCGGCCCGAGGTATGCGTGCATGCTCGTGCGGTCGACTTCAATGGAGTCCATGTCGCAGAGGTCGACGATGATGCCGCCGCGCGAAGCGTTGGTGAGCCCGCCCAGATTGGTGCGGGCCACGACGGGAACGAGGGGGATCTCTTCGGCGCCGGCCAGCTTGACGATGCCCTGGACCTGCTCGGTGGAGACGGGCCGGACCACGATGTCCGGCATCGCGTCGTCGTTCTCGGTCATATCGTGGGAGTAGACGGCAAGCTGGGCGGGGTCGGTGGTGACCCGGTCGTCCCCCACGATCGCGGCGAGGCTTTTGGCTATACGCTGAACTTTCACGTCACTTGACCTCCCGTTTCTTCGAGGACATGCGGGCGTAGGCGCGTGCGACGGCCGCCGCCTTGCCCCGCACGGGGCAGGCCGGGCCTCCGAGACCCCACGGCCCGGCGGGGAGCAGGACTCCCGCGAGCTTGGCCAGCGCCAGCGGGTTGCCTGAGAAGCGAATCTTGCCGTTGGTCAGCGCGGCGCCGTACTGCGCTTGCCCCAGGGACGCCAGGGTTGCCAGCGGCGCGGAGAGCTTGGCCTCCAAGGGAGGGCGCAGCCCTGAATAGATGGTGGCTCCCTGCGGAGTGAAGTCGACGGTGGCGCCCATCTTGTCGGCGGCCAGGCCGATTCTTCCCGAGGTTGGAAGCTTCTTGCCGTTCGCCTGGGCCTGCTCGAGCATCGTCTCGAGGATCAAGGCAAACAGGTTGGCCTGGTCTCGCTCGTCTACACGGACTTCTGCCATGGTTTCCCTACCGTCCTTTCGAGTGACTCGCGCACGTCTCACACTTCTTGGCTTCGCTGCGGCCGTGCCATTCCCTGCCGGCAAGCTTTGCCATTTCTTCGGGCGGCACGCTGCGCCGCTTCTTTGGCCGCCCTCGCTCACTGCCTACCCCGGTGGTCTTGGGCCCCCGGGGGCCGGATTGGGTTCCCGGCCGGACTGGCGGCGTGCCCTCTGAACAGCGATTCGCAGGTCCGCCGGCAGATCACGAATGCTCGCCCCATCGATCAGTGGATCTATCGGTCGGGAACTGAAGGTGTCCCAGAACAGGTAGGTCTTGCCGGCGGCGCTTTCCGAGGCAAACGACAGCAGGGCAGCCATGGCCTTGGCCGTGTAGGTCGGCTCCAGGGGCAAGCCCTCGGTCGTCAGCGCTCTCTTGGCGGCCGCGGCGCCGGCAGCGCTCGGGTAGCCGTATCCGCGTCCGAGGAAGCCCTGGACCACGCGGAGGCGGGGATGGGTGAGCGCGGTCATTTCTGAGGCGCTCAGGTGAGCGCGCAACAGGTTCAGTGCCCGCCGGTGAAGCCACTCGACGTAGGGGAGGTTGGCGACCAGTGGAGTGGTGATTCCCACTGCCAGGACTTCGGCGTCGATACCGCCCAAGGCCAGTCCCAGGGCCAGTCCCGCGGCGGTACCCCCTGAGCCCAGGGCCACCACCACCGCATCGGGTCTGGGAGCCTCGCCTCGCTCGACCTGCTCGGCCAGCTCGAGCCCGGCGTCCACGTATCCGAGGATCCCCTCCGGCGTGCTGCCCCCCGGCGGGATGGCGAACGGCCGGCCGGCCCTGCCGAGCGACGTAGCCGCCAGGCTGAGGTAGGCAAGGGATGGGCGGGATCGGGCAAAGAGTGAGGCGCCGCATCCGAACATGGCCAGCAACTGCCGGCGCACGTGCTCGGTCACGGGCTGAGGAAACAGGTACAGCCGCGAAGAGAGTCCCAACTGCCTGGCGAAGAAAGCCGTCGCCAGTGCGTGGTGCGATCCCCATCCCCCGGCCGTGGCCAGACAACTCGCGCGCTCGGTGAGCGCCTTTCCCAGCACGAACTCGAACTTGCGCACCTTGTTGCCGCCGTAGCCCGGATGGGAGAGGTCGTCGCGCTTGACGAACAGATTGGTGCCCGAGCGCTCTTCATAGGGTTTGCCCAAACGCTCGAGGAATTGGACGGGGGTTGGGAACTCACCAAGTGGTATCCAGGCAAGCCCACGCGCAAGATCGGGGAGCCGCCGAAAGATCGCTCGTGAGCTTGTCCGACGGGAGTCGTCGCGCGGTTCGGACGCGGACGAACCCGTCCGCTCGCTGCTCCCGGCGTCGGTCACGAACGCGGCCTCCCCCTGCGGATCCCACATTGCTCCGAGCGCGGACGCGCCCCGGGCGCGCACGGCGAACTCGCTCGCGCCGCATCTTAGCGCTCGCCCCCGCAAATACGCCCTCATTCGAGCGCCCCCGCATCCCCGATGGCCGTGTTGCTCGTCGCTTGCGTACTGTCCAGTACGCGGCGCTCCTCGCGGCCTTGCCCTCGGGGCGCGGTGACGTT
>JBBAAN010000192.1:0-3489 GCA_041658225.1 Actinomycetota bacterium
ATGCAACCCGCAATTCACGAAACGTGTATCTATGACATTTCGCGATTTCCGACTGGTCGCAAACCCCTGACCTGCACTTTTATCCTCGGACGTGGCCCAGAAGGGCAATTAGCTGCGGAACGCAGGCGAAGGTGGCGTCCCGATCGTCGATGAGTTCGAGTTCGAGGCGATGCTGCCGCTCAGCTAACAAGCGCAGCGGATGGCGTAAAGGTCTGAGCAACAAGGAAATGGCGCGGTCCACCGCTGATGCGCCACACGTTCGACAGACGCGATGGCAATCTCGGGGCGCGGGTCAGCAGTATGGGGGGCAATGCGGTGTCTGTCTGGTTGATGTGTCTGATCATTGCCGCGGCCTTCGCCGGCGGAGCGCTGTTCCTTCTGCTCGTCGACAGGATTCGCGATTGGATCCGTAGCTGGGTCGGGCGCGGTCAGAGACCCCGGCCGGCGCCGGCCTCATCAGAATCGCCAGACGACGCGACTCGCCTGATTCGCCTGTGCGATCAGGTCGACAAGGCCTTCAAGACCATGTCGCATGAGAAGGCGGCCGAGAAACAACAAGAGATCGAGGCGCGCATCCGGCGCATCGGGCAGACACTATACGACCGAGGGGGCGAAGCCCTGATGCTCGAGATCTGCCAAAGGGTCGCGTCGCGCTCGGCACACGGGCGTTATCTCGAAGGTGCATGGAGTGGCATCGGGACTTGGATGGGATAGGCCGTGAGAGCGGCAGCTGCCCAGAGGTGGTCGCCCGTGCGTCTCGGTATGGCTGCGCTTGTCGAACAAGCATTCGACCCGACTCCCCGCGGCACGGTGAGGTGGCTTGGGTGGAGAGGGCACAAGAGCCGCGGTACGCGGGTCAAGTGCTGGACGTTGGGATGACCTCCTGCCTTGCGTTCGGCTGAATCATGCTGCGTGCCGCAGGTGGTTGCGCATGATAACAAGCGGGTATAGACTGTTATCATGATTCGGACGCAGATCAGCCTTCCTCAGGCCGAGTACTCGGCCGCCAAGCGCGAGGCCTCCCGCCTCGGCATCTCTTTGGCGGAGTTCTTCCGTCGCGCTCTTCGCGGCATGCTGCCCGTCGACGAATCGAGCCCTTGGATGCGTTATGCGGGGATGGTCGAGACGGGGGATTCCGCGTCCAGCCAGAGTATCGATGACGTGGTCTATGGCTGCAAAGACTGAAGCGTACGTCGACACCTCCGCGATCATCGCGTTCGCGGACCGGTCCGACTCGTACCATCCCCTGTTCCGCCGTCTGTTCTCCGAGCCGCCTGCGCTGGTGACTACGACGCTCGTCGTCGCAGAGGGGCACGCTTGGTTCCTTCGCCGCTATGACCGGATCCGCGCGCTCCAGTTCCTCGCGATGATCGAAGCCATGACCCCGATGACGATCACCTCTGTCGGTCCGGCGGAACAGGCAGCTGCGGGAATCCTGCTGCGCCGATACTCGGACCAGAACCTGACGATGACGGATGCGGTCGGCCTGCACCTCATGCAGGAACGGCGTGTTGCGAGCTGCTGGTCCACCGACTTCCATCTGGGTCTCGGCGGCGTACCACTCGTTATCAACGAGGGGTGACGATCAGGGAGGCATTCCCAACCACGGCATTCGTGAGCACCCCGATTCTGGACCAGAAGTCGCGGACGGCGTCCGCAAGATGGTCTTGGCGAAGTTCCCGTTCACGATCATCTACGCCGTCGAAACCGCCCACGTTCGCGTGCTCGCCATCGCCCACCAGAGGAAGCGCCCCTTCTACTGGCGATCCCGCACCGAGTAGTCAACCAGCTAGGTATGGGCCGCCGCTGATGCGCCACACCGTTAGCCACAGCAAGGTATGTGGTATCATTGGTTGTACCGTAGGAGGTGCTTCTGATGAGTACGATTCCCGCCATCATCCCCATCTCGGATCTTCGACAGGACACTGCTGGCGTCATCAAGCGAGCGGTTGCTTCGGACGAGCCGGTGGTCATCACGCAGCGCGGCCGCGCGTCGGCTGTGCTTCAGAGCGCCGGCGCGTATGAGCGCACCCAGAGGGAAAACGAGATCCTGCGCATCCTCGCGCGTGGTGATGCAGAGATCGCCGCCGGAGTCGGATACGACGCGGACGATGTGATGGCGGAAGCGCGCGAGCTCCTGGCGAGCGAGTAGCGCGTGAGAGTCCGTTTCGTCCCACAGGCGCGCTCGCAGTATCTCGATGCGCTTCGCTACGTGCGCAAACTGAGCCCCGCCGCCGCTGACGGCATTCAGCTGCGCGCGGAAGCGGTGGTTGCTCAGTTGCGCACGCATCCTCGCTCCGGGCACTCGATTCCCGAGTTCCCGGACCTGCCGCATCTCGAGGTGCCGGCTGAGCCGTACCGATTCTTCTACCGCATCGTGGATGAGACCGTCTGGATCGTGGGGGTATGGCACGCCCGCCAGTTGCCGGATCGGCCCGACGATTCGATGCGCGGCTAACAAGCGCAGACAAACAGGCCGTGTGAGGTAGTCTCGGCTCGGGAGGCGCGCGGGGTCGGTTTGCTGGTCATGCGCCCAACGTTGGGCGGAGAATGAGTTCCGTGCGCGAGCAGTGAACGTTCCGGACGTGTCCACGCTTGACGGTACGTTCGCATTAATGCTAACGTCAGCCTATATCCTACTCCGTTGAGTACTTCCACGAGCGCATCCGGGACGAGGTCAGGCGTTGGCCTACCGGCATCCTGGCTGACTACACGCGCCTGGTGGACCTTGTCATCGAGTTCGGCCCGGACCTGCGCATGCCGCACTCGCGCGCGATGGGCGACGGGCTGTTCGAACTCAGGCCTCGCGGACGCGAGGGCATCGGCAGGGCTCTGTACTGCTTCGTCGTCGGCCAGCGGGTAGTAATACTTCATGCGTTCGTCAAGAAGACGCAGGCGACACCGGAGTGCGATCTGACGATTGCTCGCAAGAGGATGAAGGAGGTGCGGAATGGCTGATCTCGCATACAAGCCGGTTCCCCATGACCGCGAGGAGTTCCTCGCACGTGCGATGGAGCGCAAGGGGTTCAAGGAAGCCTACGACGCGCTCGCTGACGAGTACGCGCTCATCCGCGAACTGCTCTCGGCACGGCTGGCCTCCGGGCTGACCCAAGAGGCGGTGGCCCGCTCGATGGGCACCACGAAGAGCGTGGTCTCGCGGCTGGAAGCGACAGGCAAGCACTCCCCTTCCGTCAGAACCCTAAAGAGATACGCCCGGGCCGTCGGATGCCATCTTGAGATTCGGCTGGTATCGGACGCGTCCCGCCCAACAAAGGCAACAGCAGAACGCCCCAAGGTAGAATCGGCCTAAAGGGCGCACGGGTGTCTGCTCATGCGCAACACGCTCGATGCACCCCGAGATCGGTCCGTGATGCCTCAGAATAAAAGGTACTCGAGCGACTGATTCGTTGCCTCACAATAAAGGTACTCGACGTCGGACGCCTTCACCTCCTCTTTCCATCTCGGGTTCTTGCGGGCGTTGAGCTTGTA
>JBBAAN010000193.1:0-3474 GCA_041658225.1 Actinomycetota bacterium
GAGTTGACCGCCGTGCTGCACGCCGAAGGAGATGAACGCGTCGCCGGAGGGGCCGGACTTCACGAACCACTTGCCCTCGCTCGCGCGGTAGATCGCGTAGTCGCTGATCCCGTCTCCGTTGAAGTCGCCTACCAGAGGAACATCGTCGAGTTGACCGCCGTGCTGCACGCCGAAGGAGATGAACGCGTCGCCGGAGGGGCCGGACTTCACGAACCACTTGCCCTCGCTCGCGCGGTAGATCGCGTAGTCGCTGATCCCGTCTCCGTTGAAGTCGGCCTTGAGCCTGGGGCATCCGCCGTTGGACGCAGGACCCGGTTGGTCCGGACACCGATCAGAACTGTCAGGAACGCCGTCCCCGTCGCGGTCGCCGCCTGCTCCCGGGAAGTTAGACGAACCCAGGCTCAGGCGAGGACACCCTCCTCGGTCATCATCGCAGTCGGGTACCGTCCAGCCGTCGATGACTCTTCCGATCCAGCTGGCGTGAGCGCCTCCGACGAAGAGCTCTACGTGGAGATGTTCTCCGGAAGAACAACCGACGTTGCCCGTGTATCCGAGAATATCTCCCTGCATGACGTGCCCGGTCGTCACCGCGAAGCTGCTCATGTGCAAGTACTCAACCGCCCATCCGGAGCCGTCAGCCGACTGGACTCGCAGGACGGTGTTACCGCAGTAGGGCTCGGTGCCAGCAAAGGTGATGTCGCCCTCGAACATCGACAGCACGATGTTGTTCCCCGGGTCGCGATCGAAGTCCAGACCCGAGTTGGAGTTTGTGTGCGGATCGTCGAAGTCGTGAGGGCCTTGAGTGAGGGTCCAGGGATTCTCGGCTCGGTCCCACGGAAACTTCAAGCTCGGCTCTGCTGCCGCAGGAAGCGGATTGGCGATCAGCTGAACAGCGGCGGCAAGGATGGCGAACACTAGCCCGGCCACACGCCGCCGAATCGGCGGTTTCATATCCCCACCCGCAGGCTTTGTGGCGTTGGTACCTTCGTTGGGTGCGCGGCGTCCGCGGCAACGGGCAGGGCGGTGCCGAGCGTGAATGCTTCATTCGAATCGGCACTCTCGAAACGCGTGTTGTAAGCGCGCACCGTGTAGTAGCAGAGGCCGAGCGTGCAGGTTGTATCGACGTACGAGGTGGCGCTTGCCGCGATGCGATCGAGGTATACCTCGTTGCCGCTGGTTGTTGCGCGGTAGATCCGATACTCGGTTACCGGAACCCCGCCGTTGTCGCTCGGGGCGTCCCAGGAAAGCGTGACCTGTCCAAGCGTTGGACCGACGCTCGCTTTGAGATTCTGAGGTGGCGTCGGCGGACCGGCGGGTACAACTGCAGGCGAAAGCGTGGACGGATCACTCGCTCCGACCTCATTCATCGCTGTGACGATGAACGAGTAGGAGGTGCCATTGGCCAGTCCGTCGAAGCTTGCGGTTGTTGAGTCCGCCGCGACGTCCTTCGTCGCGCCACCAGGCGACGCCATGACGCGGTATCCAGTGAGGGGAACGCCACCATCGAAGTCAGGGGCCGTCCAGGTCACCGTGGCTGCGCGGTTACCCGGTGTCGCGGAAACCGCCGAGGGTGCATCAGGCGGACGTGCCGCGCTTCGTGCGTTGCCCGAGACAAGTGTGGCCCCATCGACTTGCAACGTTCCCTGATCGAGGGTGGTTCCCATGTATATCTGGGCGCGCATCGCGGAATGCCCGGGGTTGGCGACGTTGAGAGGGACAGAGACCAAAGTCCAGTGGTGGCCGACGATGAAGGGGGTGGGGGTGGACTCCTGGGCGCCGCCAAGTCCCCACAGCGCGAGCGTTCCGCCGAAAGTCCCGGGATCGTTCGGGCGCTTGCGCATCCAGGCCGAGAACGTGTAGCTCTGTCCAGGCTGCGGCGCGATGCCGACGTCTTGGTAAACCGATCCCCCCGCAGACGGTGCGTTCATCTCTTCGTACCAGCCGCCTTCTTTGGCTTGCGAGGCGTCGTTGTAGGCCAGCATGTTCGCGCCGCCCAGTGAGCCCCAGCCGCCGAGGGTGCCTTGCTCGAAGCTGGCGTTGGCGAGTCCCGCGTTGACGAGCTGCGCCCCATCGACTTGAAGTGTTCCCTGATCGGCAGTGGTTCCCATGTATATCTGGGCGCGCATCGCGGAATGCCCGGGGTTGGCAACGTTGAGAGGGACAGAGACCAAAGTCCAGTGGTGACCGACGATGAAGGGGGTCGGGGTGGACTCCTGATTGCCGCCAAGTCCCCACAGCGCGAGCGTTCCGCCGAAAGTCCCGGGATCGTTCGGGCGCTTGCGCATCCAGGCCGAGAACGTGTAGCTCTGTCCAGGCTGCGGAGCGATGCCGACGTCTTGATAAACCGATCCCCCCGCAGACGGTGCGTTCATCTCTTCGTACCAGCCGCCTTCTTTGGCTTGCGAGGCGTCGTTGTAGGCCAGCATGTTCGCGCCGCCCAGTGAGCCCCAGCCGCCGCCTTGCTCAAAGCTGGCGTTGGTAAGGAGGTTTGGAGGCTGGTAGGGCGGAAGAGGACAACCACCGTTGGAAGCAGGACCGACCTGATCCGGACACCGATCCGAACTATCGGGCACCCCGTCGCCGTCGCGATCGCCGCCGCCACACCCAGTCCCATCGCTGTAGACAGATCGGCTGTTGAAAGGGATGTCGTTCCAGTTGCCGTATCCAACATCCTGCGGATAGGTCACCAACGTCGAACCGTGGCACGCCTTGAGCGCGCCCGGATCCGTTCGCACGTTGTTGATCCGTTTCTCAAAGTGAAGGTGATAGGTGGGGCACGGGTCGGTGTAGCCGGTCGAACCCATGGAGCCGAGCACCGTGTTCTGATCGACCCACTGGCCCTCGCTCACATAGATCTGGTCGAAATGTACGTAGACCGTCGTGACTCCACCACCGTGATTGATTGATAGCTGGTTGCCGACGGTACCGGGCCCGCCGCATCCTGTGCCCCTGCTGACGATGTGGACCTGCCCTGCCCCTGCTGCGTAAACCGGGTCACCAGCGCGTCGCTCTGGATCAAGGAGATCGAGGGCCCAATACCCGTGGTAGGGACCGGCGCAGTTGCTCACGACGCACCCGACCTTCGCAGGGTTGCGTAGCGGGAGCCATTCGGGAGGTCCATATTCGTTCGGGCCAGCTGCCCGGGCACCAATCGGCCCGACGAGGGAAGCAGTCAGGCCGACAAGTGCGAGCAGCGCACGCCGGGCCGAACGCCTAGACGAATGAGTCATATGACCGTGACCTCCATACGTGAGCCTGAACTGCCGTTGTCCGCTCGATCGGTTGCCGTCACCTCAACCGCGTAGGTTCCCGGGAGCGCGGGCGGAGGCGCCTTCCATGTGCAGCTCGTGCGCACCTGGTCGCAGGTGAGTTCAGCGCTAACCGTCTCAGGGGGAAGTCCGGCGGTCGTTGGGGTGTAGGTGAGGGTGACCGCATCGACGCCGGAGAGATCATCTGCGGCGGTGCCTTCAAGAT
>JBBAAN010000194.1:0-3471 GCA_041658225.1 Actinomycetota bacterium
AGCCGCACGGCCACCGTTCGCACGTCGCCGGCTTCGAGGATCTTGCCGGGGGCCAGATCCTTGCCGGCGGCCCAAATCTCAACCGTGCGAGAGGCCGCATGGACAAGGCGCGTGCCACCGAGAGTGGCGAGGAGTACGAGCAGAATTCCAAGAGCGAGGCGTGGCACGGATCCTGAAGACCGCTCGAGCCGCTTCAGCGACGTGGGCTGCTCCGGCGTCAATCCCCCCACCACCTTCCCCCTCGCACTGCTCCCCCCCCGGGGAATGGGCGCCATCGTAACCACAAGCTTCCACAGGGTCAAGGGGGTCTCACACAGGCTATTTGATCTATTCTGTCCTAAATGAGTGGATTTGATCACAATCCGAGGCTAGTGTGCGATGATCTAAGCAAGCTGCTCCGCTGCCATCAGTGCGACCAGAAGGGGGAGGTAGGGGGATGAGCATCTCGCCGGGAATCGAACCGCGGTTTCTGACGCTGGATGACGTGGCCGTACTGCTGAACGTCAGCGTGCCGCAGGTTTACGCGCTGGTGCGCGGCGGAGAGCTGCCGGCCGTCAAGATCGGTGGCCGCGGCGTTTGGCGGGTGGAGCGGTCCAAGCTGGAGGCCTACATCGAGGAACTGCACCAGCAGACCAGGGCCTGGACCGAGGCCCACCCTCTGGCTACCCGGGAGTGACTCTCACGAAAGCCAACTGCCCCAGGCCAATCAGGACTCTGGGACGCGAGCGCGAAGCCGGCCGCACTCCGACGAGTTCGGCGATCTCCAAGTAGTCGGCCCCAACTTCCTCGACCGTGCCGGACAGCATCCGGCCGTTCAGCAGCGTCAAGGTCACGGCGACGCGACGCCGGCCCAGACCGCGAAGGATCACCTGCAGGGGAAGCCGGCCCGGCCCTCGACTGGCGGGGCGAGGGGCTGGCGCGGGCCGAGAATCTGATGGCTTGAGGGAGAAAGCCACACCGCCCAGGGCTACCAGGTATTCCTCGCCCGACTCTCCTCGAATCACCACCGAGTCCGAATTCACCGCCTCGATCGACCCCGCGACGGTGTGTCCGCCGGCTTCGGCGACCACGCTGCTGCCCAAACGGCCGGCCATCGCCTCGGACAGCCGGCGACGGGACAGCACCTCCTGAACGGCCGCCTCGGCCAGCGCTTCGTCCTCCGCGCGCAACCGGGCGTCAAGCGTGGCCTCGAGTTCCGCGAGCAACCTGGCCAGCCCTTCCCCCGCTGCGTCCAACGTCGCCCCCATGTCCGCCGAGTCGGTTTCGTCACCGGAAACCCCAAAGCCCCAGACCTCAACGGGCACCCTATTCGTCTGAAGCCTCATCGTCAACGGCAGGTGGTGGATAGGGTCTTGACGCCTCAAGCCGAGGCTGCTAGAAGCTAACAGTCGCAACTAGCCGCTATAGAAAGCTTCAGGGTGCAACATGCGTCTTCTCACTCGCCTGGTTGTCATCGAAGCGACACTGGGGGGAGCGGGACTGGCTCTCGCGAACTGCTACGGCAGCCCCAGTCGCGTTCCCAGATCCCCGCAAGCCTGGAGCGTTCTGCTCTCCCGCAGCCCTGATTCGGCCCTCGTGGAGTCCATGGGGACAGCCGCCTGGCTGCTGCTGGCCTACCTGGCAATGGCGTGCCTGCTGAGGGTGGTCGCGGTGTGTCCGACCACCCTGGGCGCCGGCGCCGCGCATTTGGCGAAGTCCATCTGCGGGGGCGGAGTTGGGCGCCTTCTGGATGCGACGCTCGGGATCTGGCTCGTGGTCCAGACCCCTGCCCTGGCCTGGCAGCCCCCGGCGGCCGGCCCATTTGGGGTCTGGTCGCCCTCAACACCGCACGAGATCCTGCCGCTGCCGACTTGGTCTTCGCGCCCGGAGCCCGCAGCCGCGGCGCCCTCCACGAGCGAAGCTCCGGAACCCCAGCAGGCACCGGCTCTGATCCGGCCGTCGCCGCAACCCACTGGGTGGAAGAGCGAACCGACGCTTTCGCCTCCGCCCGGGGTTCCTTCAGGCGAGCAGGCCTCACAGCCGAGCCACACCGCGGCTCTCCCTTCCGGATCCTCCGATATCCACACGGTCCAGCCCGGCGATTGCCTCTGGAACATGGCCCGAGACCGGCTCCCCGGGAATCGAAGGACTCCCTTCGCCATCGATCGCTTCTGGCGTGAGATCTATCGAGAGAACCGACTGGCAGTGGGTCCAAACCCGAACCTCATCTTCCCCGGCACCAAGTTGCGCATTCCCCAGGGACCGCAGCAATGAACCCCAACGAGGAGACCTCAATCGACTCGTTCCGCGAGCCTTCCCCCTCCCCGGTAGGCTCCGAACTGCGCCACCTTCTCCGGCGCACCACCAGTTCCGCTTCTGAGTCGCCCGCATTGCCTCAGCCCGGACGGCACCGCGCTCCCCGCCGAATCCCTGCCTGGGCGATCGCCGTCGCGACGTGCGCCACGGCGATCCTTGCGATGCAGTTCCTCACCCATCGAACGACTGCCACCGGGCAGGACTCATCCTCAGTGGAGGCGGCGGCGCTCTCGGCGGCCTTCTTGCGCGAGTTCCTCACCCTGGACGGAAACCCGGCCGCGCGAGGCGAGCGGCTGGCGCCGTTTCTTGCGGAACCCGCGCCTTCGTCCGCCTGGGCGGAATCGCGCACCGGGTGGGTGCTCTGGCCGGACTTGGTGGTGCCCGCCTCCGTCGACAGACGCCCCAACGGATTCGCGGCCCGGATCATGACTCATCTGGTATCCATGGGACCCGACGGATACGCCGGCGCGATCACGCTTCGCCTTGAAGTCCCCGTCGTTGCGATCGGAGGGAAGCTGGCCGTGGCCGGTCCTCCCTGCCCAATGCCGCTGCTCGCCGACAGCGGGGGCGCCGGCCAAGGTCGAGCTGCCACCGCACAGAGCGCAGCCGCGCTTCTGACAGACCGCGTGAAGGCCGCCATCCCCACAGCCGAAACGCGGATGCTGCAAAGCACTGCGACCGCCGCCGCAGCCCTGGTACGTCTGGAATCCGGGGGGTTCACGGTTGCCTGCCAGATCGCCGGCGACCGTCGGAACAGCACCACACTCCAGTCCGTCGGCCTTTCCCCCAAGTTGACCTTCCCCCCTGTACGGCCGACTGCCCAGGTCGGTCAATTCCAGAAAGGGGAACATGTTGAGCATCCCCCTGCCTCTGCCGCATCCTGAGCCCATCGAGGATCCGGAACCCCGGCCCCACCTTTTCCCCGTTCCCGATCCGCTCGACGGGTGGGGATCCGAGGATCCGGAACTCGAAGCCATCGCGACTCGCCGCGCCGTAAGGCCCGCGCTGCCGGATCCGGAGGAAGTGGCGCCGGCGTTTGCGCTGGCCTTGCTCGAGATCGAAGCCGGATACCGGGCCCTTCCCCAGCTCGAGCGCCTGTGCACCTTCGACCTCTCCCAAGCGCTGCTGCCCGGATTGCCCCGCGTAGGTCTTCCGCGACCGCACGCCGGCACACTC
>JBBAAN010000195.1:0-3471 GCA_041658225.1 Actinomycetota bacterium
GCCTATGAGGTAGACGGACGGCACGAAAACGCGCCGGCGGGGTTGGCTCCCCGATCATTGTGGCTGATGTGCGGGTCCGACCGCCAAGCCCGCACAAGCTCGCAGTCAGATTGGCGGCCGAGCGCCCGCTCGCGCAAGTGGCGCGGGGATGGCAAGGGCGAGCACCAAAGATGGCCCGTTTGTGCTATCGGCAAGGACTCGTTCCCCCGCTACCTTGGGCTTGCAACCCAGCGCTGCGGCCCGGTGAGGTAGCGATGATCGAATGGGAAGAGATGGCGCGCTGCCTACGCCACGACCCCGATCTGTTTTTCGCCCACGGCGCCGCCCATGTGCGCCGGGCGAAGGCCATCTGCACGCGCTGTGAGGTCCGCGGCGAGTGCTTGGAGTATGCACTGAAGACGCGGGTCGATTCCGGAGTCTGGGGCGGGATGAACGAACGGGAGCGTCGGGCGCTGCTGCGCCGGCAACCCGCGCTGGTGCGCCATCTGGACGCCAGCCCCGGCCACCGCATGGCTTCAGTCTCCTAGCTGGCTAGCCAAACAGGAACTGGTTGACGAGACGCAGGCCGTCCAGGTCGTGCACGTCTCCTGGAAGATGAGGCACACACAGGATTCCGGTCCCGGCCAACGTGGCCAGCGCCTCACCAATCACCTTCTCCTCCCGGCGCGCCACCCGGCTCCAATCCTCGTGGTTGGCCAGCAACTCCGCCAGCAAGCGCCCCTCCGCGGAGGCGCGCAGCGCGGACAGCGACGCCCGGTCCGGCAGTTCCATCGCCGGCACGCGGTGGACACGATTGACCACGACCGCCTCGAGCGGCATCCGTTCCTCGGCCAGGCGCCCGGCGAAGTACTCCGCCTCATGCATGGCCGCCTCCTCGGGAGAACTCACGACCACGAATGCGGTCGCCGGCGCTTGAAGCAGTTCGTACACCTCCCGGGCACGGCGCTTGAACCCGTCGTACATGCCCTCGAAGGCCTGGAAGAACTCGGCCACGTCGGAGATCAGCTCTGAGCCGGTCATACGTCCGGCCGCGCGAAGGAAAGCATTGGCTCCGAGGGAGAAAACTCTGGCATAGGTCTTGCCGGCGAGCTGCGCGGGCAGCAACAGGGTCTTGAGCAGCCTGCCCTCGAGGAAGTCGGTCAGCCGCCGGGGGGCGTCCAGGAAATCCAGGGCGCTTCGTGTTGGAGGGGTGTCCACCACGATCAGGTCCCACCGTGCCGAGGCGTGGAGCTCATGCAGCTTCTCCATCGCCATGTACTCCTGAGTTCCGGCCAGCGTCGAGGAAAGGCTCTGATAGAAGGGGTTGGACAGTATGCGCGAGGCGCGAGCCGGAGAATCGGCGTTTGCCCGGATCACCTCGTCGAAGGTCCGTTTCATGTCCAGCATCATGGCGTGAAGCTCACCGGTGCGGCCGCCGGACCGGCGGCACCGAGTCCCCGGGACCGGCCGGGCAGTGTCGTCGATCCCGGCCAGCCCCAGCGACTGGGCCAGCCGGCGTGCCGGGTCGATCGTCAGCACGATCGTGCGCCGGCCTTCCTCCGAGGCTCGCAAGGCGATGGCCGCCGCGCTGGTCGTCTTTCCCACGCCGCCTGCACCGCAGCACACGATCACCTCGCGCGAGCGAACGCACTCTCCGAGCACCTGCTCGGGAGCGGTCTTGCCGCCGCGCCGGCGTCCGCTCATTTCGAGCTCCTGCGGCCTGCGCCCGCCGGCCGGGCCCCGAACGCCGCCGCCAGGCCCTCCAGCTCGACCGGGCCGATTCGTTCGGCGAACACGAAGGGCAGCTCGAACACGGGCAGGTCGGTCCCCTCGGCGAGAACCCTGGATTGGCTTCGCTGCAGCGCAAGGCGTCCGCGCTGGATCTTCCCCTCGGCGAGCAACTCCTCGACCCCTTCGCGGTCGAGCGAGAGCCCTGCCTGCCGGGCCGCCGCCAGAAGATCCTCGGCCGCCGACGCGGAGGCGTTGCGCCGCAATGCTTCCAGCCTCCGCGGATAGACGCCGTTGGCGACGACGGCCACCGCGGTCATCCCGGCCGCGCGCAGCTTCTCTGTCGTCTCCAACGTCTCGGAAACGCACATCTCCTCGAGCAGAGTCGTCAGCACCACCTTGGTCTTGTTCGTGTCCTCCACCAGCCTCCGAACGGCCTCGGCCTGGGAGTGGATCGGACCCAGGCGCGCCAGCTCGGAAGCCGCGCGAGGCGCGGAGAGGAAGGGGACGATGCGCCCGGTGGGAGGCGCGTCCAGAACGATCAAGTCGTAGACGGGCACACCGTTCTCCCGGCGTCCTTCGACCTGCTTGAGCTTGCCGATCACGAGGATGTCGCGCAGACCGGGGGCAACGGTGGTGGCGAACTCCACGGCTCGCGAGTGGGCCAGCACCCGGGAGATCCGGCGCATGCCGTGGAAGAGGTGTAGGTACTCCAGCATCGCCTCGTCCGGCTCCACGGCGATGCCCATGAGGTCGGTGGCCAGCGCCACCTCGCCGTGGCCGAAGGGTCTGGTGGAGAACAGGCGGGCGAGCCCGCCGCGCCCCTCGACCTCAGCGAGCAGGACCCGGCGGCCGGAGCGCACCGCGGCCAGGGCGATGGCGGCGGCCACCGTCGTCTTGCCGGTGCCCCCCTTGCCCGAAACGATGATCAACCGGCCGTCAAAGAGGCTCTCCGCAGCCATGGTGCACCCATGATACCCGCGATGCACCCCCCTCTCGGAGGCCGGAGAAGCCGGCTGCGCCTGGCTTAATCTCTCCAAAATTACCCCTTGATGGTACGGCCTGGTGGTGCTAATCTCCGGCCGGGAGCCCTGCGCCCAGAGGCTCGTGCGCCCGATATCCGCCGGGCTCGGGCCGCCGGAGGCGCGGGAGACTCCGAACGGGAACCGAGTGGTTCGACCGCCATTGGGGCGAACCGTCCGCTCGGCCGACAAAGGCTAGGTTCGAGATGTCGATGACCAGAGACCGGCTTCAGACCGGCTGGCAGTACCGAGCCAAGTGCCAGGGGCCGCAGGCTACGCTGTTCTTTGCCCCCAACCGCTTCGAGCGCAAGGAAGAGCGCCGCGAGAGAGAATCCGAGGCCAAGGCGATCTGTGCCGTTTGCCCCGTGACCGAGGAGTGCATCGAGTACGCCTTGCGCACACGTGAGGAACATGGGGTCTGGGGGGGGCTGAACGAGACACAGCGCAGGGCCCTGGCCGAGCGCGCGGGCTAGCCGCACTTCCCTATTGACGTCGTTGACCTCCACGGGGCCCTTCCCTTCGGTTGTGGCGTCCAAGCCGCAAACGAAGGGAGGAGAGCCGACGCAACATCCTAGTGTGGGGAGCCCGGGGTCGGCCTCTCGCTCACGCCGAGGGATCTCCGCGCATGGCACTCAACTCGTGGTGTGATCCCGGGTCTCGCGCACCACGCGGCCCTGCTCGTGGCCGTCCTGGGTGGTCGTCTCCTCGCGACGGTTGACCGACTGGTCACGACGGCCAAAGG
>JBBAAN010000196.1:0-3451 GCA_041658225.1 Actinomycetota bacterium
CGTTGACGGATTCAGCGATCATCCGTTGGTCGGCGGGCACCGACGGATCGACCAGCGCGATCGGGTAGCCGGGCACCGGTGTGCCGTCCGGACGCCACGCGTACAGGTGACCGTCCAGCGCCGGCTGCACGATGTCGAGAGTCGTGCCGCCCTCGAGGCGGGCAAGCGAGGGCGAGGCCAGGAAGCCGCACTTCGGATGGCGCAAAGGCTGGCTCTGCAGCGACGGGCCACAGAAGGCGAAGGATGACGACACGGGGAAGCCGGGACGCAGCTTGCCGTTGGGTTCCCAGACGTAGACGTGCGTGCCGGCCGCCGTGACCAGTTCAAGCGTGCCGTCGCCTTCGAGGTCCGCGATGGCGGGAGCCCGCAGCGGCTCACGTGGCGGTGCGGTATCGAGAAGATCCTTGAACCCGGGGGCCTTCTCGTGACCGGAAAGCTGCCACATGAGCCTGGTGTGCACCGGCCATCCCGGAAGCTCACTGCCGTCCGGCCGGTAGGCATGGACCGTGCCGTCTTCTGTCGGGACTATCAGCTCCTGTACCCCGTCCCCCTCGAGATCGGCAAACCGGATCGGAGCCTCTCCTCCCGTCCCCATCTTCTTCGGGTAGCCGGGAAGCAGCGTCGAATCGTCCACGATGGAGAACACCCGGCGGTCGATCCCGACAACGCGGCCCTGGCCGGCTGCGGTCACGGTCAGGCGAACGGTGAACTCACTGCCCAGCGGGTGAGGCGAGGTCGGCGAGTACACCGGGCCGCCCAGGTCGGTCGGAGGAGTGAACGAAGCCAGAACCGAGCGCACCGAAGCGAGATCGATGGTGCCAAGGTCGGTGAGGGAACCTGAGGCGTCGCCCTCCTTGACCTTGGTCCAGCTCGTGGGCGCCTGACCGGCCCCCCATTCGACGCGGTAGTGGAACTGCCCGCCGGACGCGAATCGCGCCCGCGCCAACCCCGTCACGTGCACGCTCGCGCCGGTCAAAGGCGCATACCAGTCGGGCGCGTATATGGCCGCTTCCGGCGGAATGGTCGCCGCATTCAGCGCGGCGGACACTGCCTTGCCGAGGTTGACCCGGCCCCACCCGAAGTGGGGATCCCAGCCGACCTGCGCGAAGTCGGGTAGCCCGACCCCGACCGTGTTGCCGGCGGTGACGTCCTCGGCCGTCTGCTCCAGGATGGCCCGGGTCTCGTCGGGGCGCAGGGTGATGCCGTGTTGGCGCCCCGCGCTGATGACCAGGCCGGCGGCCCCGGAGGCCTTGCCGGTGTTCTCCGATCCCGTCCCCCCCGTCATGGCGATTGAGCTCTTCCCACCGAACTGGGTGGTGTTCGCGCCCCGAAAGTAGGTCATGGTCGGGATCTCCGTCCCGACGGGCACACCCAGACTCGCGAAGAGGCTCTTGGCCTCCGGACCCATGTCATAGCTCAGGGTCATGGTGTCGGGAACGGTGCCCTGGATGAGCATCACGTGACCGTAGTTCCCCGGGTAGTTGTGGTTGGCGGTGTTCAGGTCATCGCCCGAGAACGTCTGCACCACCCCGTGCTGGTAGGCGTACTCCGAGGCGGCCTCCGTGAACGCTGAGTGGTAGAGACTGCCGTTGGCGCCCTCGATGACCGACGCGCCGCTGATGGTCGCGAAGAGGATGCCCATGCCGAAGGTGTTGCCGTCCGACACGAACGTGTCCCAGGTCCGGATCGGCATGAACTGGCACTTGGGACATACGCCGATGCTGCCCGAGCCCTCGTTGCCTTCCTCGACCGCTTCCTCCGCCCGGCCGCTGCCGTGGTTCTCGGCCGCAAAGTAGCTCGACCGGTCGGTGGGGTCGTTGGTGTTGTCGAAGAAGTTCCAGCCGGCGATGTCATCTACGAAGCCGTTGCGGTCGTCATCGCGGCCGTCGGAAAAGGCGTGGATCAGGTCCAGGCCCGTGATCTTCGCCTGCCCGGAAGGCTTGACTGCCAGCACGCGCGCGTCGGCCGCGTAGTCGTCCACGTCCAGGACGCCGCTGCCGTTGAGGTCGTAGCCGCCCAAGCCCGCCGACGGGTGAGTCTGTCCCGAGGCGTCCCGCGCGGGGGGCAGCTCGCCGCGGTTGAGATGGATCTTGTTCCTCAGGCCTGCCCGGTCCCACTTGATTCCGGTATCGAGGATCGCGATGAAGACCGCAGAGTCGCCGCGGGTTTGCTTCCACGCGCCGGCCGCGTTGAACCCGGAAACCATGGGCTGACCCGCGTTTGGGCCTTCCTTGTATATGGCGGTGTTGCGGGTGAGCTGAGAGGGAAACCCGAACAGGTCGAACCGCTCACTGTAGAGGTCCGTGGCGGTGGCGCCTTCCGGGTCGTCGGGCTCCGCCTGGTCGTAGTTCGGGTCGTTGGGCGTGTCTTGCCGTTGGACGTTGCCGGTCGCGAACTGCTGGCCGGTGTCGTGAGAGGTGGGGTTGTCGAAGTCGCGCCCCGCGGCACCCGAGCCGGCCGTTGAGGCCATCAGGGTGCCCACCGCCGTCGCGACGATCAACGCAGCGAACCTGGCGTGCCTCATGTCGTCCCCTCTTTCCGTCTTCGCCCGATCCTCTGCCCTGCAGCAGCAGGAGTAGCCCTGTGACCACCGCGGGGGCTATCCCCGGATGCTATCCCAGGATCATCCGCCCGCTTTGGCCTGGAGATTCGCCACGGGTGGGGCCTCCTCCTTCCACAGAAGACGCACCCGTTCGCCTTGCGGATCTGACGCCGGGGGTGGAGTCTTCTGTGTGACTTGGGGACTACGCCCGTGTCGCCTGGGCCGACGCTTGGCCATGGACTCGCCCCCGCAAGTGAGGTGACGCTGGAGCGCGTGCCGCGCCACGGGGGCGGCTACCAGGCCATCACGACACCGAGGTTCCCCGTTCTCAAAGGAGTGACAGGGACATGCCCGAGACCAGCAAGGACGCCGCTCTCCCCTATCGCGACGCGAGCCTGCCCGTTGCGGAGCGCGTTGCCGACATCCTGGGACGCATGAGCCTGGAGGAGAAGGTCGACCAGATGACCTCGGTCATGCCCTCCTTCTGCATGAGGGACGGACGGGTGGCCCTCGACCTCGTCGCGGCCGCCGCCGGCAACGGAATCGGACAGGTCTCGCGTCCCGTCGGTTCCGCGCGCATCGCCCCACGCGAGGGAGCCGAGTTGGTCAACGCCATCCAGCGCCACTTCGTCGAGGAGACCCGGCTCGGCATTCCCGCGATCATGCACGAGGAATGCCTCAGTGGCGTGCAGGCCCACGGCGCCACCATCTTTCCGCAGTCCATCGGCAACGCCTGCGCGTGGGACCCGGATCTCATCGAACAGATGACCACGGCGATACGCAGGCAGATGCGAGCCCTCGGCATCCATCAGGGCCTTTCCCCGGTGCTGGACGTCGCCCGCGACGCGCGCTGGGGCAGGATCGAGGAAACCTTCGGTGAGGACCCGTACCTGGTCGCCCGCATCGCCA
>JBBAAN010000197.1:0-3443 GCA_041658225.1 Actinomycetota bacterium
AGAATGAGCTGCTTGTCCACGCCGCGCACGAAGTCCCGCATCTCGTCCCGCAGCTTCTTCTGCTCGTCGGTAGCTATCCAGTCCCACATGGTCCGTCCCTCCAGTCGCTCTTCGTGTCGGCCTCCAGGGAAGCGGCTGCCCGCTCATCCCCGCCACCCGGCGATCGACCTACACCTGCCTCCCTCAATTGCCGGGCCTGCGCCCACGGCGTGAATCTTGCCACAGACCCAGGCCGGCGAGTACTCCCCGGGGCGTGAGGACGGCCGTTCTCACTGGGCCCCAGAAGACTAGTCAACACGGGTCATTTTCGGGCCATTCACAGGTGAGAGCCTTGCAGCGCAAGGGCTGTGGCGGGACACTCGCGATGTTGACACGACTGCGGACAGCGGGGCTGGTACCGACCAGGCGGGAGGTAACCATGAGGCGGGTCCTGTCGATCAGTCTCGTTGTGGCAAGCGCTCTGTTCTTTGTTCTCTACTCCGGAGCGCCCGCGCCCGCGGAGATCTCCCTGGGCACCTACATCGTCACGTTCGACGCTCTGCCTACCACGGAGCAAATCGAGGCGCTCTCGGCCACCGCCGTCGGCGTCCACGGCTTTGCGCACCTGCCGGCGGCTGTGGTGGTGGCAGCGCCGGTCGACCTGCGGTTGCTGGCCAACCTTCCGGGCGTGCGCAAGATGTTCCCGAACTACGGGCTGGTCAAGATGCTCAACCAGTCGACTCGAGCCATCCGGGCCGACCAAGCCTGGGATCTCGGGTACACGGGCGCGGGTGTGGGCATTGCCGTTATCGACACGGGCATCGACGGCACGCACCCGGATCTGTGCGCGGCGGAGGTGTTCTGCCGCGGGACGGCGGTGAAGACCGTTCAGAACGTCAAGATCATCGGCCGGGCGGACCTGCTCGACCCGGTGGTGGTTCTTGAGAACCAGCTAAACACCGACACCTCCTCCGGCCATGGAACCCATGTCGCGGGGATCGCGGCCGGGTTGGGCGTGGCCAGCACTGAGTCGGGGAAGTACCGGGGCGTGGCCAATGGCGCCCGGCTGATCGGCCTGGGAACGGGCGAGGCGATCGAGGCCGTCAACGTTCTGGCCGCCTACGACTGGGTGATCGAGCACGCGGGCGACCCCCGGTACAACATCAAGGTCATCAACAACTCTTGGGGCCCGGGCGCGGGCACGCCCTACGACCCTGAAGACCCGGTCAATCGCGCCACCGATGCCGCCTGGAATGCGGGGATCTCGGTGACGTTCGGTGCCGGCAACGAAGGGCCGACGGCCGACACGATGAACGCCTTCTCGGTGAACCCCAAGGCGATCTCGGTCGCGGCTGGAGAGAACACCGGGCACGTGGCTTTCTTCTCGTCGAGGGGAGTTCCCGGTAGCAGCCTCTGGCACCCGACCCTGACGGCTCCCGGATACCTGGTCGCTTCCGACCGCGCGTCGACCGGCTTCTACGGCGACCTCGGAGACATCACTTCGACCACCCCAGGGACGGTCATCCTTCCCCCTGATGATGTCTACTACGCGGTCAGCAGCGGCACGTCCATGGCATCTCCACACGTGGCCGGCGTGGTGGCCCTCATCCAGCAGGCGGCCTTCTCATCTCGCGGGTCCTACCTCAGCCCGGCCGAGGTGAAGAACCTCCTGCAGAACACCGCCGTCTCACGGGATCCCGCGCGCGGGCCGGGCGGGCTTCCGAACTACCAGTCTTACACGATGGGGGCCGGATACGCGGACGCTCTGGCGGCGGTGCAGGCGGCGGCTGCCGGGACGGGAACGCAGCCGTACAACGACGGGGTCACCTACGACGTACGTACCTTCTCCGGTCAAGTGGGCCCGGCCGCGGTCATTCCCACTCAGTCCTTCGAGACCACCTTTGACGTCTTGCCCGGGGCGGTGTCCCTGGACGTGATGGTCGACTGGACCGTGAAGGCCAACGACGTCGATATCGACCTGTACAATCCGGCCGGCGCCATGGTGCGGTCCACGTTCCTAGTCTGTGACCCGACCGCTCAGCCCAACGGTTACTCTTCCTTCTGCACCAACATCCCGAACGAGCGCATCACCGCGGTTGCGCCCATGGCCGGGCAGTGGCGGGCCCTCGTCCACGGCACCGCCTCCGCGGTGGACACGGCCAGCGGGATGTGGTCGGTGATCTACCCCGACGGGACGCTGCTCCCTCCGGCACCGGCGCCCGCGACCATCACGATCGCAACTTCTGTTTGCCCGTGGGCTCCGGCTGTGGGCCAGCCGGCATGTGTCCCGACCTCGACCTCGGTCCCGGGCCAGGACGTGAGGGTGACGGCCACGGTCCACGACGAGTCGGGCAACCCAATTCCCAACGCGCCGGTGACATGGACCAGCAACGGGGTCGGCTACATCTCCACCGCTGAGATCGCCACGCACGCGGACGGCGTCGCCCTGGCGACCGCGATCAGCGACTACCCGGGGACGCAGACGGTGGCGGCCTCGTCGGGAGCGGCCTCCGCTTCGACTACGATCACCTGGTTGGGCGTCCAGATCCCCGGATACGAAAGCACCCCGGGGCGGGCCTCCGGGGGTGGGTGGATCCTCGACCCCAACAAGCGCACCTTCGGGTTCTACGCCGAGTACCGGGCCGGGGAACTGGCGCCTGCGGGCGAGCTGTCTTTTGACGATCACGACGGGACCAAGGTCAAGGCGGCCGGTGTGAGCCGGCTGATCGTCAGCGGCAGTAAAGCCACAGTGACGGGATCGGCCACCGTCAACGGCAACTCCGGCTACAGCTTCAAGCTGGAGGTCACCGACAACGGTCAGGGGCGCACGGACACCATCAAGCTTAAGGTGACCAATATCCTCGACCTGTTCTTCCTCTATGAGACCTCGGGAACTCTCGGGGGCGGGAACATCAAGGTCGAGGCGTACTAGTCCAGACGAACCGCCGCCGCTAGGCTTCACCTGCAAGGTGCTCTCCCTGGTGAGAACGTGAGGCCTCAGACACCCGTGGCTTCTCAGCCCCGGAGGGCATCTTCACGTATCTCGGGAACCCACCATTAAAGAATCCGGGCTAGTGCGACCGGATCATCTGCGGGCCAT
This sequence comes from Actinomycetota bacterium, assembly GCA_041658225.1. Lineage (GTDB taxonomy): Bacteria > Actinomycetota > CALGFH01 > JBBAAN01 > JBBAAN01 > JBBAAN01. The sequence continues at coordinate 3,080 of JBBAAN010000197.1, forward strand.
TGTTCGAGATAAGCTTGTGCATGTGCCCTCGTGGTCGGAGAGTGGTTGTACGGCTCCCGGACACCGTCCTGGAGGGCATTATGCGCCGACTTCTAGCGACTGTAACGGCGCTTGCCAGCGCCGTCGCGTTCGCTCTGTCCTTCGGCACCGCCGGCACGCCGGCCAGGGCGGAGCTTTCTCTGGGCACCTATATCGTCACCTTCGACGCTCCCCCAACTGCCGAGCAGGTCAAGATGCTGTCCGGAGTGGCCGTTGGGGTGCATGGGTTCGCTCATGTGCCGGTGGCCGTGGCGGTTGCGTTGCCGGCGAACGTTGGGCTTCTGGGGAACTTGCCCGGAGTTCGCCGCGTCTTCCCGAACACCGG
>JBBAAN010000198.1:0-3405 GCA_041658225.1 Actinomycetota bacterium
GCCGCGCCGATGAAACACCACATCCACCCTAGCCGCATCCATGGCGAGATCCCGCAGTTCCTGCCCCACCGCACGACAGAGCCTCTTTGCGGCCTTCTCTCGATGACTCGATAGCCGAACCGCCAGCCCGTCTCTCCGCGTGCGCAGCCGGGTGATCTCCCACTCGAGCTTGACCCGGCCCTCCTGCGCCCCCTCCAGGTCCGCCCATCGACGCTCCGCCTGCTCGCGGTAGCGCATGACCTCCTCGAGATTCGCGCCGTACTTGCGCTTCAGCTCCCCCAGTAACCGCCGGCGCCGGCGAACGCTCTCGAGCCGTTCCGGGTTCGCCTCCAAGGACTCCGCATGCCTTCGCAGTCCACTGGCGACGTCCTCGATCTCGTAGCCTGCCTGCTCCAACCTCCGCGCGGCCTCTCCCAGGATCGGGTCCATCTCGGCCACGGCCCCGAGTTGCCTTCGCGCACTTCCCACCGACGCCTGGGCTCCCTGCTCACCGGCGAGGGTCTCCCGTGCCTGTTCGGCCGTCTCCCGCAAGCGCTCGGCATTGGCCAAGAGGCTCTCCTCGGACTCCAACCTGGATTCCTCGCCGGGATCGATATCCGCCTGGCGGATCTCCTCGATCTCGTAGCGCAGGGACTCCAACTCCCTGGCCCGCTCCCGTTCCCGGCCGACCAACTCCTCGAGCTCGGCCTGGCTGCGCCTCATGTCTGACACCGCGCCCGCCAACTCGCTTCTGACACTCAGGGCCTCGTCCCCGGCGAATCGGTCCAGCAAATCCCGCTGCTCCGCCGTCTTCAGGAGGCGATGGGAATCCCGCTGGCTTTGGATCTCGACCAGACCTCGCGCCACTTCGGCCAGAACCCCGGGTGCGGCCATGCGTCCCTGGAGGAAGACGCGCCCCTTGCCTCCCTTGCGGCCGGGAATACCGCGGGCAAGGACCAACTCGTCCCCCTCGATACCCAGAGCCGCCCATCCGCCGCTCGCGCTGAAGCGCGCCTCGACGAATGCCTGCTCGGCACCGGAGCGCACGTGCCCCGCTTCGGTCCTGGCCCCAAGCAGCGCCCCCAGGGCACCCACCACCAACGTCTTGCCCGTTCCCGTTTCCCCGGTCAACACGTTCAGTCCCGGGGCGAACTCCAGCCGCGCCTCGGCAATGACTCCCAGATCTCGGATATGCAGCTCTTCCAGCAACTGCGCCTCACTGCGTTTCCTGCCCGGCACCGCGGCCAGTCGGTTGGGTCAGCCGCCATTCTAACCGCCGGCTGAGCGAGCGCCGCCGGGATTTCCACGCCCGCCGCTCGGAAGTCCGAACTTGCGACACAGCAGGTTCGGGAATGTCAGCCCGTCGGTCTTGATCAGCCGCACTGGGTGCCTGCCGCGCCTCACCGTCACCACATCTCCCCGTCCCAGCAGTCCCCTTTCCATCCCGTCCGCGAGCATCAGGGCACCGCCTCTCGAGGTCACCTCGATGGCCACCGTCTCCTGCGGGCTGAGAACCAGACTGCTCCGAAACACCGTGTGGGGCGACACCGGCGTGACCAGGATCGCCTCGAGACGAGGCGAGAGTATCGGCCCTCCCGCCGAGAACGCATAGGCTGTGGATCCGGTGGGACTTGCGACCAGCAGGCCGTCGGCTCGGTACTCGTCCAGAACAGCCCCGTCCACGAACACCCGCAATCCCGCGATCAGATGTCCCGGCGCCTTTCCAACGAACACGTCGTTGAGCGCCCGCGCGGTCGCCGGCACGCGTCCTCCGGCCACCGTGGCCTCGAGGCTCATCCGCTCCTCGATTCTCACCCGGCCACCCAGGACCCCGTCCAGGGCCTCGCCCACGACCTCCGGTTCGGTCTCGGTCAGAAACCCGATCTTGCCCAGGTTCACCCCCAAGATCGGAACCTGAGCCTCGTAGACCAGGCTTGCCGCCCTCAGTAGAGTGCCGTCTCCGCCCAGCACGACCACCGCGGTCAACCCATCCGCAAACCTATCCTCCGCGACCAGTGCGACCCCGGTCGCCCCCACGCCGAACCCCGCGCAACTGTGAAATGCGACCCCGTTCTTCCTTCCCCACTCGACCACCTCGGCCGCCAGTCTCCCGGCCCCCGGGTTCGAGGGATGTACGACCAAACCCCAGACAGCGTCCACGTCACTTGTCTCCAAACCGCTCCGAAGCCTCTACCACGGCCCTCTCCAATGCATTCAGCAAAGCCGGCCCTCCCTCCCTCGGGCTCCCGAAGTGCACGAAGAACTCTACGTTACCCCTCCGGCCCGCGACGCTCGACACCGCGGCCCCGACGAACATGAGCCCGCATCCCTCGGCCGCCGAACACACCTCCCGCAGCACTTTCCTCCAGATTGCGGGGTCCCTCACCAGGCCGCCGCGGGACACCTCCGAACGTCGCGCCTCGAACTGCGGCTTGACCAGCAGGACGAAGTCCGCATCTGCCTCGGCGACCCGCACCAGCGCAGGCAAGACCTTGCGCAGGGAGATAAACGACAGGTCGGCCACCACAAGGTTCGGCCTCTCCGTCACCATCTGCGGAGTCAGGTTGCGTACATTCGTGCGATCGAGCACCCGCACGCGGGGATCCTGTCGCAACCGCCAGGCCAGTTGCCCATATCCGACATCGACAGCCACCACCACCGCCGCCCCCCGATCCAGCAGGCAGTTCGTGAAGCCCCCGGTCGACGCCCCGGCGTCCAGAGCCCGTCGCTGGGCGACCGCGACCCCCAGGCGATCCAGAGCAGGCCCCAGCTTGTCCGCACCGCGAGAGACCGTGGTCCTGGGCGGCGCCACCAGCCAGATGGGGGTTCCCGTACCGATGCGCGCCGAGGCCGTGGGCAAACCGACTCCCTCGACCCGAACTCGCCCTTGGGCAATGGCGGAGGCGGCGGCCTCCCGGTTCTCCGCGAGTCCCCGGCGAACCATCTCTCGATCCAGGCTGACCCGCGCACCGCCCACCCCAGGCACCTACTTTCGAGCTTCCTCCAGCGCAGCGAGCTCTCGTCTCAGCAGCGCCGCCAGTCCTTCGAAAACCCGCGGGTGCGAGCTCAATGGAGCATCATCCAACTCAAGGAGCGCCTCGACGATCTCTCTCTCGCACGGCACGTCGGCGAACTCGCGCTCCAATCCAATCCTCCACGCCTCTCGGGCGGGGTCAGTCTAGCATGCCTCCGTCAGGCCGCCCGTCCGGCTTCTCTCGCCTCGGGCCGCCTCACTACGCTGCGGCCCCCAGCAGCGGATACGGGTTCACGGGTGCGCCCCCGCCCGGGTGGTACTCGAAGTGCAAGTGCGCCGGCCCGCCCTTCGCATTGCCGGAGTTGCCCACGTATCCCACCACGTCTCCCGAGCGCACGCTCTGGCCTTCGGTCACCTGAGCATATCTGGACAGATGCGCGTAGAAGAAGACA
>JBBAAN010000199.1:0-3374 GCA_041658225.1 Actinomycetota bacterium
AAGACATCGTCGGTCACTGCCGCGAGCGGCTCGCAAAGTACAAGGTGCCTGTGCACGCACGCTTCCTCGATGCTCTTCCGCGTTCTGCGATGGGCAAAGTACTCAAGACGGAGCTGCGTGATCGCTATGTCCCGGACTTCGGATCGAATTCCGGAGCCCCTCGGCCCTGACGGCCGGGGAAAGCGTCTCGGATGGCCGATTCCCGGGAGAGCGAGCCAGGGTTCGCCTCCAGCGAGTCTGTGCCGAGACCCTCGTCCAGTTCGGCCACACGGGGCATCACTCGGTCAACACATGCAGTGGACGCTCAACGGCCATGGCGATCCATGTGGGAGGAGGGCACGTGACACGGATAGGACTTGCCGCGACGGCCGGCTACCTGCCTGAGCGATGGATGACTGCGGCGGAGATAGGGGAAGCGAGCGGCATTCCGGAGAAGACGCTGGTCGAGAAGTTTGGCCTAAGGGGAAAGCACATTGCGGCTGCGGGTGAACACGTGAGTGACATGGCAGTGGAGGCCGGGACGCGTCTGATCGCGGAATGCGGCGTGGATCCCGGAGAGATCGATGCTGTTGTGTACTACGGGTCGACGTGGAAGGACTACCCCGTCTGGCACGCAGCACCCTGGATAGCCCACCGCCTTGGCTGCCGAAACGCTTTCGCACTGGAACTTGACTACGTGTCCTGTGGTACGCCGGTGGCGATCAGGGTTTGCCGCGATCTCCTGCTCGCGGAGGACGATATCCACAAGGTCCTCGCGGTAGCCGCTTGTCGAGAGTCCTACATCGTCGATCTCACGAACGACCGATCCAGATTCGCGTTCAACTTCGGTGACGGGGCCGTTGCTGGGCTGCTAGTAAAGGATCACCCGACAAACGAGTTGCTGGGCTGCCATATGATCACAGATGGTTCGTTCGCCATGGACGTTGTGATGCCCGCCGGAGGGAGCGTTGAGCCGCCTTCGCACGCCAGCGTCGACGCAAGTCGCCACTTCGTCGATGTGCCCAACCCTCGCGCTATGAAGGAACGACTCGACCTGGTGAGTCTGCCGAATTTCCTTGGCGTCGCGGAGGGCGCGCTCAAGAAATCGGGGGCCACTGTGGCGGACATCTCCTGCCTTTGCCTGATCCACATGAAGAGATCCATGCACGAGGGAATCGTGCAAGCCCTTGGGGTGGACCCGGCGCGCGCCCCGTACCTCGATGATACGGGTCATATGAGTGGGGCAGACCCTCTGTTCTCTGTGGACCGGGCCGCACGGGCCGGGATGCTGTCCGACGGGGACATGGTGCTCATGCTGGGCGCGGGAGCTGGCTACACGTGGGCCGCGAGCGTGCTGCGCTGGGGTTCGGGGGAGTAGCGGCCCCGTGGGGTGCAGAAACCCGAACTCGTCCACCTATGCCGACATCGGCATAGCACTACGAGTTCGGGTTCTTGCCCGTTGGGCTCGACGCGGCCGAGGGTCTGTACCGGCTGGTGGACGCCGCCTACGAGAAGAGAAGCGTCGCGATCTCGAGCAATCTTCACCCGGCCAGCTTCGATGAGTTGATGCCCAAGACCCTCGCCACCGCGACCGTGGACCGACTGCTTCACCACGCCCACCTTTGCGTCACCCAGGGCGAGAGCGTTCGGCTATCCGAGGCCACGGCGGGCAAGGGGGTGGTGCCCTTGGCATGAGCTTGCCCGGGCGAATCTCGTGGCCGTAGTTGGGCAGATCTCGTGGCCATCACTGGGGAGGTTTCGTGGCCGTAGTTGGGCAGATCTCAATGACCGTTAATGTCCGGCTTGGGTGCTGTGCACGATACGGTCCCGGCCATCCCGTTGGTGGCAAGCGACAGAACCTGGATGCCTGGAGGGCAGATGCTTTCGAGAAGGGAGTTCCTCGCCGGACTTGCCAGCCTGGGTGCGGTGTCAGCCCTGGACGTGATCGACGTTCTTCACCCCTTTGCAGCCCATGCCCTCGCCGCATCACCCGGAGAGGCAACCACCCTGGCCAGAACCATCCGAAGCATGGGAGCGGGACCCTACTTCCGGCTCGCCTACGGCGAGGGCGAACCATACGAGGTGAGAGAGGACCTCGCCCGTGGGGACGCCAAGCGCACGACCCGTCGGCGGTCTGTGGTGTTCTTCGCCCACCTCACCGACATCCACCTCATCGACAGCGAATCGCCCCTACGAGGTGAGTTCCTCGATCAGACGAGCGATCCTCCTTCCCCGGCTCCGTTCAACTCAGCATGGCGCCCCCACGAGCCGCTCACCCTCCATGTTCTCGAAAGCATGGTGAGGCAGGTCAACCGTTCCATGTTCAGCCCCGTGACCGGGACTCACCTGGACTTCGTTCTCGTGACGGGGGACGCGGCCGACAACGCCCAGTTCAACGAGATCCGCTGGTTCGTGGACACCCTCGACGGCCTGCGCGTTGCGGCCGATTCGGGGCTGCGGGGGACATATGAAGGCATACAACGCATGGACTACCCCAATCCCCTGTACTGGCACCCAGACGATCCTTCTCGGGACAGGTACGGGCTCCAGCACGGTTTCCCCGCCTACCCCGGCCTCCTCGAGGCGGCCATCAGGTCCTTCGACACGGAAGGGTTACGTGTGCCCTGGTTCTCGGTGACCGGCAACCACGACATCCTGTGGCAGGGCAACATCCCTGATTCCGGCCCGGCCGCACCGCCTTTCGCGGCCATCGCCGTCAGTCCCGTGAAGCCTGAGGGCGGAGCGACCGCGGATCCCGATCGCCGCATAGTCACAACGAAGGAGTGGGTCGCCGAGCACTTCAACAGCAGGGCTTTCCCTGGTCCTGTGGGGCACGGCTTCACACAAGAAAACCGAGATGCGGGAACTGGATACTACGTCCGGGACCTGGGGCCCCAGCTTCGCCTCATCGTGCTCGACTCGGTCAACCCGAACGGATACGCCAACGGCAGTTTCGACCCCGGACAAATCGCCTGGCTGGAGCAGCAACTCATCGCTTCCCACTCGCGTTATCGCGGGTCCGACGGGGCTTGGGTCACGACGCCGAACCGTGATCGGGTGCTGATCCTAACGGCCCACCACACCCTCTACTCCACGGACAACCCCCTCGTGGCCACCGGCACGCTCTCGCCGGAGCCAAGGGTGCTCGGCGGCGACGTGACCACGCTGCTGCTGCGTTTCCCGAATGTAATCCTCTACATCGGAGGGCATACGCATGAAAACCGCTTGATCCCGCACTCGAGCCCCGACGGAGGGTTCTGGGAGGTAGGTACGGCCTCTCACATCGACTGGCCCCAGCAGTCCCGTCTCGTGGAGATTCTCGACAACCGTGACGGGACCCTTTCCGCCTTCCTCACGGTCCTGGACCACTTGGCAGTACCCGGCTCGACAGACCT
>JBBAAN010000200.1:0-3370 GCA_041658225.1 Actinomycetota bacterium
CGCGAGGAGTGGACGCGCATCTTCGAATGCCGTGACGCCTGCGTGTGCCCGGTTCTCGAGCCGAGGGAGGCGGCGAGGCACCGCTACAACACCGAGCGTGACACCTACATCTCGGACGCCAACGGGGTCCTGCAGCCCGCGCCCGGTCCGCGGTTGTCCAGGACGCCCGGGAGCCTCAAGCACCCGGCGCCGCACCCGGGCGAGCACACGCGCGAGGTGCTGGAGCAGGTCGGGTTCACTGCCGATGGGATAGACAGCCTCGTTGCCGGGCGGGCCGCAGAGGCACAGTGAGGAGGACCTTCGGAGCCGCGTGCTAGAGGTGTGGTAGCGATAGGCACCGCCTCACATGATGCCGAGCGTCATCAGGCGCGCGGCGGCGCCGAGATCTCCGTCGACCGTCAGGCGCTGCGAGCTGAACGCGTCGGCGCCGGACAGGTCGCCGTTGACCAGCTTGACAAAGTCGGCCGCGGAGCTGCGGATGGTGGCGGCGGCGTCGGAGCGCTCCTCGGCGATCCGGCTCGCGTCGAAGGCGCCGTCGCGGATGGAGAGGACCCAGATCGCTGCCTCGGGCCCGTCCAGGACGAACTGAACGACCAGGTCCAGATCCTTGGCGGCCTCGGCGTCGAAGCGCGAGGGAAGCAGCTTCTCGAAGAACTCAGCGGACGCCGAGATCCTCCCCGACGCGCTCGCTCGCGCCCGCTCCTTGCCGAGCATGTCTCGCTCCATCGCCTCGATGGAGTCGGCGAGGATCTCGATCATGCGGTCGGCGGTCTCGACGTCGATCGTGAGCGGCGGCGCGAGGCCGACGACCTCCGTCCCCATCGCGCGGCAGGAAAGGCCGCGCTCCCACGCCTCGGTCTCGACCCGGGTGCAGGCGCTGTGGGGAAGAGAGAACCCGCGCTTCGACTCCCTGTCCGTCACCAGCTCGATGCCGACCATGAGCCCGATCCCGCGCACCTCGCCTACCGAATCGAACCGCTGCAGCTCCCGCGCCCGCTCCAGGAGGTGGGTCCCGACGCGAGCGGCGTTGGCGGGAAGGTCCTCTCGTTCGATGATGTCGATGTTGGCGAGTGCGGCCGCACAGCACACGGGGTGGCCCATGTAGGTGAAGCCGTGGCTGAGCGGCACATAGTCGGGGAGCCGCTCAGAGATCGTCGACCAGATCTCGTGGGAGACCACCGACGCACCCATCGGCAGGTACCCGCTGGTGAGCCCCTTGGCCAGAGTGACCAGGTCGGGGCGGACATTCCAGTGCTCGAACCCGAACATCTTCCCCGTGCGGCCGAAGGCGGTCACCACCTCGTCGAGGATCAGCGGGATCCCGTATCGGTCGCAGATCTCCCGGAGCATCGGGAAATACTCGGGCGGCGGGGGAATGATCCCCGAGGAGCCGATGATCGGCTCGGCCATGATGGCGGCGACGGTGTCGGGACCGACGCGCTCGATCAGCTCGGCGAGGGAGGTGACACACGCGATCTTGCACTCCGGGTACGCGAGGCCGAGCTCGCACCGGTAGCAGTAAGGCGCCGGCCCCAGCTCGAAGCCGGGGGCCTCCGGCCCGAAATTCCACCGCAGCGGCATGATGCCGGTGGCCGTCATCGTCGCGATGGTGAGCCCGTGGTACCCGTGGTGGCGCGCTATGATCGCGACGCGCCGGTGCTCGCCCTTCAGTGCCCAGTAGAGCCGTACAAGCTTGATGTTGGTCTCGTTGGCCTCCGACCCGCCGGAGGAGAACATCACGTGATCGAGTCCCCATTTCTTCGGGAACATCGAGGCCAGCTTTTCCGCCAGCTCGACGGCTTTCGGGTGCGACTGGCCGTGGAAGGTCGTGAAGTACTCGAGGGTCTCCATCTGCGCGCGGACTGCCTCGATGATCTCCGGGCGGCCGTGACCGACGTTGACGCACCAAAGGCCCGCGAAGCCGTCGATGAGTCGTCGGCCGCGGTCGTCAGTGATCCACCACCCGTCTCCGGATACGACCAAGCGCGGCCCGTGGGCCGCGAGGTGTCGCGGCTCGGTGAGTGGGTGGATGAGGTGCGCCAGGTCTCTCTCGGCAAGGGAAGCCATCTTCAGGTTCACGCCTTCCTCCTTCTCCGACCGTGCTCCGGGAACACGGCTCAGGTCTCGCGCCGGTACTCGCGGACGAACAGCGCCGCGCCGGCGAGGTATCCTTCGACGTTCGCAGCCTTTCCGATCGCCGCCTGCTCGAAAAACGCCGGCGCGTACACCTGGAAGCGGTCGTGCGTGAGGGCATCCAGGACGGCATCGACGACCTCCGAGACCGGCACGGGCTCGACCGGTGCGATCAGGCGGTCGTTGTCCGGGGCATCGATGAGCTCGGTCTGGACGAGACCGGGATAGACGACCACGACCTTGACCCCCGTCTCCCACAGGTCGATGGCCATCGCCTCCGAGAACGCCGAGATCGCCGCTTTCGAGGCGTCGTACGCGGCCTCACCCGGCGAGCTGAGCGGGGCCGCGACCGACGAGACATTCACGATCCGCCCGTCCCCGCGCGAGATCATTTGCGGCAGCAGGGCCAGGGTCAGGCGGACGGGGGAGAGGTAGTTGATGGCCATGACCGCCTCGACCGTCTCGGGATCCAGCGCCGTGACGTGCCGACGTTTCGGGACCCCGGCGTTGTTGACGAGCACGTCGACGCCGCCGAGCTCCTCGACCGCCGACGCGGCCAGCGCATCGACCTGCTCCATGCGCGCCAAGTCCGTCACCCACATGCGCGAGGACGGGGAGTGCTCGCGGCATCGGGTCAGGACCTCTTTCAGTCGGTCCTCTCGCCGAGCGCAGATCCCGACGACGGCTCCGGCTCGCGCGAATCCCTCCGCGAGCCCGGCGCCGATCCCCGACGAGGCGCCGGTCACGAGCACGCGGCGGCCGGACAGATCGAAGCTCATCTCATCCCTCCCTTGGTTCGCACACGCATCGCCTCAAGAGGAGGTCGGCGATCTGGCGCAACGCCCCTCCATCCGACGGTTCGAAACGAACCACCACATCCTGATCGCTTGATCAATATGTGTCAAGGGAAGACCGTCTCCGGATCGGGATCCGGGTTCCCTCGCCGGGGGGGTATCTGGCACCGGCCCGATAAGGTCTGGGCTAGGAGCCCACCCCCAGCACCATGTACCAGAACTTCTGACCTATGCGTGGCGTCTGGTCCACGTGGATGTGTTTGACCTGCTGGTATTCGCGAATACCAGCGGATCCAAGCTCCCGTCCGATTCCCGATTGCTTGTAGCCCCCAAAGGGGAAGTAGCCGTTGATGAGGTGGAAGTCGTTGACCCAAACGGTGCCCGTGCGGATCTTGCGCGCGATCGCGATGGCCTGGGGGATGTCCCGTGACCACACGGCTCCG
>JBBAAN010000201.1:0-3360 GCA_041658225.1 Actinomycetota bacterium
CCGGGGGACATGAGGTTCCCCCGATTCAGTGGACACTGATCGTGTCTGAGCTCAGCCTGCTTTCGTACTCGGCTGGGCTTAGGTAGTCCAAGCTTGAATGCATCCGCTGGCGGTTGTACCAGATCTCGATGAACTCGAAGATCTGCCGCCGTGCCTCCTCCCGGCAGGTGAAGCGATACGTGGCGCATTCTGCTTTGAGCGTGCTGAAGAAGCTTTCCATTACCGCATTGTCGTAGCAGTTGCCCACCCCGCTCATGCTCACCTGCGCCTTGAGTTCTGCCAGCCGTCCCTGATAGGTGTGGCTGGTGTACTGGCACCCCTGGTCCGAGTGATGCAGCAGTCCTTCACCCACGTCCCGTCGTCCCACTGCCATGGCCAGGGCATCTTCCACCAGGCTCGCACTCAGATCCTCTCCCATGGACCAGCCCACCACTCGCCGGCTGCACAGATCCATGAGCGCCGCCAGATACAGCCAGCCCTCCCGCGTGTCAATGTACGTGATGTCCGCTACCCACTTCTGGTTCGGCCGCTCCGCCTGGAAGTCTTGCCGTAGCCGGTTCGGCCAGATCGGAGCCCCGGCCCGTCGCTGCGTGGTTGTGGGGCGCCGCCGAGACGCCCGTCTCGCCACGATCCCGCTCAAACGCATCAGCCGCGCCACCCGGTGCCGGCCACAGACCACGCCCCGCTGCCGCAGCCACTGGTGTACCCGTGGACTGCCATAGGTGCCCCGGCTCTCTGCATGCACTCTCTGAATCTGCTCCACCAGCCCCCGGTTGGCCTGCTGATGGCCACTGGCCGGTCGCTTGCGCCAGGCATAGTAGCTGCTGGGCGGCACACCTAGCACTGCACACAACCGCCTCACCGGATACTCCCCACTCTGCTGGGCAATGAACTCATACGTCACTCGCCCTTGTGCGAGAAGATCGCCACCGCTTTTTTTAGGATGTCCCGCTCCTGCGTCGTGACCTCCAGCTCCCGCCTCAGACGTCGCACCTCAGCCTTGACGGCCTCCAGATCGCTTGGCTCCAGGCTCTGGCGCTTCTCGTCCACCTGGTAACGGTCCCGCCACTTTAGCAGCATCCCCTTAGTGATCCCCAACTCCCGCTCTAGTTCGGCAGCGCTCTTCCCGCCCCGAGACAGAAGCTGCAGTGCTTCCACCTTGAACTCGCGCCCGTACGTCCGAATTCTCTTCCCCATGGCACATCTCCTGACAGCAGTTTACGCGTCATCGAATGTGTCCACAAAACCAGGGCAAGCCCACGCGAGGGTCAGCCTAAGCAGGGGGAGGGGCGGGGGTGGGGGTTCGGCGTTCGTCGGCGCTCCTTCCGCAACCCGCTGGAAGCGTGGTGCGCTCGACGCAACGGACGATCCCTTCGCAACTCTGCAATTCGTGGAGACCGGTTCGGGAAGGTCGGTAAGCGCATACGAGGGGAGCGGGGCGCGCAAAGATCCCCGGCGATCGGGAATTGGTGTTCGACCTACCTTCAAGCTGAAAGAAGGATCAGGCCTCGGCCTGCGCCGCGCGGCGACGACGGGCGCGCCCGGCCACGGCCGCCAGCAGGATGCTGAGCCCGTACAGGACGATCATCGGAAGCATCAGCAGCGACATGTTGATCGGGTCGACGGTCGGCGTGATCGCCGCCGCCATGATGGCGATACCTACGATGGCGAAGCGCCAGCCCTTGAAGAGCGTCTCCGCCCGCACCATCCCGACGCTGGCCAGCGCGAATATGATCAAGGGGAAGGTAAAGGAGATGCCAATCCAGAACAGCAGGTTGGTGGTGAAGCTGATGTAGTTCGACGGGCGCGGCACGGTTTGGATGCCCAGGAAGTTGAGCAGGAACGGCAGCGCCGCCGGGAGCATGATGTAGTAGGCAAAGGCCACGCCGCCAATGAAGAGCAGCGTGGCGGCCGGGATAGACGTCAGCAGCAGGATACGCTCGCGCCGCTTGAGGCCCGGGTTGACGAAGGCGAAGACCTCGAGCAGGATCCAGGGGAAGGCCAGCACGAACCCGGTCAGCAGTGAGACCTTCATGAAGGCGCCGACCGACTCGGTCACCTCGATCGCTTGCAGCGCTTCGATCCCTCCGATGGGCCCGGCCATCCAGTCCAGGATGCGCTGTGCGAAGGTGAAGCCGACCGTGGTGCCGATGCCCAGGGCGATCAGCGACCGCATCAGGTGGCCGCGCAGCGCCTGCAGGTGGTCGAGCAGCACACCCGGTGATTGCAGCGTCTGGGCGAAGGCGTCGCCGGCGGTGGCCTCGTCGGGCTCGTAGTCGATGAACTGACGCACTCGCCGAATCGGCCACAGCAGCAGCCGGACGGGCGCCGTGAGGATCCACCACAGGCGGCCGAAGAAGCGTCGCATGGGTCAGCCTTCGGCGTATGGCGACTCCGCCGGTGGGGTCGGCGGAGGGGCCGGGGGGTCGGCCGGAGGGGACTCGGCCGGGGAGGGCATCGTGCGCTGAGGGAGTGGTGGGGCGGGGCGCGCCGAAGGGGACCACGCCTGCATCCCGTCCCCGGCCGACTGCACGTCGGCTTTCAGCGTCTGCCCGGTCTCTTCCAGATCGCGCTTCAATGTATCGAGCTCCGCCTCGCGCGCCAGTCGGTTGGGCAGGTTGCGCAGCTCGCGCGAGGCTTCGTTCATCGTCCGCCAGGTCGGCGAGCGGTAGAGGCGATTGAGAAACCGGCCGGCGTCCCGGCCTAGCTTGGCCAGGTCGCGAGGCCCGACGACCACCAGTGCCAGGACGATGACCAGGATCAGTTCGAGGGGACCGACGCCGAGGAAGTCCATAGTGTGGGATCAGGGCGCGGGCAGCAGCTCGCGGCGGATTTCGCCCTCCTGGTCAGCCAGTGTCCCCAGGACGCCGTTGATGAAGCGCGGCGCGCTGTCGGATCCGAAGTGTTTCGCCAGCTCGACGGCCTCGTTGATGGCGACCTTGATCGGCGTTCCCGTAGAGACGGCGAACTCCCACAGGCACAGCCGCAGGATATTGCGATCGACGACGGCCAACTCATCCACGGGCCACTCGGGAGCGCAGCGGGCAATCCAGGCGTCGAGCGCCGGGGCGTGGGCCCGCGCGCCGCGGACCAGCTCCTGCAAGAATGCCGCGCCCTCGGCGCTGAGCTGTTCCGCTTCCTGCAGGTGACGGGCGAGCACCGCCTCGGGCGGATGATTGGTCAGGTCGATCTCGTACAGGGCCTGCAGCGCCAGAGCTCGCACCCGGCGGCGTTCACGCTTCATCGGTCTCCGATCATTCCGCCGCCGGCAGGTCGTCGAAGTCCTCGACGTGCACGTCGACCCGCGCCACCGGCATGCCGACCATGTTCTCGATGGCGCTGGCGACCTCGGCTTGGACC
>JBBAAN010000202.1:0-3356 GCA_041658225.1 Actinomycetota bacterium
GACCTGCGCAAGTAGTTGTTGTGCGGTCTGGAGGGGGATAGCCACGGCATCGCGGTCGGAGGCGGCCGAGACAGCCCGGGCAACTGGGCGCCTATACTGTGCCCGTCACACGCCCGACCATGGTCACCCGAGGAGCCCTCTATGAGAGAAGCCTTCCATCCGGTCGGCAGGGGCCCGTTCTCGCTGGCACCACACACACCAGAGATGCTGGAAGAGATGCGGGATCTCCGCGAGCGAGCCCGGCAGGCTCGCAGCGAGCTTCCGGATCCGACGACCCCAGCGGGGCTGGAAGCAAACCGAGCCTATCTCGCCCGTCTTCGCAAGGATCTGGGCGACTTCATGCCCGCGGATCTGGTTGAGGAGCGCGTCGTGTCGGCGCGCGGGGCCAGTGTGCCGGTTCGCATCATCAAGCCGGCCAAGACCCCGGTGGCCGTTCATCTCGGGATCCACGCGGGCGGCTGGGCAAGCGGCTTCGCCGCGTTCGACGATCTGGCCAACCTCGTGATGACCGAGCTGCTCGGAGTGGTGACGGTGAGCGTCGAGTACCGCCTAGCCCCGGAGCACCCCTTCCCGGCGGGGCCGGATGACTGCGAGACAGGCGCGCTCTGGCTGGTCGAGAATGCCGGTCGAGAGTTCGGCACGAACCGCCTCACCACTGGTGGTGGCTCGGCCGGAGCACACCTGGCCGTCATCACCCTGCTTCGCCTGCGCGACCGCCACAGCATCGTCGATCAGTTCTGCGGAGCTTCACTGGGCGCCGGCGTCTACGACCTGTCGGGGACTCCGAGCGTGCTGGCTGCGGGGGATCGATTCGTCAACGCCTCCACGCGTGGCCTTCTCGCGGCAGTGGAGCGCTGCATGCCGGGCGCGACGCTGGAGGGTCTCAGGGAGCCTGGCGTTTCTCCGCTGTATGCGGACCTGTCTGAGATGCCCCCGGCCCGATTCCAGGTAGGTACCCACGACCCCACCATCGACGACACCATGTTCATGGCGGCGCGATGGCAGGCGGCGGGCAATATTGCCGAGGTCGGCCTCTACCCCGAGGCTCATCATGGTTTCGAGGGCCTGGGAGAGCTGGGGCGACAGGCATTCATGGATCAGGTCGGTTTCCTCGACAAAGCCATCTCCGGGAACTTGGGCTGAGCCGCCTCGAAACCAGACAAGGAAACCGGCCTGGCCATAACGAACCCGCAGAGCCAAGACGTGGATGCAGTGGGAACCGACGGTCGCCGGTCACCATTGGCCGCTTGGGCCAGGCTCTCCGCCCACAACACGACTTTGCGGCCGCTACCAGGTGCCCTTGCGGAAGCCTTCGACCTGAACGTAGCAGCCGTTGTAGGAGCCACACCCCGTCTGCCACTTGACGACCGCGATGTAGTCCGCCCCGTCATACTTGTTCTTGGCGAAGGAGATCTTCTCCGTTATTGCCACTCGCCTGGCCCATGTGCCAAGCCCGTCGAAAGCGGCGAGGAAGGAACGCCGCGCAGGATTGGCGCCTGCTCTCTTGGCCACCTCCGCGAAGAGCGCAATGTGCTCACAGTACAAAGCCAAGTTCGTCATCTCGGTCTCATCCAACTGAGCGGCGTTGTTGGGATCGGGCGCCACTTTCTGGCCATGCGCCTTGTAGACCGCCTCGCATTCCTTGAAAGCTTGATCTTTGGGGAGCACCCCGGCGGGGACCTCACCCTCCCGAGCCACCGTGACCCCCGTCACGCCGTTCCACTGGCTGGGAGGATAGATGGTCGTGTAGCCGCTGGTCATCCCGGAAACGTCGGAAACCGTGTACTTGGGCTTGTACTGCGTCGAGTCCGCCTGCTGGACCCAGAGGTACATCTGCAGCCAGTTCGTGGCAGGCCAGACCAGCTCCACGTCTCTGGCCTTGAACTTCAGAGCCGAGGCCTGCGTCTCGGCCTGGCTGGCACTGGCATCAGGACTAGAGGACCCGGGGTAGCTGAGCGCCGCCACCTCGGTGACCTGCAACCCTCGATGCTTCATATATGGGATGAAGACGTCGTTGACGACCTGGCGGTCCTCGGGGACGTCGGTGTAGATGATGCCGTTTCGGGTCTTGGAGTTCGCCCGGCCAGTGGCGATGACCCAGTCCACCCAGTTCTTGGCCATCCGATCCTTGGTCATCTGGGTCTGGCGCGTCCAACCCTTCTCTCTGCGGTAGTTCGTATCGGCCGAAGACGCGTTCGCGGTCACGAGCGGCGTCTCCTTCGTCGACAAGCACACTTCGCCATCGCCCCAGAGGCCGGGCAGCCCAATGGAGGCGAACACCTTGAAGTCCTCGGCCTGCTGGACGCAACCCGAAACCATGGAGTCCTGGTTCAGCGAGTTGAACCTGGTGACCTTCACGACCAGCTTCCGACCGTTGATGCCTCCGGTCTCATTGATCTCATCAACGAACGGCTTCATGACTTCCTCATGCTTCTTGCCTTCGTACGTGTAGCCCAGCGCGGCAAGCGTCGCCTCGTCCGGGGCAAGAACGCCAAGGACGATCTCAGTCTTGGTTACCCCGCGGTCCGAGGCCGTGCGCTCCCCCGGCGAAATGCCGGCGCCGGCGGACGCCCCCATCGAACCCTTCTGGGTGCGTGGCGCCTCCAGCGCTGAGGCGCCCCCCGACGTAACGGTCCCCAGCGGCGTCCCTACGCCCGTATCACCGGAGGGCTGAGCGTCCTGAGGTGAGTAGGCTTCTTGCCCGCCGGACTCCCGGCCGAGCCGCTGCGTGCCGCAAGCCGGAAGCATCAGGCCGAGTGCCACAAGACAAGCGAGCCAACCGCGGGGAAGTCTCCGCATTCCCGCACCCCCTCCTGGCATTTCCGCACCCCCCTTGTCCGCTCTGCGCAGATCTGCTTGATAGGTTCGCGCCCGACATCCGACATCCTGCATCCCGTGAAAGGGAACCTGGTGCCCGGAGAGATCGGTTCCAAGGACATCTGCGCATCCAAGCGGGCGCATAGCATCTTCGACCGCTGCGAGTACCGGCGGTGGGGGTCGGCTACAGGCCCTTCCCCGGATGACGTTGAGGATCGACAGCGGTGAGAGCGCGGCTCGCTACTCGCCCCACTTGCCCCAGACCGGAATGTCGAGAAGATCGAGGTCGATCCTGAAGTCCTCCTGCCATGGGACCACGTCGCTGGTGGCCATCATCCATTCGAGCATCTGGTCTTTGATCTCCCTCTCCACGCCCGCCACCTCAGCCGTCCCCGAGAGGTTGTGGACCTCGTGCGGGTCCTGGGTGCGGTCGTATAGCTCGCTGCCTTCGTACAACCGCTGCACGTAGGTCCAGCGATCGGTCCGCATCGAGATCGCCCTGGCGGCCGATGCGGGATCCTCGTGCTGCAGGGCCGCCT
>JBBAAN010000203.1:0-3324 GCA_041658225.1 Actinomycetota bacterium
TGGCACTCGTCGTTGAAGAGCCCCCGTCCCCGCCGGAGATGTCCGCCGAGGAGGGCCAGTCTGCAGCCAGTCCGGCCCCCGCAGCCCTCCCCCACCCACGGCCTGCGGCACGAGCTTTGCATGAAGTTGATGAGGGCGCGGTCGCAGCCAATCTCCCGCCCAGATCGGAAACCGAGATCCCAGCCCCACCGCCGGACATGCCCGCGCTCTACTGCCTGGGTCCTCTCCAGGTCGCGTGCGGGGGTCGGCTCCGGCCCAAGGGATGGTGGAAGAAGTCGAGAGAGCTGCTCGCCTACCTCGTGGCGCATCCCGAAGGGGCGTCCAAAGACCGCATCATGGAGGAGCTCTGGCCGGAAGAGGATCCGCAGCGAGTGCAGAACCTCTTCGCCACGGCGATGTCGCTGATCCGCCGGCAGGTCCGGACGACCAAGGACTTCCGCAAGTACATCCTCAAAGTTGAGGACTCCTGGCGCCTGGAAGAAGGCGCCTGGTGGGCGGATGCTTTTGAGTTCTCGAGGTTGGTGTCCGAAGCGGAACGGGTGGACGACTCCGTGGTGTCGGTGGTGAAGCTGCGTCGGGCTCTCACCTTGTACCGGGGGGACTTCTGCGACGACGTCTACTACCCGTGGGCCGAGCCGGTGCGCGAACGATTCAGAAACCTGTTCATCCGCGCCTGCGCCCGGCTGGCGGAGATGCTCTTGGACGCCGGGGAGCACGAGGAGGCCCTTGAGGTCCTGGACCGCGCCATCGCCGCCGACCCTATCTGCGAGGATCTTTGGCGCAGGGCCATGAGTGCCGAGGCGTCCATGGGCCGCCGCGCCGCCGCATTGGACCGCTACAAGAAGCTCAAGCAGATCCTCTCGACGGAGCTGGACGTGGAGCCTGATCCAGAGACCGAGTCCCTGGCTCTTCAAATCTCATCTTCGGAACTCCAAGCCCACCGCCACCATGCCGTGCACGGGCCGGAGAGCCCTCTCCACCCGGCGGCAGCCACAGTTCGATAGAGTGTCCGTGCGAGCCGGACCGGTTGAGGGGAGCGTTCCGCTGGCTCCTCCGCGAAGCCGCCGAAGGCCGCCGTGTCGAGATTGGCTGCGCCGGGGGACACGGTCGCACGGGGACCACGCTCGCAGCTCTCCTCATCTTGCAGGACGAAACGGTGAACCGCGCTGTGCGGGCGATCAGGTCACGCTACCGCTCTGACGCCGTCGAGACGGAGAGCCAGGTCCAAGCTCTTCAAGTGCTATCCAGATAACAGTGCGGGCTCGGCCGAGCGACGCTCGGGCAGCGTCCGGTTGAGAACGCGTAGGAGCCTAGAAGCCGAGCGCTATCTTCGCCGCCCGCGCAGCGCGCACATGCGCTGTGTTCCAAGGCTCCGACCGCCAGCCGAAGAGGTCGTTCCTCGACTTGTACGCAGTGCCCAGCCCGAGAATTATCGCCGTCAGCGCAGAACACACATCTCGGGAGCTCGTGAAGACCGCTCCCCAGGTAACGCCCGGGGTCTGCGGCGCCCCTGGCGCATCGATGTCCACGCTCTGCGACACACCGAATGTCGTTCCGTGGGTCACGGCTGAGAACAGGCCGTATACGGCGCTTCCGAGCCGACGATCCTCATGGTCACCCAGAAGTCTTCGAACGAGCGAGGTGGCGGTGGGTCGTTGCTCTTCCAGAGCGGGAGGCTGCTTTCGATGTGTGATCTTCCGGAATCCGAGGCGCTCGGCCTCCGCGAACAAGGCCATACGACGTTCCCGAGCTCGCTGCTTCTCAGGTTCTTCGAGTGGCAGGAAGTCCTGTTGGCCTAGCCCGTAGAGTCGGTCGTTGAAACCCCTCGCGATCCGCAGCCGGGTGCCGATCCGGGGGTCGAGAAGCCACCAGGCTCTGCCGGCATGCTCCAGAGCCGCACGAGCCAGGACCACGTGCGCAAACACTGGCGTCGGCTCGCCTGAGAGCAAACGACACGCACTCCTGGCGTCGTCTTCGGCACCCACCAGCAGAAGGCTCCCGAAATTGTGTGCCTGGCGCACGGGCTCATCTCCCCACGGCTCGCCACCTTTGTACTCGGCCTCGGAGGCGATCTCGGCCATGGCAAGGGAGTCGGCCGCAGGTAGGGAGCCCCACGTCTGCTCCAGTTCCTGCGAAGCGTTGAGGAGCCCGAGCAACCCTTCTCGTACAGGACCGATATGAGACTCGAACCTCTCGGCGATATCGGTTCGTCCGCTGTCTACGGCCATGCCTCAAACCTCTTCCGCGACGACGTCAGTTAGGCTGAGGATAGAGTGGACACGACATTGGGACTCGGTGTCACCGATCCGGCGGGATTGTGGCCCGGGCGGTCGTAGCAACCGTCAGCGACCCCGAGCCGGAGAGGGCCAGCTCTATAGGCGGCCCGCCCGCATCTCCGCCCGGATCAGGCTGTTCATAGTTGCATGCCCAGCCATCGCTGCTTCCATTCTGGGCTTCGCTGTTCCCCAGCCCTGCCTGGCAGACCAGGAATCGATCCGATGGTGGAGCTCAGGAAACAACGGACGGTCCTCCCCTTGGTGGATCCCCTCGGGCTTCGCCGGATCTCCGTAGAAAGGCCAGTTGCGATTTGCGAAGTCGATCGCCTTCTGCTCATCCCCGGTTTCGTCCTTTGACCACAAATAGAGCGTGGCCTTGACGGTCATCGACATCTCATCGGTCTTCTTCATCGCAGCATCCGACTGGTTCCACATCCAGCGGATATCCTCGTCGAGCACGCCCTCCGCCCTTCGCGCAGCCACCCACGCAGCTACTTCCGGGTCTCCGCCGCGGGCAGCCTCAAGAATCCGATCTCCTCGCCCTTTGCCCCACATCGCCAGCCCTCCCTCTTCTGCTACAGGCCAGACCGAGCGCCGTGCACACTCTGCCAGGGGCGAGTCTACCCGGAGCTCTAGCCGTCGGCGACACACAACTGCGCATACCAGCCACTCCGAGACACCCCCGTCGGCCCTGGGGCGATGGGGAGAACCACTTCACAGGACGGGGAGTGCCGAGCCGGACTGAACGCCCAGACCAGATTCCGCCCCCCTCCTCACGACGGCTATCGGATGACCGCCGGATGAGCAGAGGGTACAAGTCGGCGCCGCAAGACGCGGGAGCCAAGAGGGAAAACGACGAATGTCCGTCCGGCGATACACTTCACCACAGGCGAATGAATGGCAGGGAGGTCTGGGGGATCATGAGCGATGACGCGATCAACGCGGTGATATGGGCGGCTGTGCTCTTCGGGGCCATTATCTTCGGTGCCGCAGCCCACCGCACCCAGTGGATTGTTGGGGCAGGCGCGGGGGGCCTTCTGCTCGCCGT
>JBBAAN010000204.1:0-3307 GCA_041658225.1 Actinomycetota bacterium
TGGGCATCATCGATTTGGGCGAGCTGAAGACCGAGGGAACTCGCCGGGAGCTTGTCGCCCTGGTTGGAGAGCGCGATCGCGTGAGGCTTTCGGCATCGGGCAACATCGAGGCCGCCGTCCGCGCCTGCTCGGCGCTTCCCGCCGTCCACGAGGCCAACTCCCGAGATGGCGGTATGGACCTCATCGTGGACCAAGCTCGCACGTTACTGCCGCAGATTCTTGAGGCCGCCGGCGAAGCCGGCGCTCTCGTGAGCGCGGTGGAGGTCGTCGAGCCGAACCTGGAGGCGGTGTTCCTGCACCTGACCGGCAAGGCGCTGAGGGATTGAACGTGAGGCGATCCGGGTATTGCCGAGGCCGGGTGACCGGGGGATGGCGATGAGGGCAGCCTTGCTCATCGCGGCCAAGGACCTGCGCCAGCGACTGCGTGACCGGTCGGCGATCATGATCGCCTTCGTGGTGCCGTTCGGATTGGGGTTCGTGCTGAACTTGACGCTGGCGGGGGTCTCCGGTGGTTCCGCGATCTTCCGCTACGCGGTGGTGGACCAGGATCGTGGCGAGGTGGCGCGGGTCTTCGTGGATCGGGTCCTTGGGGAGGCCCAGCGCCAGGGCGTCCTCAAGGTCACCGAGATGACATCGGTGGATGGTGCCAGGGACCGGGTCTCCAAGGGCAAGGCCGCCGCCGCGTTCGTTGTTCCGGCCGGGTTCACTCAGGCGGTCTACTCGGAACAGGCCAGCCGGATTCAGGTCATAGGCAACGTGGACGAGGTGATCGGCACCCAGGTAGCACGCTCGATCGCTGAGGGCTTCGCGAGTGAGCTCGCGGCGGTGCGCGTGTCGGTGGGCACGGTTGTGGCCGGCCGATCCACGGCTCCGCCCGACGTCGAGGCGCTCAAGGCGTTGGCATTGAAGGCGACCTCGGTCACGAGCCCCGTCTCGATCCGAAGCGTCCCGACCACCGAGAAGGAGCTGGGCTGGAAGACCTACACCGCCGCCGGCATGGCGGTGTTCTTCCTCTTCTTCACCGTGCAGTTCGGGGTCTCGAGCCTTCTGGACGAGCGGCGCGAGGGGACACTTGCGCGACTGCTGGCCGCTCCCATCAGGCGGGTCTCACTCTTGGGGGGGAAGCTGCTGACCAGCTTCGTTCTCGGCGTGATCAGCATGGTGGTGCTGGCACTGGCCTCGACGCTCTTCCTGGGCGCCAGGTGGGGCAACCCGCTGGGAGTTGGGATCCTCATTGTGGCGGGTGTTCTCTCTGCCATGGGAGTCATGTCCGTAGTGGCCACCCTGGCCAAGACCGGGGAGCAGGCGGGCAACTGGCAAGCCATCATCGGCCTCGTCCTGGGCATGCTGGGCGGGACGTTCTTCCCGGTCGCCATGGCGGGCGGGCTGCTGGCGAAACTCTCCCTGATCACGCCCCACGCCTGGTTCCTGCAGGGGCTTTCCGATATGGCCGGAGGTGAGGGGCCTTCTGCGGTAGTGGTTCCGGCACTCGCCCTCCTGGCGTTCGCCGTGGCGACGGGCTCAATCGCGCTCATACGCTTGAAGAAGCTGGCGCAGCTATGAAAACGCTCGCCCCGACCCGCCTGAAGAAGCTGGCACAGCTATGAAGGCGCTCGCCCTGGGGGCCCTCAATCTGAGGAGGCTGCTCCGCCAGCGCGCCAACATCTTCTTCGTCTTCATCTTCCCGATGACACTGATCCTCGTGCTGGGCGCTGCCTTTGGAGGCAGCTTCAAGCCCCGGATTGGGGTGGTCGGCCGCGGAGGGGCGCTCGGAGATGAGTTGGTGACGATGCTCGAGAAGAGCGAGGGGGTGTCGGTGGAGCGGCTTGCGCGCGAGTCCGCGGCGCGCACCGCAGTCGAGAGGGGAAGGTTGCAGGGGGCCCTGGCGATTCCGGTCGACTATGACTCCGCGCTTCGCTCCGGAGCCGAGACAACCCTTCGCTACTTCGCTCGTCCCGACCAGAGCGCCGGACAGCTACGCACGACGGTGGAGGCTGTGGTTGCACGGCAGTCCAACCTGGTACGTGCGGCGCGATTCGCTCAGGCCGAGGGCCTGGGCAGCTTCGACCAAGGCCTTGCCTCCGCCACCAAGGTTGCCGCCTCGATGCCGGGGGTAGAAGTCGAGGTGACCACGACCGGGCGGGCCATCTACCCGGAAGCCGCCGGGCGCTTCGGGATGAGTGCCGCCACGGAGTTGGTGCTGTTTGTCTTCCTGACCTCCCTCATGGGCTCGATGGCGCTGATCGAGACGCGGCGGCTGGGGATTACTCGGCGCATGCTGTCCACTCCGACCTCGACGCGCACGGTGATCCTCGGTGAGGGTATCGGCCGTCTGAGCGTGGCCGTCGTCCAGGGAGTCTTCATCATGCTCGGCTCGCTGGTGATGTTCGGGGTCAAGTGGGGCGACCCGCTGGGGGCGGCGGTTCTGCTGGCGGTGTTCGCGCTGGTGGGCGCGGGCGCGGGGATGTTCATGGGGGCGGTGCTTCGCACCGAGCAGCAGGCAAACGCCATAGGAATCCTGGCAGGCCTGGGTTTCGGAGCGTTGGGCGGCTGCATGGTGCCCATGGAGGTCTTCTCGCCGACGGTCAAGATCGTTGCCCATCTCACTCCGCATGCGTGGGCCAACGACGGATTCGCCAAGCTGGTCGGGCATCACGCGGCGCTGGCCGACATTCTGCCCCAAGTGGGTGTCCTCTCGGCTTATGCGGTGGTGCTACTGGGACTGGCGGCGTGGCTGCTTCGCCGCGCCATCACGGCATAGAGGGGCAGCCAAACAAGCAGGCCGGCCGGCAGGTTCGGCGTCGTTCGCTCGCCGGCGGTCGCAAGCTCCAGCGTGCGGTCTCTCAGGTTCGTGCCGGCCTGACCGTTTTCCTGCATTGGAGACGGAAAGACAGTGCCAGGGCTGCCAGTCCCAGTCCGGCGGCGAGGCCGGCGCCTCCGGTTGCCGGAAGCGAGCGCTTGCCGGTCGCGACCGCCGTGTTCCAGGTGAGTGCCCAGTCCGCGGCCGCGTGTGCCGAGGTGGGAAGGCGGAAGACCGCAAAGCCGTCCTTCGTCTCGTGGTCGACCGTCCGGCCGCCGACCCAGACGCGCAACCCCGAGGCTGCTTCGCTCGGCATCCTCACGCGCATGTTCAAGTCGCCCGCGGACTCGGGCCGCACGTATCCGCGCATCCGGCCTTTCTCAACCGCCAGACCGGCCCCCGGCAAGCGGAGCGAGTACCCAGCAAGTGGAAGATGCGGCTCGATCCGGTAGCCCTCGGCATCGGGCTCGATGCCGGCAAGCTTCGTGATCGCCCAGAGCATCCAGG
>JBBAAN010000205.1:0-3292 GCA_041658225.1 Actinomycetota bacterium
GGCCACAGAATCCCGACACCTTCTGCGCCTCAATGTTCTCGCCCCGGCTCTTGTGCTGCTCTTGGCTGTGAGCCTTGCGGGGTGCAACTTCCCCGCGGGGAGCGATTGCAGCCCAGAAGACCTGCCCCCGGTCATCAACATGGTCCCCTCCCTTGGAGCAGTGGTCGACGGCCTCTCGCCTTCACTCACCTGGGACTATGAGGGAAGCTGCGAGGCGGATTCCTTTGAGCTCATCCTGATCTCCGACGAGGGCAGACAGACGGTTACCGTCGACGGCCGGTCGATGGGGTGGACTCCACCGGCGCCCCTCGAACCCGCGTCGGTTTACACGTGGTTCGTCCAGGCGATCTCCGGGTCCACGCAGGGAGACTCAGCCTGGGCAACCTTCCGGACCGGGCCGGTCTGCGAAGTCGGTGACCCATCTGCCTATCCTGCGCCGGTGCTGACCAGCCCGGCTGACGGCGCCGTCGTCGAAAGCACTACCTGGATCAGCTTCGGGCCGGACGATCGTTTGCTCACCCCGATCGTCGACATGAGCTGGGAGGGGATGCCTGGCTGCGTCCTTCCAGACCGCTATGAGCTCCAGGTCTCCCGCTCACCAGCATTCGCCCCAAGCAGGAACGTCTCCACGGGGTGGACTTACTTGACACACGAAAGGTACTTCTTCCCTCCCGGGGTTGAGTGGCACGAGTGCGAGCGTTTCTACTGGCGGGTGATTGCGCTCCTGGGGCATGATCTGGCCGGGCCGACGTCGGAAACCCGGTCCTTCGTTGTTAACACCTCCGGTGCGCTCTGCCCGATGGAGCTGGCGCCTGGACTCCCCCTCGGCCCTGGGGTCGCGATTCCCCTCACGGGCCACGCCGCCATCGCCGGGCATGTCTGGCACGACGAGTGCGCCGTTCCGTATGCATCGACCGACATCGCGCCACCGGGCTGCGTCATCATGCCCGATGGAGGCATGGAAGCCAACGGCATCCTCGATCCGGGGGAAACCGGTATTGAGGTCGTGACCGTCCGCCTGTCCTCCGGTGCCTGTCCGGGCGAAGGAAGTCTGACCTCCGTGACCGACGTCAGCGGGCAGTACGGGTTCCACGACCTGCCCGGAGGGACCTACTGCGTCAAGATCGACGCCGCCGCAGACGGCAACGATACCGTCCTGATCCCCGGCAACTGGACTGTCCCCTACCGCTGGTACGGGCCCGGCCCGATCTCCGCCGAGGTGACGCTGATGAGCGACGACGACATCAGCCGCCTGAACGACTTCGCCTGGGACTACCAGTTCCTGCCCTCTCCGTCCGGCGCCTTGCCCTCGGGCACACCGCACGCACGCGTCCTGACCGACGCACGCTGCCGCTTGGGCCCGGGGGTCATGTATCCCGTCTTGACTTACCTCTCGCAGGGACTATCCTTCCCCATCACCGGCCGCCTCGAGCAAGGCGGCTGGTGGCAGCTCCGGGCCGCCGATATCCAGAAACCGTGCTGGATCGCCGAGGGTGTCGTGGAGCCGTATGGCGATCTGACGGGCGTGCAGTTCGTCATCCCGCCCGCCCGGCCAACGATCACACCCACGGCGGAGCCTTCAGGTCAGGGTTGCTCGTGCTGGGACAAGGACAAGAGCGCATGTGTGTACAACCCAACCTGCCCTTCACCGTGTTCTCCTTGCCCGTAATCGGTGCCGTAGAAGCGTGCCTCGGCCCACCAGCTGTGGAGGTGAGATGAAGCGCCAAGCCATCGTCGTCCTACTTGCAGCCGCCTTGCTCCTGGCCGCCTGCAACTTCCCCGGGTTGAGCATCGAGCCCACAGAGGACAAGCCGGCGACCGCTGTCCTCCAAACGGTCGAGGCGCAGTTGACCCTGGCCGCCGCCCTGCGATCGACCTTGCCTGTGCCAACAACGCCGGTGACGCCGACGCTTCACCCGCCGACACCGACCCTCACACCGATGTCGACACCGACGCCGACCGTCACGCCGCTGCCGTGCAACAGGGCGGAGTTCGTCACCGACGTCACCATCCCGGACGGCTCAGACATCCCGGTCTTCGATACGTTTACCAAGACCTGGCGCCTGCGCAATGTCGGCACGTGCACGTGGACCTCCGACTACCGCGTCGTGTTTGACCACGGCGACCAGATGCTGGCGCCCGACAGCGCGCCCGTCACCAGCAGCAGCGTTCCGCCGGGCGGCACGGTCAACGTTCCGGTGCCGATGGAGGCCCCCGGGACGCCGGGGACGTACAAGGGCTACTGGAGGCTGCGCGATGCCGGGGGTGTCCTCTTCGGCGTCGGGGCGTCCGGCAATGTGGCCTTCTGGGTGGAGATCGACTCGATCTCGTCGCTTCCGCCCGGCCCGAACTTCGATGTCACCTTCCAGAACCTGCACACCTGCGGTGGAGCGCAGTACGCCACGTTCTGGGTCGGCAACACCGGCGGCGAATCATTCGAGTCGGCGCAGATCGGGATCAAGGATCTCGACACCAGCGCGACGCTCTATTCCACCGGATACAGCAACACGCCGTTCCTCGGGACCGCCAACTCATGCCCGCCGGACGCATCCAGCATGGGCCCCGGATCGGTGTACTTCGTCGCCGTCTCGATCGGCGTCAGCCCGCCGCACGGCCACAACGCCCGACTGACGCTCAAGCTATGCACGGCCGACGGAGTCAGCGGCGACTGCGTGACCAAGACGCTGGACTTCGTCGTCCCCTGAATCTCCGGCCCTTCACACCGCAGCGACAGGGACCTCCGATCGGAGGTCCCTGTCCTATCTCGCCCAAGGCAATCTGACCCGGCAGCATCCCAGAGATGGCCGCTTTCCGCCTCACCCCCTGACCCCCTCTCCGCTGACAGAAGTCCTCAAGAACGAGGCACTTGGCGGAGAGGGGGTGAGAGGATTGGGGGACGGGGGAGCATAACTCCCCCGTCCCCCAAGAACCCACCCCTCAGCCTGTAGGATCTGCGCGGCCACGAGAGCTCCTCTAGCAGGCTGCTGAAAAATGGGTGACTGACGACATTGATATCGAATCCCTGGCCCTCGGTATGGTGTTGTGGTGGTTAGCTAGCGATGGAGGCCGAGGGCCATGCGCGGAGACGATGGGCACGAAGATGGAATGTGGTCGTATGTGTCGGCAGAGCAGCGGGTGCCAGCAGATCATCCATTGCGACGCATCCGGGCGATGGTGGACGAGGTCCTCGAGCGGTTGTCGCCGCGCTTTGCCGAGCTGTACTCGAAGGTGGGGCGGCCTTCGATCCCGCCGGAGCGCCTGCTGAGAGCGCTGCTGCTTCAGGTGCTGTACA
>JBBAAN010000206.1:0-3277 GCA_041658225.1 Actinomycetota bacterium
ACTCAGCCCCATCGGCCCGAGGAACTCCTCGCCAAGCACCTCGCCAGGGTGGACCGGCGCAAGTTTCTTCTGAGTCACGTGCCGCCTCCTAGTGGTAGTCGACGATCTCGACGTCATACGCGTCACCGGATCTCCACGAAAAGCAGATTCCAAACTGGTCGTTCACGCGGATGCTGTGCTGCCCGCCGCGGTCTCCTCGCAACGCCTCGAGGCGATTGCCCGGCGGGACACGCAAGTCCTGCAAGGTCCTGGCTCGGTGGAGCATCCTCAGTTTTCTCAACGCAACACGATGGATGCTAGACGGCAGTTTCTTCGCCCGCTCGCGATTGAACAGCCGTTCCGTCTCGCGGTCCGCGAAGCTCCGAATCATGACTCATGCTATGACGCGTAACGTCACGCGTCAAGCAGACCGGAGGTGGATTATGACGACCCCCTTCCCCCCTTCGTCCCTTCGTCCTTCAGGCCGCTCGACCCTTCGTCTTGGTCTTGGAGCTTGCCAGCGCGCTCGCCGCGACAAGGAGCGCGCCGATGGCCGCGAACCCCGCGGTTCCGGTCGCCGGCAGGCGGCGGCCCGGCCTCGCGGCCATGGCCGTTGACATGGAGGTGGCCGTACCGTTCACGATCGGTTCATAGCGCCTACATGGCTGGTTGCGCAGGCTCGGGCACAGCGGCAGAGGTGTGGGTGCCTGCAAGCCCGGAACCACCGGAAGCACGAGTGTTGACGGCTGAGACGGGGAGTACGCAATGGAGACCGTTCCGCTGGGCACCGTCTCGCCGAACGACCACACGGGCTGCGCGCCGTTCGGCGCGGCAATCGTCACGCGGATACGCGAACCCGCACGGTACACGTGGCCCTGGTGGTAGAGCGGGATGGCGACCTGGACGAAGCTCCCGCTCGGCATGGGCGAGGCGTCGGCCTGCAGGACGCTCGGGATCGGGTCGAGCAACGTGCCCGGCCGCTTGAACATGTTGCTGGAATCGGTCGAGAGCTTGCGCTTGCTGGCGCGCATGTAGCCGTTCTGGACGAACGTCTCATTCCCGTCCGGTCTGACCTCGCTGATCGTGGCCTGAAGGTCTACGTCGGGGGTGGATGACCGCACCCACAGGTAGACGGCGCCCGTGCCGATGACGGTGGTGTCCGCCGTAAGCGGCGCCGAGACATAGGAGACGGCCGATCCCGCCGGATTCTGCTTCCAGTTCCACTGCCACTGGGACGCGTTGCCCCATAGACCGCCGCCACCGGTGTTGCTCCCGTGGTTGGTTAGGGGGAGGGCGCTTGCGTCCGAGGTGTACTGGTCGATGCCCGCACTCGCCGGGAGTTGATCAGCGAGCGCGCCCCCCGGTCCGAAGTACCAGGTTGTGGCGACCGTGCCGGGGATGGGATATGAGGAGAAGGAGCGCTCGAACCCGGGATAGGGATTCCCCGGGGTAGAGCTTCCGGTTGGTGAGGTGCCGGCGCCGTTGTCGAACAGCACCCGGATCTGCGGTAGCTTCTCGAAGGCGGCAAGCGCCTCGCTGTACGTGGGGATCGTCTGGATCGGGTCCAGCGGCAGCGTGACCACAGCGTCCTGAGGAAGTCCCATCGCCGCCTGGTAGATGACCGGCGCGGCTGCCCGGACGAGCGCCTGGTTAACGATTGGCGCCCGGCGGGCGACGTACAACATTAGGAAGTCGTACCAGCGGTTGTATGTCTCCGGGTCAAGTGAATCGATGTGGGCGCCGTTGGTGAAGGTGAACCACTTCTTGTCCGTGCCGGTGAAGTGCGCGGCGAGCTCCGGGCAGTGCCCACCCGTCTGTTCGTCCTGCCACTGGCAGGCTATGAACGTCGGCACCTTGATCTTGTTGACGAAGGTCACCGGATCCAGCGGGTCGGCGACTGCTGGGTTGTAGTAGCTGTTGGCCCTGATCTTCGCCATCAGGTCGAGCGCCTCGCCGTGGAGCACCTGGTTCGCAGCGCACGTCTCGTCGCCGGCTTGGATCTGCTGGTATGCCCACGGCTGCCCGCTCTGTGGTCCGGCGGGTTGTGCTTGCTTCTGGCGCTCCTGCGCCCAGGCGACGGCAAAGCCGGTATTGAGGTAGCCGCCGGGTAACAGCGTCGCCGCCGTGGCGTCGATGACCGACAGCGGAGAGATCGCGGCGAGGTGGGGCGGATTGGTCTGCGCGGTGAACAGCTGGCTTATGCCGCCGTACGAGATCCCCATCATGCCGACCTTGTGGCCGAGCACCCATGGCTGGTTGGCGATCGTCTCGATCACGTCGTATCCGTCGAGGCCCTGCAGCGGCTCGAAGAAGTCGAAGGCACCGCCCGAGCAGCCCGTCCCGCGCATGTTCACGTCGACGACGGCGAATCCCATGAGATTCGCGAGGATGGCGATGCCGCTGTCCGGTCCGGCCGGATTGGCATACCCGTATCCCGAATACTCGATCAGCGTGGGGTACGGCGGAAGGTAGTCGGGTCCGTTCGGGAGCTGGGTGCCGGGCGGCAGTCCGGGTTGGCCTGCCGGGCTGGTCGGCGGGTGCACGTAAATGGCGAGCTTCGTCCCGTCGCGGGTGGTGAGGTAGGTGTAGCCGTTGTCCGGGATCGACTGCTGGTAGATGCTCGGATCCCACGGCGCCGCTTCATCGGTGTGCACCGTGAGCGGGCCCGACTCCGTCCCATCGGAGTCCAGACGCACGTAGTACCCTCCGCCCGGCGGAACGTCGCGAAACAGCAGCCCGCCGAGCGAGTTGGCATTCTGCGTGTACAGGGTCCCCCCCTGGGGCGTGATGAGCGACGTCCGCGCGCCGGGTGCAAGGCCGGTGACATACACCTGCTCGACACTGCCGACCGCCTTGAAGCTGGCCGTTCGTGTGGAAGCGCCCGCCAACGAGCTGAAGGCAAGCAACGTGCTCAACACGATTGCAGCTGCTCCCAACTTGCGCCCGACAGCGGAGCGCTTCCCTCCCTGTGTGCCATCCAACATCCCGCCACCGCCTTTCCAAGATCCCACGAGTTGACCCGCCTACGTGGACCACATCGGCTTCCGGCAACACCACGTCCTTCGATGCTGTGTTCGACGGTCTTCCTCAATCTCCTCTTCGGCTCGTGCCGCGTTACGGTGCCGGTCGGCGCTGGGCCGCCCCCCGCAATTGGGACCACGGAAGACGCTAGGGTCTCCCCGAAGAGAGGAGATCGTCCTTGAAGAAGTCCAAGTTCACCGAGGGGGTCTCAGCGCGCCCGCCATCTTCAGGAACTGCCTGCGGCTGACCTGGCGATCCGTGACCCCCCCAACGCCGC
>JBBAAN010000207.1:0-3218 GCA_041658225.1 Actinomycetota bacterium
CATGGTCGCGGGAACGTCGAAGCCCTGCGTGAGGGCGCGGCTCGTGATGCCCGCCCTGTGTCCCGCGGGGGGAACCACGATCTGCGGGACGAGCACAGCCGACCGGTAGAAGAGGTGCTTGCCCACGAAACCGTGATCCCCCAACATCTCCCCGTGGTCGGAACTGACGAAGATCCACGTCTCGTCTTCGATGCCCGCATCGGCGAGGGCCCTCAGGATTCCCCCGACCGCCTCGTCGATCATCGAGGCGGCTCCGTAGTAGTGCTTGCCGGCCAACCGGTAGTCGTTCTCGGTCAGCCGCCCACAGTTGAGCAAGTACATCGTTTCCTTCATCCAAGCGCCCCAACGGTTGTCGGGGAACTCGTCAAAGCCCAAGGGGCCGAGAGGAATCGCCGAGGGATCGTAGGCGTCGGAGTGAGGCCGGGGACCGTCGTAGGGCATGTGCGGCCCAACGAATGCGACCCACAGGAAGAAAGGCTGCTCCCGGTCGTAGACGCGAATCCACTCGGCCGCCTGCCTCCCGATGAACATGTCCAGGGTGTCGGCGGGGTCCAGGTTCTCGGGGCTGGCAAACGGTCCGGGGGCGCCGCCGAGGAACGTCATGAACGACTCCATCAGGTCCTTCGACCAGCCCTCGTGCAATCCGCGGCCCTTCAGGTAGCGGGTGTAGGGGGTGTCGACCAAATGAAGCCACCACTTGTCGTACTCCTCGGAGACCTCGTCGAAGCCGTAGGCCTTGAGGTCGTCCTCCGTATGGGGCCTGGTGAAGAAGTGCATCTTGCCGAACTCGGCCGTACGGTACCCAACCCCCTGGAGAGCACGCAGGAACGTCGGGACTTCCGGGCCGGGGAACGTCCCGCCGCTCGGCCGGTGCATGTTGTCACGCAGACCGTGCCCCGAGCAGTACCTGCCCGTGAGCAACGACGCGCGCGACGGGGCGCACACCGGGCTCTCGCAGTGGGCCGAGCGGAACACCGCTCCCCTTCGGGCCAGTGAGTCGATGTGTGGGGTCCTGATAACGGGGTTCCCAGCGAAGCCGAACGCGTCGTGGCGCCATTCGTCGGGGAAGACCCAGACTATGTTCGGCATGGACCGGGGATACGCCACAGCCGGTCAGCCTCCCCAGCCGGTCCGGTGGCTGCCTGCCGGGGCCGATTGTTCTACCGCGGCTTCGCAGACACCTGAGGCACCCAGACACCAGGCCATCACGACCGGACCCTCGAGGGACTCCTGCGGACACCCCAAGGAGATGGCGCGGCCGCCAGTCGTCTCACCTGCGCCGTTGGCACCGACGATGCCCACTATTGGACCCCTCGCTTGGCTGAGCGGCTAGCCCGGACCTGGTTGAGTAGCGAGCTGTGCGGTGTAGTCGGAATGGAAGGTGTACTTGCCCCTCGTGGCGCTCATGGACGTCTTCTCCTTCACCCACGTCCCGAGAGCCGGAACATACCAGCGGGTCTCGGCGCGAAACGCCGGGTTCTGGCCGCGGTAGTCCGTCCTCGTCTCGACTACCCATGCGTCGAAGGTTCCCGCAGGCACGTGCACCGTCTCGCGCCCGAGCACCTTCCCTGAGTAGGAGATGGTCATCTTGCCCATCATCGACGTGCCCTCCCATGCCGCCCCGTCCTGAAAGGAGAGCTTCATCTGAAGCAGCGGCGGATCGTAGGGCCCCTCGCTGTGCTGGGGCGGCGCGAGGCTGCACGTGATCACCGCCCCCCAGTACGTGAGCCACACCCCATCGGGCGCGAAGCGGAAAAAGCTCCGCTCCTTGTGGTTCTCGTCGTATACGGTGTCGAACGACACCCCGTCCGACTCCTCGTGGACCGTCGTCGTCACCGTCTCAAGCTGCCACGAGCAAGGGGCGAAGCTACCGGCCGTGACCTTCTCCTCTCCCTGAGCACGATACCGGTAGATTCCGGAGGCTGGCTTGAAGACGGGCGAGACGGTCGGCGCGGGCATCGCGGACCTCGATCCGCTGGCCCCACGCGGCCCAATCGATGTCCTAGGCAAGGAACCTGCGTCCGGCGTGCCACCGGCCGACGAGGTGGGCGTTGTCGCTGCACCGACGCCGCCGGAAGCACCGACGCCCGCACCCCCCCAGCGGCCGCCTCGACTGAACTCGGGCGGCCGCGAGCGCAGGGTCCGTTGATAGGCAACGCACGAGCCGAACAAGAGCGTTAGTCCCGTCAGCACCGCCAAGCACTTGTGCGCCGCACCTACACGCCGGCCGGTCACTTCTTCACCACTGGCGCGTCCTCACGAGCGCGGGCCCCTTCCTCCTCAGCGTGACCGGAGCCGCTACTCATGGCGCACGCCGACAGGTCCCGATCTCTCCACCGCGACCTTCGATGTGCCCAGATAGGAGGCCATCACCAGCGGGTCGTTGAGGACTTCTTCGGGGCGACCCGAGGAGATCACACGGCCGGCGTCCATGCAGTGCAGGTGGTCGGCCACGGATGAGACCAGCGGGACGTCGTGCTCAATGATCACGAGTGTCGCCCCGTGCTCGTCTCGCATCGACGCGAGCAACGGAGCCAGCGCCTCCACTTCACGCTGGGCTATTCCCGTCGAAGGCTCGTCCAGCAGGATGACCGACGCGTCTATGGCGCTCAAAGCCGCAAGCTCGAGCACCCGCCGTGTCCCCGTGGAGAGCTCGCCGACGAGCTTGTCTCTGAAGGGCTCGAGATGGAAACGAGCAAGAATCTCGTCAGCTCGGCGAGCCGTGGTTCGCTCGTCCTTCCACGCCCGGGGCAAACCGGCGGCGACCTCGAACAGTGAGGCTCGCTGGTAGCGCTCCAGAGCCAGGCACATCACGTCGTGAGGAGTGAGCCCGGGGAACAGACGAGCGCTCTGGAAACCCCGACCGAGGGACCTGCGCGAGCGCTGTTCCGGGGTGGCGTGTGAGATGTCTTCCCCGCCGAGCAGCACCCGGCCGGAGTCGGCGCGAACGAAACCGCCGATGCACTGGAACAAGGTCGTCTTGCCCGCGCCGTTGGTCCCGATGATGCCCACTATCGACCCGGCCGGTACCTCGAGGCTCACGTTGTCCAGAGCCTGCACCCCTCCGAAGTGCACGGACATGCCTTCGATGATCAGGGATCGGCCGCCGTTCCTTCTCGATCTCGGCTCCGCTCGCATCGAGAGCGAGGCGGCGCCGGCTGTCGGAGCATCGTCCAGGATTCCCACGACTCCCTCCAGGGTTGGCGCGGCGCCGTCCG
>JBBAAN010000208.1:0-3209 GCA_041658225.1 Actinomycetota bacterium
AGCAGGGGATCTCCTACTGCAGGCTCTAGGTCACACATAGCATCACATCGTTCCGGGTTTTGTGGGTAGGGCGTCTAGCATCACATCGTTCCGGTGGAGGGGTCAGAACTTCAGCGAGAAGGGGAGTTCTGCGCGCCAGGGATGATCCTCGCACCGAAGGGCGAGCCTCTGTGCGCGCACGTGAAGGGTGGCGATGACGTAGCGATGCACGAGCTCTCCCGGCACCTCGATCTTCGACCCGAGAACCTTAAGGACTCGATCCGAGCGGATGAGCCGCACGAACTCGATCTGGCCTCGGCGGGGAAGATCCTGGGGCGGGGTGAACGAGGGGTCGAGGAGTTTGGGCGTGAAGCCGAGCTTGCGTTCCCATTCCTGGGCAGTGGCGCCACCCAGGACGGAGTAGCGATGGTGGGAGTTGTGGAAGGCCTCGAAGGCGCACGCTCGCCGCTCAAGGTGGGCAAGGTCCGAGAAGCGCTCGGTACGGAAGAATCGTTTGTCGAAGACATCGTTGAAATGCTCGATCACCGCGTTACGCCACGGCTCGGCGAACGGGATAAACCTGACCCGCACGCCCAAGGCCAGACAAGTCCACACGGCCACCGCGAGCTGGCGTCCCCGGCCCTGGATGGTGTGGCCGTTGTCGAACTGGACTTGCCTGGGCACCCCGAGGCGTTGCCAGATCCGGATGAGCCCGCCCGCCACGTCCCACTCCTGGTTGGTGGCAAGGATCTCGATTGCTGCGCGCCTTCTGCCGAGGTCCACCGCGTTGAGCGCGTAGAAGGGAATGGCCCCGTCAAGGTGGCGCGCACCGACGAGGTCGATCTCGTGGACCGCGCCTGGTCGCACGAGGGTCGAACCCTGGGGGTAGGGGGTGCCCTTCGGGACGTAGCGGCTCTGGGCCCGTCGCTTGGCCACGCCGGCGCGTGCCAGGATTCTGTCGATGGTCCACACCTCGGGCGGCCCAACGCCGAGCTTGTCCATCTCCCAAGCGATAGCCACCGCGCCGACCTGCGCCCACGGGTTGGCCATCGCCCGCTCGCGGATCTCAAGGACCAGCCGCTCGATCTCCGCAGGCGTCTTGCGAACCTGGAGGGCGGGAGCACGGGAACGCTCGGATGCCCACGCCTCATCGGCGGGTTCGTAGCGACCAACCCACTTCCTGACCCACCGGTCGCTGCGGCCCAGGTCGCAGGCAACCTTGCCCGGCGGCTCGCCCGTCAGCACGCGCATCACAGCCTCTCGGCGTGCATCCTCCTCCGCCCCGCCCATCTCGCCTCCTTGTCTCACCAGATGTCGAGACAGAAGGATGCGCGCCAGTGGCGGTGGTCAAAGCGGAACGATGTGATGCTAGAAACCGAGCTATCGACCGGAACGATGTGATGCTATGTACTACGGAACGATGTGATGCTAGATGTCAACTAGGCCGGCACCGACCTCGACGCGGCCGCCCGGCGAGCTCCTAACACATCACCGCGCCCGTAGAGACGCCGAGGTTCACGTGTAGACCCCAGAAGGCGACCCCAGATCTTGACCGCCCCGGGCGGATACTCACGGGCGCCAAGGTCTGCCGCTTACCACGATTCCGGTCACGAAACGCGAACCTCGCCCGTCATCGATGCGTGATCGGCGCAGAAGTACGGGTAGTTGCCGGGCTGAGTCAACGTGAAGCGGAACGTTCCTCCCTTGGCCAACTGTCCCGAGTCGAACAGACTCGTCGGGCTGCCCGCAGTGCCCGAGGTGACGGTGTGAAACGTGTCGTCTTCTTGCGTCCACACGACGGTGGTTCCCACCTTCACCTGAAGCACCGACGGACTGAACGCGAAACCCTTGATCGTCACTTGGTTTCCCGTGGCGGTCACGGGAATGCTCGTGGTGCCTCCACTCCCGGATGGCCCCGCGCTGCCATTGCTCGAACACGCGGCCAGCAACAGCGCCGCCACCAGCACTAGCACTCCAAGGCCGCTCATCCTCCAACGTCTGCTCACCTTGACACCCCGCTCTCTCGCCCCCGTTTGGCCCGTACGCCCACGTCAAACGCGCCGGACCACAGTCTTGTTCCCCCTACAGTGTGGTGCGTCCGAATTCCCTGTACACATCGAGGGCGCGGGTGCGCCTGAAGCGCGAGGCGCGAGGAGGGCGCATACCTGTAGGTATGCAACCGACGAGCAACGCCGCGATTCGGGATGCAGACGCGACCGAATGTAAGGGAACTTCGGACGCATTACATTACAGCGAGCCGAGTAGCAGCGCGGGGTTCTCGAGCATGTCTCCCAGGTACCGCAGGAACCTCCCGGCCGTGGCACCGTCGATGATGCGGTGATCGAAGCAGCACGAGAGCGTCACGGATTGGCGAGGCAGGATCTCCTCACCGACCACCACCGGACGGGGAGCGATGACCCCCACCGCGAGGATGGCGGCTTCCGGGTAGTTGATGATGGGAGTGCCCGTGTCCACCCCGAACGAGCCGATGTTGGTCACGGTGATGGTTGATCCGACAAGGTCCCCAGGACCTACCGTCCCATCCCGAGTGGCGCCGACCAGGCGAGCTATCTCCCGCGCGATGCCGAAGATGCTCAGCCGGCCCGCATCGCGCACCACCGGCACTATGAGGCCACGCTCGGTATCCGTGGCCACGCCCACGTGGTAGTAGTGCTTGACGATGATCTCTTTGCCGTCTTCCCCCCAACAGGCGTTCATCGTCGGGAACTTCGGCAATGTCGTCACCAGCGCCTTGACGACTATGGCGAGTGGAGTCACCCGAACTCCTTCGTCCTCCTCGGCGGCGAGCAGTTGCTGCCTGAGCCGCAGAAGCTCGGTCGCATCGATGGTGAGGAACTCCGCAACGTGAGGGATCTCCGCGGCGGAACGGGCCATCTTCTCGGCCATCGCCCGCCGGATGCCTCGAACGGGGATCCGTTCCTCGGCCCCCGGGGCTTCCCTTCCAGGGACCCCCGGAGCGGCCACCGCGCCGGGCGCCGCACTCCGCCCGGCGGCCGCGGCCGCCTCGATATCCTGTCTGGTGACGTTCCCCCTCGGGCCCGTGCCGGCCACGTTCGCCAGGTCCACACCGAGATCCGCCGCCAGCTTCCGCACGGGTGGGCTGGCCAGCACCGGGCCCGCGGGTCGCAACACGGGGACCTCTCCTGGCGGGCCGGTCGGCACGCTACGAGGCGCGGCCGGGGCGGGCGGGCGGCTTCCCGCAGCCGCCA
>JBBAAN010000209.1:0-3207 GCA_041658225.1 Actinomycetota bacterium
CGACCCCGTCACAGTCGCCCAGTGCGCCCTCCACGCCGGAGGAAGCCGCGCCGGGTCCGAAGGAGTCGCCGCCCAGGCCATAGCCCTCTTGGGCACGGGGTTTCCCGGACATCGAGGCGTGGCGGGGCGGTGTTTCAGGAACCGGCCAGGCGTTCCCTCACCAGGCGGCTGACCAGCCCTCCGTCGGCCTGCCCCTTGAGCTTGGCCATGAGCGGGCCCATGACCTTTCCCAGGTCTCCGGGCCCCGCGGCGCCCGCCTCGGCTATGGCCGCCTCGATCAGGCGCACCAGTTCTTGCTCGGCAAGCTGCGCGGGCAAGTAGCCGTCGAGGATCTCCTTCTCGCGCCGCTCATTGCCGGCGAGATCCTCACGCCCGGCCGCGGAGTAAGCTTCGATGGCTTCCTTGCGGCGCCTGGCCTCGCGGCCGATGACCGCGACCACCTCGGTGTCCTCGAGCTTGCCCATCTTCTCGACTTCGGCGTTGCGGACGGCGGTGAGCACCAGGCGCATGGTCGAGACGACGTCCTTGTCTCGAGCCTTCATCGCGGCCTGCATGCGTGTGCGAATCTCGTCCTGGAGCATCTGTCACCACCTCGACTGCCTCGTGCGATCTTGCGAGTCCCAACGATACCGCGGATTCCCCGCCCCGGCCTTGCGGAACCTACAATAGCGCCCTATGCGAACGGCGATGTTTGCGCTGGTAGCGACCGGGGCGGCTGCGGCCGTCGCCGTCGCCTACGGAGTGTTGATTGAACGGACCTGGTTTGCGCTGCGCCACATCCGGGTTCCGTGTCTTCGCGAGGGGCAACCGATTCGCGTGCTTCACCTGTCGGATCTGCACCTGCTGGCGGATCAGCGCGCGCCGCTCGAGTTCCTGCGGCGGCTTGCCGGAGAGCGGGTCGACCTGGTGGTGTGCACCGGGGATTTCCTGGGCGGGAGCGGCGGAATCGAGCCCGCCATCGAGGCGATGGCCGCCTTCCACCCTCGGATCGCCGCCGCGTACGTTCTGGGGTCCAACGACTACTTCGCGCCCAAGGCGAAGAACTACCTCGGCTATTTCGCGCGCGGCCGGCCGCCGGTGCTGGGAGTGCCGATTGAGGCGGGCAGGCTGAAGGAGGGGTTGGGGGCCCTGGGATGGCTGGATCTGTCGAATCGCGAGTCCCGCATCGGCACGCCGGGGGGACACATCGACCTCGCCGGCATGGACGATCCGCACATCCGGAGAAACGATGTGACCGTCCCGCGTGAAACCACCGGGAGTCCCTTGGTGCGCTTGGCTTTGACGCACACCCCCGACAGGCGAAGCATCCGGGCGTTTGCCACGGCGGGCTACGACTTGGTGCTGGCCGGGCACACCCATGGCGGCCAGGTGCGCATCCCGGGGTTCGGCGCGCTGGTCACCAACTGCGACGTGCCCAGGAGATCGAGCCGGGGGCTTTCGAGGGTCAGTGGGATCTGGTTGCACGTCAGCGCCGGACTGGGAACCAGCCGGTTCGCGCCCTTCCGCTTCGCCTGCCGTCCGGAGGCGACGCTGCTCGAGTTGGTGGCTTCGCAAGACGCCGGAAGCCTTGGATAGCAGGATCCGCTATGCTATGAGGGCTTCGGGTCGTGGCTCGAAGCACCGGGAAGTAGCGCAGCTTGGTTAGCGCGCAGCGTTCGGGACGCTGAGGTCGGGGGTTCAAATCCCCCCTTCCCGACAGACCAGCGGTGATGCGCCGGACGTGCGCGTCCAGGCGAAGTGGTCGGTCGGCTGATGGTGCTCACCGTTCGACAATTCCGGCGAGGATCCAACACGGGGGCGTCCGCGGCGCGGAGGGGCGATTAGCGCCAGTTCACCGACTCGAGCATCGCGCTCAAAGTGGTTTCATCCTGAGCGAACGAGGCTCGCGTGGTGGTGAACGTGAAGACCCAGCCCCGCCCCCCCTGGACGCAGTAGACCTGGATCTGGCGCTTGTCGGCGGTGACGCCCCCGACGGTCTCCACCTGCCGGCAGATCTGACCGCCGAGGTTGACCGCTTGCTCACCGACCATATGGATCGAACGCGTGGCCAACTGGCGACGGTTTGCCTCCAGGTAGCTTTCGGTCGTCGTCTCGGCAGTGACACTCTCGGCGATGACGTTGAGGTTGGCGGCGTACCCGCCGGACGTCGGTGCGCGGAAGAGATCGGCGGTGACGTTGGAGTAGGGCAGGGAACTCGCTTCCCACGAACGCGGGTATCCGATCCGGTACGGGTATCGTGGGCTGTCGAAGACCCGTAGTCCGGCCGTGCCGGAGTCGCGATGAGACTGGCGTGGGGTTGCCACAGCCAGGGCCACAATCGCTCCGGCCACCATCAGGCCGAGAGCGGTCAGGGTGATGATGCGCCGCTGGCGCAGGGCGCGCTTCGGGGTTGAGGGCTTGCGGGGCGAGGCGACTCTTTTCGCAGGCTTGGGTTTGGCGCTCGGCGCTGCCGCCGGCCGGCCGGTGGGCGCCGGAGTTGGCCGTGCAGGGGCAGTGCCGGATGGCGGCTCGGCTTCGGGGACGGTCTCAGTGGCCGTCTCAGGGGCGGTTTCGAGGAGGGTGCCGGGGACCGTCTCCGCCGCAAGGGCGGGTGGAGGGGGAGGAGCAAGCGGCGCAACTTCGGTAAGGATGCTTGGAGGGTTCAGCCAGAAGGCATCCCAGCCCTTTGCCACCCCGTCCGCCGGGCGTTGGGGCGCGGATACCGCCGCGGGTGCGATCTCCGCGGCTGGAGTCACCGGCTGCGCCGCAAGGGGGGGCCGTGCCCAGAAGGCGTCCCAGCCGTTGCGCATGCGAACCTCGTTCATACGCCCGTCCGTCCGAATGCCGCTTCCACCGCGCGGTGCCGGAATTATCGCACCCGGACCGGCGCGCTCCGAGGGGACGGCCTGGTTCTGGTGTGGTGCGTCCGAATGTGGGGGGGCTTCCGGCGCACTGCGCTAAGCCAGAAGCTCGGCCACCTGGATCGCGTTGAGTGCGGCCCCCTTGCGGAGGTTGTCAGCGGCCACGAAGAGATTCAGAGCCTTCGGGTCATCAAGGTCCTGGCGGATACGCCCCACGTAGCAGGGATCCTGGCCCGCGGCCTGAAGAGGCGTCGGGTAGGCGAAGCGCTCGGGATCGTCCACGAGTTCCACGCCGGGTGCGTTCTCCAACAAGCGACGGGCGTGCTCCGGGGTGATCGGCCGCTCGAAGGTGGCGTGTATGGCCAGG
>JBBAAN010000210.1:0-3202 GCA_041658225.1 Actinomycetota bacterium
AGGGTTCCTCGATCGCTTCGATCTGAGCAGGGTTGGGCATCTCGGAGGGGTTTCGCACCCAGACTTCGCCGCCGGTGGTGGTGCGCACCCGGTAGGCGACGTTGGGCGTGGTGGCGAGCAGGTCCAACCCGAACTCCCGCTCCAGCCGCTCCCGGGCAATCTCCAAGTGGAGCAGCCCGAGGAAGCCGCAGCGAAAGCCGAACCCGAGAGCATGGCTGGTCTCCGGCTCGAAGGTGAAAGACGCGTCGTTCAGGCGCAGCTTCTCCAGCGCGTCGCGAAGCCCGGGGTAGTCGTCGCCGTCCATCGGGTACAGACCCGCGAAGACCACGGGTTTGGGCTCCCGGTATCCGGGCAGCGGCCGGGGCGCGGGGTTGTCGGCGCTCGTGACCGTGTCGCCCACCTTGGCCTGGGACACGGCTTTCAGGCCGGGGATGACGTAGCCCACCTCTCCGGCCGACAGCGTCGCCGATGGGGTGGCCTCCGGGGTGAAAGTGCCGACCTCTTCGACCTCGTGCACCCCCCCGGTCGCCATCATCTTCACCCGCATGCCCTTGGCCAGCCGTCCGTCGAACACGCGCACGTAGCTGATGACCCCACGGTAGGGGTCGTAGAGAGAGTCGTATATCAGCGCGCGGGTAGTGGTCTCGGCGTCGCCCTTGGGCGGAGGAACCTGGGCCACGACTCGCTCGAGCACCTCGGCCACCCCTTCGCCGGTCTTGGCCGAGACCTGGAGGATCTCCGACTCGGCCACCCCCAGCACCGAGGCGATCTCGCGGGCCACCCGCTCCGGCTGGGCCGCCGGAAGGTCGATCTTGTTCATCACCGGGATGACGGTCAGGTTGGACTCGATGGCGAGGTAGAGGTTGGCGAGCGTCTGGGCTTCGATGCCCTGGGCCGCGTCCACCAGCAGGACGGCTCCTTCGCAGGCGGCCAGCGCGCGGGAGACCTCGTAGGAGAAGTCCACGTGGCCGGGGGTGTCGATGAGGTTCAGCACGTAGGTGTGGCCGTCGGCGGCTTCGTAGCGCAGCCGAACGGACTGAGCCTTGATGGTGATGCCCCGCTCACGCTCGATGTCCATCTTGTCCAGGTACTGCTCGCGCATCGCGCGGGACTCGACGGCGTGGGTGAGGTCGAGCAGCCGGTCGGCGAGTGTGGACTTGCCGTGGTCGATGTGAGCCACTATGCAGAAGTTGCGTATGTGCGAAAGATCCGACACCGTGGTCCTTTGGTCGTGGCGCGGCCCGTCCGGGCCGCGCGGGTGCTGCGAAGGCGGTTCTCGCCTTGTGAAAGCGTCCTGCTACATGCTACCCTTCCTCGGCTTGAGCCCGGGACTCCGGGACTCCCGGCAACTCGGAGGTCGCAAGCTTTGGCAAACATCAAGTCGCAGATCAAGCGGATCCGCACCAACGAGGCCGCCCGGCAGCGCAACGTGGCCGTGCGCTCAGCCCTGAAGACCTACGCGCGCAAGTATCGCGAGGCCGTGGCTTCCGGAGACCGCACGGCGGCCGAGGCGGCCCTGCGCACCACGTGCCGCGAGCTGGACCGTGCCGCGAGCAGCGGCGTCATCCACGCCAACACCGCCGCGCACCGCAAGTCCTCCCTGGCGCGCAAGCTCAACACCGCCGGCTAGCACCCCCCACTCGACGCCCTCTAGGGCCACGACCTGGTGGAGGGTGGCTCAGAACTGCCACGGGTGACCCCCATCCCGCACTCGGCGCCCCACACTAGACCGTGGTCTGGAGCGAGCCCGCCAACTGCACGACCAGAAGCTCGAGGACCAGCCGCGCCGGCAGGTCCTCGGCCCCCTTGCAGTCCAGGTCGGCCTGAGCGATCAAGTCCAGGGCCTCTCTCAAGTCCTGCGGAGAGTAGCGCCGTGCCTGCGCGCGCAACCGGTCCACCACGAAATCCCGCACGCCGATCTGAGCCGCCAGGGCATCACGCGGAGCCGAGCCCGCCTCGCGAACCCGAAGGAGCAGGCGGACCTGTCGGGCGAGCATCCCCAGCACCCGCAGCGGGTCGTCTCCGCTGGCCATCAGCCGATCCAGGTTCACCAGGGCCCCCGCAGCCCTGCCGGTGAAGACTTGGTCCACGAACGCGAAGATCGTGCGCTCGTCCGCCTCTCCCCCGCCGCGGAACTGGTCGTCCACGTCCGGCGCGTCCACCCGGGCGGCACCGAGGTGGGAGAGCACGACCTGGGAGACGGCCTGAGCCAGCTCCCGCAGGTCGGCGCCCACGGTATCCAGCAGCGCCTGGCAGGCGGCGTCGGTGGCCGTGCGCCCATGGGAGGCGAACTCCCGGCGCAACCAGCTCATGCGGTCCGCGGGCTTCATCCGCTCGACGCGCACGACTTCCCCAACCGCCTGAACGGCCTTGGACAGCTTGGACATCCGTGTCGCGCTGGTAGTCACGAGGATCAGAGTGGAGCGCTCGGGGGGGCTGGCCAGCGTCGAGACGAGCGCATCTTGGAGCTTGGCGTCCATCTGCTGAGCGTTTCGCACCACGAGCACGCGGCGGCCGCCGAACAGCGACACGGTGGCCAGACTCATGGGCAAATCGGCGGAAAGCCCGTCGGCGGCATCGAGACTCTCGACCGAGATTTCCTCCCCACCGCCGGCTTCAGAGGCGCGCGCCAGGATGCCCTCGAGTGCCCGGCTCACCAGGAACTCCTCGTCGCCCACGATCACGTAGGCGGAGCGCAGTGCCTCGTCTGCCACCTGGGTTCTCCATCCCCCGACCGGCCGGATACCCGGCGATTGTAACCGGCCCGGGATTCGGACACGCGACCGGCGGGCGTGGGGGACGAGCGGCTCTCCGGTCACGGCCGAAACTCCTGGCCTCCACGCCGTTCGCGGTAGCG
Source organism: Actinomycetota bacterium (assembly GCA_041658225.1). Lineage (GTDB taxonomy): Bacteria > Actinomycetota > CALGFH01 > JBBAAN01 > JBBAAN01 > JBBAAN01. Next base: position 2,858 of record JBBAAN010000210.1, read on the forward strand.
CGCACCAGCACGTCTCCGTCGCGATCCGTGCGAAACACTCGCGACCCGATAGTAGCGAGGCCGGTCATCGTGCGCGGTGAGGGGTGGCCGAAGTTGTTGGGGCCCACCGACACGACGGCGACCTTGGGCGCCACCGTTTTCAGGAACGCCGGCAGCACACGCGGGCTGCCGTGATGAGGAACCTTCAGGACGGTGGATGCAAGAGAATCGGGCACTCTTGCCAGCAGTTCCCCCTGAGATTCCTGCTCGATGTCACCGGACAGCAGGACGCGCAGGCCTCCCATCTGGGCAACGAGCACGATCGAGGAGTTGTTCAGGCGAACCCCGCTCTCGTCCGATTCCCCC
>JBBAAN010000211.1:0-3177 GCA_041658225.1 Actinomycetota bacterium
GAGATGGACCCGATCCTGGGAGAGGCCGCGCGGAGGTTGGAGCAGGCAGGCTACGAGATCGAGGACGTCGCCGGTGGACTGCGAAGGCATGCGGAGTCCTTGGAGGCAAACCCGGAACGGCTCGAGAGCGTTCGCCGGCGCCGACGGTTATTGGGGGAGCTGAAGCGCAAGTACGGCGCGAATCTCGAGGAGGTCATGCGCTACCACGAGCAGGCGGAGCGTCGACGGGCGGACCTGGAGGGGGCGCAGGAGGGCCGGGTCAAGCTCGAGTGGGAGATTACCCGGCTGCGCACGCGGAGAAACGCTCTGGCGGTTCGGCTATCGAGTCATCGAGAGAAGGCCGCAAAGAGGCTCTGTCGTGCGGTGGGGCAGGAACTGCGGGATCTCGCCATGGATGCGGCTAGGGTGGATGTGGTGTTTCATCGGCGCGGCGATCCCGGCGGCCCGATGATCGGAGGGCAGGCGGTGGTGGTGGGCGAAGCTGGAGCGGAGGAGGTCGAGTTCCTGCTGTCCGCCAACTCGGGAGAGCCGCCCCGCCCCTTGGCCAAGGTGGCCTCCGGCGGAGAGCTTTCCAGAGCGATGCTTGCCTTCAGGGTCGTGCTGGCCGGAGCCGACGAGACTGCCACCCTGATATTCGACGAGGCCGATGCCGGAGTGGCCGGGCGGGCCGCGGTGGCACTGGGCCGGAAGTTGGCGTGCCTGGCGCGAGTGCATCAGGTCGTGTGTGTGACCCACCTGCCCCAGGTAGCGGCGTTCGCTGATCGGCATTTCGTGGTGGCCAAGCGAGTCGAGGCGAATCGGACGATCGCGGACGTGGCGGAAGTGCGCGGGGGCGAGCGAGTGGCGGAGGTCTCCCGAATGCTTGCGGGGATCCCCGAGAGCGAGCTTGCGGTTGGGCACGCCGAGGAGCTTCTCGCGGCCGCCGAGGCAACCAGGACAGAGGTGTAGAGCGTGAGGCTACTTGGGCGGCGGAGGCGGAAGAGCGCCGGCGCCCTGCCGGCCGGCAGGGCGCGTGTCGACCCGAAGACCAAGCACCTGGTCGGTCGACTCCAGCGGGGTGAGATCGCGGTGATCGATCATACGGATCTGGACCGGGTGTCGGCGGAGGCGCTGGTCGAGCGGCGCCCCGCAGCCGTGGTCAACGCGAGCCCGTCGATCTCTGGCCGCTACCCGAACCTCGGTCCGGAAGTGCTGCTGAAGGCGGGGATCCCGGTGCTGGACCGAGTTGGCACCGAAGTGATGCATGCGATTCGCGAGGGCGATGTCATCGCCGTGGATGGGCACCGCTTGATGCGAGACGGCGAGGTTGTGGCCGAGGGCGTTTCGCTGGGCCTGCCGGAGGTTCATGCGGACATGGCGACCGCGAAGCGGCGGCTGGGTGAGGAGATCGAGGCATTCGCCGAGAACACGATGACCTACGTAAGGCGCGAGCGCGGTCTGCTGCTGGAGGGGGTGGGCGTGCCGCGCTTGGATACTCCCATCCGCGGCAAGCACGTCTTGGTGGTGGTTCGGGGCTACGACTACAAGGAGGACCTGGCCACACTGGGGGGCTACATCCGGGAGTTCCGCCCGGTTCTGGTGGGGGTGGACGGAGGGGCGGACGCGCTGCTGGAGGAAGGGTCGAGACCGGATCTGATCGTGGGTGATATGGACTCGGTCTCGAGCGATGCGCTGGCCTGCGGTGCCGAGATCGTCGTGCACGCTTATCCGGATGGACGAGCCCCCGGGTTGGCGAGAGTGCAGGAGTTGGGAATCAGCCCGAAGCTCTTTCCGGCATCCGCCACGAGCGAGGACATCGCGCTGTTGCTTGCCTACGAGCACGGGGCGGAGCTGATCGTGGCGGTGGGTTGCCATGCAAACCTGGTGGAGTTCCTCGACAAGGGCCGGCCGGGTATGGCGTCCTCGTTTCTCGTTCGGTTGAAGGTCGGGACGATTCTGGTGGATGCCAAGGGCGTGAACCGTTTGTATCGCACGCGGGTTCGGACACGGGAACTGCTGGCGCTGGTGGCGGCGGCACTGTTGGCTATGGCCATCGTGTCCTCTGCCTCCGAGGGGCTGAAGCTCTTCTGGGAGCAGGTCTTCACGTCGATTCGCGACTTGTTCTACGCGGTGGGCCGCCTGCTTTCCTGAGTGTGGTGCCGGTGCGGTTGCGCGCCGAGCCCGTCCTGTGGTGACCTTGGCCTCGACAGTCGTGGGGCGTGAGCGTTGTCGCCACGCCCGGGGAGGAGCCATGATCGATCTCCGTTACCACATCGTTTCCCTCGTGGCCGTGTTTCTGGCTCTCGGGGTCGGGGTCCTCATGGGGACGACGGTCATCGACCAGACCCTCGTCGATGGGCTGAGAGCCAGGCAGGGCCAGTACCTCGCTGAGCGCGACCGGGTGCGGGCCGAACGGGATCAGCTCGAGGATACTGTCGGCGATCTGGGGAGGTTCGCGGACGAGGCCCTGCCGTATCTGGTTTCGGGGCGCCTGAAGGGAAGCACGGTGGTCCTGATCACGACCAATGGAGTGGGCTCGGAGGAGTGGGAACGCGCGTCTCTGGCCCTGGCGATGGCAGGGGCTACGGTGGGTGGTGTGGTGAGCTTTCAATCGGCACGACTGAGTCTTTCGGCCACGGCGGATGCGGAGATGTTGGGCGAGCTCGTCGGGTCGAGCGGCCGGGATGCCGAGGAACTCCGGACTCGGATGGCGGAGCGCCTGGCGCAGGAGCTTGCACCCGAGAGGGTCAAGGCGGCAGAAGCCGGCGGGGTGGCCCCGGGGGGAGGGAGCGGGTTCCTGGCCAACTTGGTGCGTGCGGGCTTCGCGAAACTCGACGAGCGGGCGCCGTCCGGGTCCGCGTCGGTGCTGGCTCCGGCCGGAAGCCTGTTCCTGGTGATGGGGGGAAGCGAGAAGGCCGAGATCGGGGTTACGGCGTCCGAGACACTCGTGCTGCTGGTTCGGTCACTGGTAGGTCAGGGCGCGCGTGTGGCGGCAGCCGAGAGTGCGGGGTCCGTGACGCCGTATGTGGTGAGTGTCCGCCATGACGGAGATCTCGCGGCCAAGTGCGCGACAGTGGACAGCCTTGGGGAATCGTCGGGTGAGATCGCGCTGGTACTGGCGCTGGAAGGCCTCGCCGCCGGGCGGCCGGGCCACTACGGGTACAAGGACGGTGCCCAGCGGGTGTTGCCCCAGCCGCA
>JBBAAN010000212.1:0-3175 GCA_041658225.1 Actinomycetota bacterium
GGAGCTAACCCGGTGAGACGCGATCGCGTCGAGCAGCTCCGCCAGCGAGCAAACTCCCAGCTCTCGATGAAGAACCGTGGCGGTCTTCGGCCCCAAGCCCGGGATGCGCAGCATCTCGCGCACCCCATCGGGCACCTGCGAGCGCAAGTCCTCGAGATCGGCCATGCGGCCACTGCTCACGAACTCCCGGACTTTGGCCGCGATGGCCTTGCCCACGCCGGGAATCTCCGTCAGAGAGTGCTCATCCATTTCGGCCACGTCGACGAGATGTCCGCCGATCGCCCGGGAGGCGCGCTGATAGGCGCGAACGCGGAAAACGTCCGCCCCCTGCAGCTCCAGGAGCTCGGCCATCTCGTCGAACAGCCGAGCGAGCTCCTCGTTGGTGAAAGCCATGCCAGGATCCTACTGCCGGCTCGAGCTCGATCGCTCTCTCCCCACCGCCTTAGTGCCCGCCGGCGTAGGTACGGTCACGACCGAGAGCGTCACCGCGCCCCAAGGGCAAGGCCGCGAGGAGCGCCGCGTACCTTGATGGTACGCAAGCGACGAGCAACGCCGCCATCGGGGATGCGGGGGCGCTCGAATGTGAGCGTATTTGCGCCGGTGGGCACTTAGGGCCCTGTTGCGCTATCAGTCCGTGCCGAGTGATCTCTCCGGAGGATGGGGGGCGTCAGGCCCGAGGGGAACGCGTGGCCGGCGGATGGCCACCTGAACCACCCGGGCCGTTCCGCTGGCCAGCGCTGCCCAGCCCACGATCAAAGCAAGCGCAAGGGCGGTGCCCCCCACCACATTGAGCAACTGCGGGAGATTCAACGCCAGGAAGCTGCCCAAGGCCCCTCCCGCCCCAAGCCAGATGGCGTCCACTCCCTCCCCCAGGAGAGCGGCAGTCAAGCTGGAGCCCAGCGCCGGGGAGATCAGCGCGAAGATGCCGATCGCGAGTTCCACCCCCGCTCCGCTGGAATCGCGGACGTAGCGCAACGGCGCGGATAGCAGCAGCGCCACCACGCCCCACGACAGGGCCAGGGACATCAGCCCGGCCAGGAACGGGTTGCTCACCCGTCCTCGAAGCACGCTCAGCATCGCCCCTCCAGCCCGCGCCGCCTCCGCTCGACCGCCTGCCTCGCCGACGCGTGCTGCTCGCCGACCCGCTCGGGGGCCGTCCCGCCGGGCGTGCGCCGCACACGGACCGCGCCCTGGGGCGTGAGTCGAACGAGGTCCTCCCTACTCAACTTCGGCGCCAGAGCCTGCACATCTTCGGCCTCCAGCTCCGACAGATCGATACCGCGCTCGACACAGCGCTTGACAAGACCACCCACCTGACGGTGAGCATCCGCGAACGCCACCCCGCGCGCCACCAGCATCTCGGCGAGATCGGTTGCCACCGAGAAGCCTATCCCCGCGGCGGCCTCCATGCGCGAGACGTCCAGACGCAAACCCGCCACCGTCCCGGCCATCGCCGCCAGGCAAGCCGTCAAAGTGTCCAGCGCGTCGAACACGGGCTCCTTGTCCTCCTGAAGGTCGCGATCATAGGCAAGGGGCAGACCCTTCAGAACCACGAGAAGCGCCACGAGATCACCGATCACCCTTCCGGCCTTGCCGCGCACCAGCTCGGCAGCGTCGGGGTTCTTCTTCTGCGGCATTATCGAGGAACCGGTCGAGTAGGCGTCATCCATCTCCACAAAGCCCACCAAGGGGTTCGACCAGATCACGAGTTCCTCGGCGAGACGCGATAGGTGCATCGCCAGGATCGCGCCCGCGGCAAGGAACTCCACCGCGAAGTCGCGATCCGCCACCGCATCGATGGAGTTGGAGAATGTTCCGGCAAAGCCCAGCGCCCGGGCACTCGCCTCCGGGTCGAGAGGCAGTCCACTGCCCGCCAGCGCCCCTGCCCCCAAGCCCGACACATCCATGCGCGCCGCACAATCCGCCAGCCGGCCGGCGTCTCGCTCCAGCATCGCCACATAGGCGAGCAAATGATGCGCGACGAGGACCGGCTGGGCCGGCTGAAAATGGGTCATGCCGGGGAAGACGGCTGCCCCCGCGGTTTCGGCCTTGGCCAGCAGCGCCTCCTGCACATCGCAAACGCCCAGACCAAGCTCTCGAATACCTCGCTTCAGGTGAAGACGAAGGTCGGTGACCACCTGGTCGTTGCGCGAGCGGCCGGCCCGCAGCTTGCCTCCCACGGGCCCGAGCCGCTCGACCAGCGAGCGCTCGATCGCGGTGTGGATATCCTCGTCGGTCTCGGCGAAGGTGAAGCTGCCCAGGTCGATCTCCTCCTCGATTTTCCGCAGCGCGCCGCAGATCGCATGCGCCTCCTCCGGCGCAAGAATGCCCTGCGCCGCCAGCATGTCGGCATGCGCGATCGATACCGCGACATCCTCGTGGTAGAGACGCCGGTCGAACGGCAACGAGACCGACAGCTTCCACAGGGCCTGGGCGGGCGTGCCGTCGAAACGCCCGCCCCACATACGATGCCCCATCGAAGCGCCGGCTCCCGCCGTCGTCGAGCCGGGATCCAATCTCACTTCCCTCCTCCGCCCGTGCCCTGCACCTTGGCCCAGGTCTTGACGGGCAAACCCCACAGGTTGACGAACCCGCGCGCATCCTCGTGGTGGAACGCGTCGGCGGCATCGTAGGTCGCCAGGTCGTGGGAGTACAGAGCGTTGGGGCTGCGCCGGCCGACCACCCACATGCGCCCCTTGTGAAGCTTCAGGCGAACCTCCCCGCTGACGACCGCTTGGCCGGATTCGATGAACGCATCCAGTGCCTGCTTCAACGGAGAGAACCACAGGCCGTTGTAGACCAGTTCGGTGTAGAGGATCTCCAGGCGCGCCTTCTGATGAGCCAGATCCCGATCCAGTGTCAGATCCTCCAGATCCCTGTGCGCCGTAATCAACGCCATGGCGGCAGGGCACTCGTATATCTCGCGGCTCTTGATGCCGACCAGGCGGTTCTCGATCATGTCGATCCGGCCCACCCCGTGCGCGCCGACGCGGCGATTGAGGTCGCCGATCAACGCAACGAGTGACCCCCTCTTCCCATCGACACTGACCGGGGCCCCCGCCTCGAAGCCGATGATGATCTCTTCCGGCCGGTCGGGGGCATTGAGAGGGTCGGAGGTGTAGACGTAAACGTCCTCCGGAGGCTCGACCCACGGATCCTCCAGAACACCGCATTC
>JBBAAN010000213.1:0-3128 GCA_041658225.1 Actinomycetota bacterium
CTCGCCCAGAACCGCCAGGCTGCCCTGAGAGATCTCCAGACCGGTCAAGGTGATGTTGGCCGGAAGCCGCGGCATCCGCTGGGTGAAGGTGAAACGGCGCAGCGCCTGCTCCTGGATCGCACCCGGCGCGTCCTTGCCGCCCGACCGAATCTCGGTCGCCTTGAAACTGAGGGCATCCCCCACCAGGGTCACGGTGCCTCGAATCTCGAGCGGGATCTTCGTTCCGGCCACCTCGACCGTGGAAGAAGCCTCGAAGCCGTTCTCCACGAATCTGACCTCGATGCCCGTGTGGGACTTGGAGAGATAGTCGTTGAACGGACCTTCGGAAACCTCCACGCGAACCCGACCAAGGTCCACCTTGACGCGATCGACCTTCTTCACCATCGCCAGGCCTTTGGGATCGACGGTCACGACGTAAAGGCTCACGAAGAACCTCTCGAGGGTCAGTCCCTCGAACTGCGCCGTCCGGGCCTCGAGGTCGATCTGGTCGAATCGGCCGTCCAGCGCCTGGGTGAGGAACGGGAATCCCCGCACGTTCACCTTGGGCGGATCGTCCAGCTCGAACTTCTCCTGAGCCGCCAGGGCGATCTGGCGTTCGGCCGCAACGACCGCCACCCGGTCGCCGACACCGGCCAGGGCTCCTATGGCCATCACCAAGATCAAGAGCTTCCGCATCCCGTCCTCCTAAGTGCCCACCGGTGTAGGTACGGTCACGACCGAGAGCGTCACCGCGCCCCGAGAGCAAGGCCGCGAGGAGCGCCGCGTACTGGATAGTACGCAAGCGACGAGCAACGCAGCCATCGGGGATGCGGGGGCGCTTGAATGTGAGCGTATTTGCGCCGGTGGGCACTGAGCCTGTCTATACCTGCCGCTGGTGCCCATAAGAGACACCCGGCCCGCGCGCACTCACTCGATTCATCGCAGGAACAGCCGAGCCAGCAGGAAGAACGTCGGGGCCGCGAACAGCAAACTGCCCATCCGGTCCAGGGCTCCTCCGTGGCCCGGCAGCAACCGGCCGAAATCTTCACGCCCCAGGTCGCGCTTGATCATGGTCTCGGCCAGATCTCCCGCCATACCGGCAACGCTCACCGCAACTGCCAGCGCCATCGCCATGGCCCAACCGAACGGCGGATCCATCCACACAGCGGCGACGACGCCCACCAGGAGCGTGACGGCCAGCCCACCCAATGCCCCCTCGCGCGTCTTGGAGGGAGACAGACTCGGAGCAAGCGCTCGCTTGCCGAAAAGGCTGCCCACGACGAACGCGCCGGTGTCGTTGAGGACCGCCATGAGCCCCAGCGCCAGCGTCAGCCGGAATCCATGTGGCATCCCGCGGACCACGAGGACGAAGGAACCCAGAAACCCGACATAGGTCACCGCCCACAAGCTCGCGGCCAGCGTGCGCACCACCTCGCCGCGTTCGCGGTCGGCCAGGATCCGCGCCACAACCGCCACGAAGCTTGCCGCCAGCACGAGCGGGCACCACTCGAACGCGGCTTCGCCCCTGCGGTAGGCGAGCGCCTGGAAGGCCAGGACCGCGGCAATCACCACCGGCCAGGTCCGCGTGGCGCCTTTGGGAGCCAGAGCGCGCACCAACTCCACGGCCGCAACCGACAGCAGGGCCCCCAACAGCAACGCCAGGTACCCGGGACCGGCCAAGAGGCAACCGACGGCCACTGCCCCCAGCACGAGGCCAAACCCGACCTTGACCGGGCCAAGACCCGTAGGCTTCGCGGTCCACACGTCCAAGCTCCCCTCCATCGGTGACAACGCCGCTCCCGCGAGCTCCCCCGCAGGAGGTTCCCCCGCTCTCAAGCGGATCGACTACGACTGCTCGGCCACCAGTTGTGCCGTCCCAACAGCACCGCCAGCGAGGGCACCAGCAGGCTGCGCACGATGAAGGTGTCCAGCAGCACGCCGACGGTGACGGCGAATCCCATCTCCGCCAAGCTCTTCAGCGAGGCCGCCATCAGGGCCGCGAAGGTGCCGGCCAGGATGAGGCCGGCCGAGGTGATGACGTGGCCCGTGAAGCGCAGTCCTTCACCCACAGCGACCGAAGTGACGCTGCGCCCCGCTTCTTCGCGGATGCGCGACATCAGGAAGATGTTGTAGTCCGCCCCGAGCGCCACCAGGATCACGAACAGGAACGTCGGGATGAACCAGGAGATCCCCGATCGGTGCAGCAGTCCCTGAAACACCAACGTGGTCAGGCCCAGCGTGGACATCAGCGACAGCAGCACGGTCGCCACCAGATACGCCGGCGCCACGAGACTGCGCAACAGCAGCGCGAGCACGATGAATACGCCGATGATCACGACCGCGACAATGAGCTTGGTGTCCTCGCCCGAGACCCTGCGGATGTCGTCGAAGTAGGCACTGGTCCCGGTGACGAGCACCTCCGAGCCGGCCAGCGGCGTGCGAGCAAGCGAGAGCTTGGCCAGCGAGCGAATCTCACCGATCGCGTCAAGAGACCGGGTGCTGTAAGCATCCTCGGCCAGCGACACGTACATCCTGGTCCACCGCCCGTCCTCACCCACGAAGTAGCCGAGCTGCTCCTTGAGCTTGGGCACGGCGTTGACCAGCGCGGGGGTGAGTGAGAAGTCCTGACCGGCCGTCGGGGCGCTGACGATGCCTGAGGCCCGGATCTTGACCGCTCCGGAGGCCAGCCCGTCCCGAAGCTGGTCGAGGCCGGGAATGATCTGCTCCAGCCCGCCGAGCATCCGCCCGACGCCGGAGCGCAGCTCTTTGACCGCGGGCGATGCGGCCTCGAGCCCGTCGGCAAGCTTGCCGGCGCCGGTCGCCAACCGGTCGAGGCCGGTCGAGACCTGATCGAGACCTCCCTGGCTCTTGCCCACGCCGGCCAGAATCTCGCGCAAGGAGCTGCCCATTCCCTTGTAGCCCTTGGCTTTCGCCTCGGCCGCCTGCTCGCCGGTTCGAGGGTCCCTGCCCGACATCAACCCATAGCACGTCCCGATATCGGAAAGCGCCGACTGGCAAGCGGTATCCACCATGCACATCGAGTCCGCGCTCAAGGTGTTGAAGGCGCGCAACGACAAGGTGGTCGCTTGGTCGGCGACGTCGGCCAGCGACGCGAGTGAGGACCTCACGGTCTCCAACCCCGAGCGAAT
>JBBAAN010000214.1:0-3126 GCA_041658225.1 Actinomycetota bacterium
CCGTAGCGCGTTTCTCGCCCTCGGCGGCGGGGCTGCAATTCTCCTTCAAGACCTGGATGGCAGCCTCCACTTTCCCGTCGTCCACGCCCACCAGCAGGGTGGTCACACCGCGCCGCAACAGACCGCCGGTCGAAGCGATGCGCGTGACGCGGAATTTTCCGGCTGTCAGCGCCTGGGTAACGGGGTCAGAGTCCACATCCCGGAGGATGGCAATAATCATTTTCATGGCACACACTCCTCTGCTCTACCGGGAGGCTAAGCCTCCGGCGAAGCCCTAGAATTCCTCGAACCGTTCCACCGGAATAGTAAAAACCGTTGCTCCGCCCACCGTCACCGGCACGGGGGTCGGCAGCGGCAGTGGCGAGCCTTCCAGCGGGATGGCCAGGTATTCCACCCGCTGGCGGCAGGACTTTTGCAGCGCCACCCGCACTTCGTCCTCCTTGCCCTCCGGCAGGCCCACCAACAACGTGGCGTTGCGCCGTCCCAGGAAGCCGCCGGTGCTGGCAAGGTGAAAGACGGGCACGCCCAGCACACCCAGAGCGCGCGTCGCCAGGTCTACGTCCTGTTCCTGGACGATGGCTGTCATCAAAAAACGAATGGGGAAATTTTCCATATGAGACTCCTATTCGGTGCCCCGTGCTGGAACCGGGACTACGGAGACCATCGCATCGGTCGGATCGTCCAGCGTGACCGTCTGTCCGTTGGGGAAGACGACCAGCGTCTGGTCTGAGTGGCGGGTAATGGTCAGACCCCTATATTTTACCGTAATTGACCAGGGAAAAGGATTCTTTCCGCTCAAGACGACCCGCTGCGGCGATTCGATCCGGACCCCGAGCGTGCCCAGGAACAAACCGAGCGGCGCGAGCCCCTGAACCGGATTCCGTTCCCCGATGCCTGCCCCGCTTTCGGCGTGGTAGGTACGCGCAAAGGCGTGCTGCTGCTTGAGATTTTGGATGACCGCCGACATCAGCCGCGCTGTCAACTGGGCCGCTTCCGCCCGCAGACCGTAGCCCAGCAGCCCCTCGCCGATGAGCGCGTTCCAGGGCAGGTGGACGGCCTGGCAAACGGGGGCGGATTCCGGGTCCCGTGCTGGAACCGGGACTACCACGTTGGGGGAGGCCGCGCCCCGTGCTGGAACCGGGACTACTTCGCAAACCGGGATGCCGAACGGTCCCCCGAACCGGTCGGTGGCCAGCAGGGTCCGGTTGACGATGTTCAGGGCGCGGCGCGAGTTGGGGATCCCGGCCCACAGCGGCAGGAAGAGAGTCACATCTTCGGCGGAGAAGTCCATCACGGAAACCGAAACCTGGTCGCGTTTTTCCAGCCCGGCCACTTCGATTTCGGCCACGCGGGTGTAGACCATTCGAGTGGTGGCGACGGCCAGCCCCGCGCCCCACTGGAAGTCCTTGCGTTCTAGGCGTTCGGTCTGGGGCGCCTCGCCGTTTTGCCCGCGCAGGCTGACTTCCGGCCGGCGGGCGGCTTCTCCCCTCAGTTCAAGCCGGACGAGCAGGCGGACGGGCTGCCGGAATGACCTGCCGAGGGCGAGCGTCCCCGCGCCGCGCTGAGTGCCAAGTGATTTCCCCGCCGGGCTGCGGTGGGTGTCACGGTCGCGCAGATGGTAGAGCACGGCGACGGCGTCCCAGCATTCTTCGGTCAGGGCGCGCAAACGTCCGGACTCCATTTCCCACTGTGCGCGGTTTTCGGGCTGGTTGAGCGCTTCGGCGATGTGCGCCTGCGCATGGGCTTCCCGGCACAGCAGGGCCGCCAGGGCCGGGCTTTCGGAGGTGGAGATTTCGGCTCCCTGCCCGCCTGCCTGCCAGATGCTGAAGGCCGGGTTGTCTTCAAGACCGCTCTGCAGGGGATGATCCCATTCGGGGAAGCCGTCGCCGTCACGGTCGCGAGACCCGTCGAACCAGCAGCGGGTAAAGGCTTCCAGCCCGGGCTGGACTTCCCGCAGGAAATCCAGGTCACGCGTATGCTGGAAGGTTTGCCAGGCGAGGCTTGCCAGGAGCGGGGCGGCCAGCCAGCGCCCGCGTTGACCAGCCAGGCCGGGCTTCCAGTCCACTGCACCATCCTCGGACTGGGCGGCGAGGAAGTTACGCACCAGACCGGCAGCCAGTTCCGGCGCGCCGGGCAGCAGGCTGGCGAGGGTGCAGGCTTCCAATGGTGGCTGTCCGTTCCACAGGTGGGGGTAATCGCTGCCATCGCCGCGCGGAGAATAACCCTGGTCCGGCTGGCGGGTGAGCACGAAGGATGGATTGGGAAGGTGCTGGCTGGGGCCGAAGAACAGGCCGAAGGCGGTCTTCTGGCTGAGGGCGAAGGCCGCGTCCCAGTCCGGGTCGCCGGTGCGGACCTCGATGGTCTGGGCGGCGTTGACCATTTCGATCTTTGCCCGTTCGGCCTCCCAGGGACGGGCCGCAGTGCGGCGGGCCAGTTCGAAGGATTCTTTTGGCGTAGCAAGGGCGGCCTGCGCCCAGGTCCGTGTGCATGTGCCTCCGGCAGCCAGGGCCAGGTCGAGGGTCAGGGACGGGTATGTTCCCGGCCCGGGCTGGGGTCCGCCGGTGAGGAAGATGACCGGCGCGAGGTCCGCGCTGCGCCCGGCCAGGATGTTTACCGATTGCATGGAGAGCGGGGCGAGACTTTGTCCCTCCAGCGGGACGAGTTGTCCGCACAGTTCGAGCAGGAGGCTGGCAGGTTCGCCGCTGCGGTTGGTGACGGTGAAACGCCCGGCGACGGTGTGCGAATCGGGAGCCCAATATTCGGCCACCACGTCAATGCAGGGGATGGGGGAAAAATCGAGCATGAGGAAATTGGGGAAGAAACGGCGCAGGCGCGGCGGGAGCGGAAAAGTGGCCGGGTCGGAGACAGTCTGGCCGCCGAGGGTGAAGCGCGGAAAGAGACGCATCATGCGGGCACGCAACCCGTAGGTGGTGCGCAGGGACAGAGCAGGCGGGTCGCCGCCGCCGGTTTCGAGTTCCCAGATGTGGTCGTTGACGTAGTCGGGGGTACACAAGCGAAAATCTGCCGCCAGGGAAAGGGCGAGCGGGTCACCGGGGCCGAGAGTCCAGTCGCGCATAAAATACTGCTCCTAGCATAAATTTCTGAACTGAAGCAGCCAAAAAGCAG
>JBBAAN010000215.1:0-3119 GCA_041658225.1 Actinomycetota bacterium
AACTCGCGATCGGCATCTTCGCGCTGATTTCCCCGGCGCTGGGCTCCAGCTTGACTGCCGCTCTCGTGGGGGAGGGAGTGGACGCCATCTGGCTTGGGGCGGGAGGGGCCTTGGGCAGCTTCCTGGCGTTGAATCTCCCGCAGTTGCTCAATGTGGTGGGGGGCACCGCCCTTGCGCTTGCTTTGCTCGTGGGCTGGGGAGCGCTGGCCACCGGAACGGCCCGGGTGGTTCAGGTGGCCCTCCTCCGGCCACGCGTTCCCCGCTGGCCTTAGACTCCCCATCCTCCCGAGAGATCACTCGGCACGGACTGATAGGGCCCGAAGGCGGGGGCGAGAGAGCGATCGAGCTCGAGCCGGCAGTAGGATCCTGGCATGGCTTTCATCAACGAGGAGCTCGCTCGGCTGTTCGACGAGATGGCCGAGCTCCTGGAACTGCAGGGGGCGGACGTTTTCCGCGTTCGCGCCTATCAGCACGCCTCCCGGGCGATCGGCGGACATCTCGTCGACGTGGCCGAAATGGATGAGCGCTCTCTGACGGAGATTCCCGGCGTGGGCAAGGCCATCGCGGCCAAAGTCCGGGAGTTCGTGAGCAGTGGCCGCATGGCCGATCTCGAGGACTTGCGCTCGCAGGTGCCCGATGGGGTGCGCGAGATGCTGCGCGTCCCGGGCTTGGGGCCGAAGACCGCGACGGTTCTTCATCGAGAGCTGGGAGTTTGCTCGCTGGCGGAGCTGCTCGACGCGATCGCGTCTCACCGGGTTAGCTCCCTGAAAGGGCTGGGCGCCAAGACCGAAGAGAACCTGCGCAAGGGCATCCAGCGGATGCAGCAACTTGACCGGAGAACCCCACTGGGTGTGGCGCTGTCGATGGCGGAGGAGGTCATGGCTCGCCTCGCCGGTCATCCCGCAGTGGCGGACATGGCCCTGGCGGGCTCACTCCGGCGCATGTGCGAGACCGTGGGGGACATCGACCTGCTGGTGGCGTCCCCGGCGCCGGCGGAAGTGATGGACGCGTTCGTGAATCTGGATATCGTGGCCGACGTTCTGGCCCACGGGGAGACGAAGACCTCGATCGTCACGGTCAAGGGGCTCCAGGTCGATCTGAGGGTGGTGGAACCGGGGGTCTACGGAGCGGCTCTTCAGTACTTCACGGGTTCCAAGGAGCACAACGTCAAGGTGCGTGAGCTCGCGGTCAAACGAGGGCTGAAGCTGTCCGAGTACGGGCTGTTCGAGACACAGACGGGAAGACGGCTGGCGGCGGGGACGGAGGCCGAGGTCTACGCCCGGTTGGGCATGGCCTGGATACCGCCGGCCTTGCGCGAGGACACCGGCGAAGTGGAGGCGGCTCTGGGCGGGATTCTGCCCGAGGTGATCGACGATGACGACATGCTCGGGGATCTCCACGTCCACACGGATCGCTCCGACGGCATCGCGAGCCTGGGGGACATGGTGGCCGTTGCCAGGGCCCGGGGCCTTGGCTACATCGCGATCACCGACCATGCCGAGAATCTGCGCATGAACGGAGTGTCGCGCGAGGGGATGCTTGCGCAACGCCGTGAGATCGTCGCGATGAACTCCCGCATGAGTGACTTCAAGGTGTTGCACGGAGCGGAGCTGAACATCGGACCCGACGGTGAGCTCGACTACGATGCCGAGTTCCTGGAGGGCTTCGATTTCCTGGTTGCCAGCGTGCATGGGCAGATGAATCAGTCGAGGGAGCGCATGACCGCGCGCATCATCCGGGCGATCGAGCATCCGGCGGTGAACGTGATCGGGCACCCGACGGGCCGGGTGATCGGGCGCCGTCCGGCCTATGAGGTCGATCTCGAGGAAATCCTGAGGGCGGCAGGTCGATGCGGAACCGCCATGGAGGTCAATTCATATCCCGACAGGCTGGACCTGCGCGATGATCACCTGCGTTTGGCGCGACAGTTCGGAGTGCGCATAGCGATCTCGACGGACGCTCACGCCCCCGCGCACCTGGCGAACATGCGCTTCGGGGTTGCCACCGCCCAACGGGGCTGGGTTGGCAGGGAGCTGGTTGTCAACGCACAGCCGCTCGAGGACGTCAAGGCTTTCGCCGCGAAGGGCCGCGGCAACCGGTGAGCGCGGCGGATTCGCCGCGGCGCGCAGTCCTGCCCGAAGCGGTGGCGCGCCGGCTGAAGGCTGCGGGCCTGAGCGAGCGGGAGGCACGGCCACTGGCAAGATCCTTCTATGCTCGCGATCCGGTGACGGTGGCGTCGGAGTTGCTCGGGCGGCTGATGGTGAGCCGGATAGGCGATGAGGTCACGGCGGTACGCCTGGTCGAAGTCGAAGCGTACTGGGGGGAGCACGATCCTGGAAGCCATGCCCACAGGGGCCGGACTCCACGCAATGCGGTGATGTTCGGTCCCCCCGGGCACCTCTACGTCTATTTCACCTATGGCATGCATTGGTGCGTGAACGTGGTCACCGGGACTGACGGCGAGGCCTCGGCCGTGCTTGTCAGGGCGGGGGAGCCGCTGGTGGGTCAGGAAGCGATGGCGCAGCGCCGAGCGGGGGTGGTCCGCCGGGACTGGTGCCGCGGACCCGCCCGCCTGGCACAAGCGTTAGGGCTGGACGGGACGATCAACGGGACGAGCCTGCTCGATGGGCCCGCGTCGCTGTTGCACGGCAGGCCGGTGTCCCCCAAAGACGTGGTTCGCACTCCCCGGGTGGGGCTGTCCGCCGGGATCGAGACGCCCTGGCGATTCGCGGTCCGGGACTGCCCCTACGTGTCGGGGCCGCGGTGTAGATGAGAACGAGAGGCACTGAGTGCTCTTCCCCGCAAACACGCGCACATTCGAGCGCCCCCGCGCCCTCGGTGTGTACGGCGAATTCGGACGCACTACACTAGCGCCGACGTGGTTACTGGGGCGCGCAGGGAGCCGGGTCGGGATCGACCTTGATGGTGACCGTGGTTCCAGGTTTGACTTGAGTGCCGGCGGGCGGGGACTGGCTCCAGACCTTGCCCGCATTGGCCTGCAGCGTGGCGCAGTCCGATGATTCGGATTCGGTCATCACGCGGCCCGTCAACCCGGCTTGCTGGATCGCCGCCTGCGCCTCCGACCGACCAAGACCCAGGACGTCGGGCACCGCCATCGT
>JBBAAN010000216.1:0-3119 GCA_041658225.1 Actinomycetota bacterium
GACGGGCTGCCAGCTCGTCCCAGCGGACGTCCAGGAAGAACGGGCTCACGTCGTTGCCGGCCAGTGCCAGCGCCTGGGCGTCCTCCATCCATAGGTTGCCGAGATTCCCGAGGTTGGCGGCGCTAGCGGCAGCGCCTGAGCTCAACAGATCCGGCCCAGAGGCGGCCGACACCCTCTGCGGCTCCTGGCGGTAGGAGCGGAAGGTGGCGTTGAATACGGCAGGCTGACCGGGCAGGGCCCCCATATCAGTGCCGACGGCCGCCAAACCGTCACCGGTCGCGTTCGCCATCCCCGCAACCAGGCGGATCCTCCATGTGCCTCGCGGCCGCAGCAGGGTGTGCGGGACACGCACCACGAACGAGCGAGCCGCCCGGTCCACAGTGAGCGAGCCCCCGGCGCCTGTCACTTCCGTACGTCGACCAGAAGCAAGGTCGACCAGCCACGCACCCTTGCTCGAGACGATCATGGCCGCGTCCAGACCGGGCGAGCCCACGCCGGCTCCGGCCGGCCAATCGGCCACACCGGTGGCGGTGGACTCGTCGGTGTCCAGTCCCCATACCGCGATCGGGATTGCCGGATCCACCAGGGTGTTCCAGTCCACGCGCCAGTAGCTCGCCTCTCGGTCGAGACCCACACCCGCGCGAAAGATGTCCGCGCCGTTCATCCGGGCCGGCCCGTCGGGATACTCGTAGGTTCCCTCCGGGACGGCCAAGAAGGTCACGGGACTCCCAACCATCAATCCCTTCGCGCCGTGGTCGTCGTAGATGAAGTCGCTCCAGAAGACCGCACCACCCTCCAGACGACCGGTACCCGATGTCCGAGGGAAAGCTTCGGGAAACGGCCAGCCGCGAGGAACGGGAAGGGACGGCTCAGGCCGCAGCGCAGCCGGTGGCACCCCGTCGGGAAGACCAGAAGGACCGACCTCGGGAAGGCGGGAGGACGTCTGATTGGACGCTGCCCCTGAGGCCCTCGACGCCGTCCCGGCCTCACCTGTAGCCGACAGCCGCTCCCCGGCCAGCGCCGGAGTGAGGAGGCCGAGCCCCGGAGCCAGGGGTGAGAAACCGAGCGCCGCTGCGAGAATGACCCCCACGGCAATTGCATGAAGCCTCGACCGCTTGCGACTCATGGTCGCTCCCCCCTTTCACTCGACCACCTGTGCCAGCTCATGTGACGATCGTCACACTACTTCGACGGCCACGATCTTCCTCCTGTCTCATGGGGACGGTAAGGTGCCTGCTCCCGCGAGGAGCGACTCCGCATTCGTGCACGGCGACCCGGTCATTGGCGTCGACCCGGAAGCGCGACTTGGTTTCCACAGGGCGGGCCGCGACCATTGCTCGCGGATGCTGCGCTGACTATAGTGGTCATGAGGTGATAACTATGGTGGTCGCCGCGGTCGCGGAACTGAAAGCTCGCCTGAGCAGCTATCTGAAGGCCGTAAAGAGCGGAGGGGAAGTGATCGTCACCGAGCGAGGGAAACCTATCGCCCGCCTGGTCCCCTTCACTGGACCCGAGGCAAACGCCTCGCGAGTCGCGGAGCTGGTCAGGGCGGGCATGCTGCGGCAAGGCACAGGCCGTCTGCCGCGCAGCTTCTGGACTCTCCCCCGGCCCAAAGACCCCCGAGGGCGCGGCCTTGCCTACCTGCTCGAGGAGCGAGCCGAGGACCGATGAGATTCTGGGACTCCTCCGCTCTGGTGCCGCTGTGCCTGGCTCAGCCTCAGTCTCCGTCTCTTCAGGGCCTTCTGCGCGACGACCCCGTTGTGGTCGTCTGGTGGGGAAGCCCGCTGGAGTGCCGGTCTGCCTTCGCGCGTCTCGAGCGAGAAGGCCTGTTGAGCGGTCCGCAAACCGAAGCGCCGGGCCGGATCCTCAAGGAACTGGAGAAAGCCTGGACTGAGGTGCTTCCGACAGACGCGGTCCGCCAGCAGGCCGCTCGCCTGCTTCGCATCCACCCGCTTCGGGCGGGCGACGCCCTGCAACTCGCGGCTGCGCTGGTGTGGGCGGGGAGCCCTCCAGAGGATGCGGCCTTCATCACCCTCGACGAACGGCTGGGCAAGGCGGCGCGCCTGGAAGGATTCCAGGTCCTGCCCATCTGAGCGACCCGGTTGCCCGGTCCCTACCGCCCCAGGCTCAGATCCTGGCTACCGGCGCCCCCGTCGAGGACGACGGAGCGACCGGAGCAGCGGCGCGAGAATCCCGAGGGTCAGCGCCCAGGCAAGGGCCCACGGCCATTGCGGTAGCAGTGTCGCCGCCACGCTCGAGCCCCAACCCTCGTCCGCACCTCCGCTGCCCGGCGACCCAGGTTTGCCGGTCTTGCTTATGACCGCGGTCGCTTCCGCCTTCGCGTAGGTCTTGTCACCAACCCAGGTTGCCGTGACCGTCGGGTTCTTCTCTCGGACCGTATACAGGACCTCCGCCACACCGTCCTCGGTGGTAGAGGCGGTGAGCGTCACCTCGCCGTCGGTGAAACTGATGCTCCGACCCGCGACAGGTTCCGAATCGTCGGTGAGCAGGACGGCCCGAAGCGTTACCTGGTCCCCCTTCTTGGGGTTCTTGCCCTGGTCGACAACCTCGAGGCTGAGTGCGGTGACTTCTGGAGCGGCCGTGACCGTCGCTTTGGCCTCAGAGGAACCGAGCCCCTCAGCGCCGTCGAACTCGGCGACGGCGCTGCTCTGGCCACCCGCCGACGGGACGACCGTGACGGTCGCGACCCCGTTGTCGCCCGTCTGAGATTCCTGAGTCGTGCCTTCGTAGCTGAACCGCACACTCTGGCCGGCCAGCGCCGCTCCTGACGCGCGCCGCAGCGTTGCCGACAGGCTGATCGGGTCGGTGGCGTTGCCCTTGGCATCGGCCAGAGTCAGCACGGTTGCCTCGCTCTGCCTGTAGCCGGTGCCGGGAGCCGCCAGCGCCACGAACTGCTTTTCGAACGCCCGGCCGTATGACTCGCCCACGTTGCCCGGGTTCCCCGGGAGTACCACCATGCGCTGTTCCGCGTCGATCTCGCTGACCGGGACGGTGGTGAACGCGTTGTCCGACTCGGCCACGAAAAGCAGGTGCATGCCGCTGGTCCCGATCGACCCCTGGTAGAAGCGAGCAGTGCCCATGTCCTTCGCATAGGCGGG
>JBBAAN010000217.1:0-3109 GCA_041658225.1 Actinomycetota bacterium
CTCCTCCTCCGTGTGTCGCCTTCTTGGCTGCCGGCTTCTTGGCTACTGCCTTCTTCACGACCGTCTTGGCTGCCGGCTTCTTGGCTACTGCCTTCTTCACGACCGTCTTGGCTGCCGGCTTCTTGGTTGCGGCCATTGCTTCCTCCCCTCGTTCAGTGCCCAGCATTCTCCTATCGGCGGTTGCTGACCACAAGGACGCGGCTATGCCGAGTTCGGTGGACACACTGCGAGAGCGGGGCAACTCCACCACCCTCAGAGGCCGATCAGCAGGGGCGCGTTCCCCGGTGTTGAATCCGTGATCCAGGCGAGGGTGCGTCAATGTCCCCAGAAGGCGGGGTCCTTCGCTGGTCACCAGTGGGGGCGTCCACCTGGGCCTTGACACCTGGGGCCCCGACAGAACCGGGTGCGATGGAGCGGAGACTCCGGGGATGTACCCGGTGTCCGCCAGGGATCATGATAGCCGGTGACATCAGAGGGGAGCGTGGCCTGCCGTGGTGGACTGGTCTAAGGCTCGCTGGTTCGTTGTGCTCTTCGGACTGGCTGACGCTTGGCTCTGCGGGTTCGATGCGGACGGTAGGTGGAGGCTTCGGCACGGGAATCCAGCCATGTCCTCCCTCGGGATCCTTCCGATGGAGGAGGACGGTCCCCTTGCGACACTGGAGGACGCCGTCTGGCTCGCGGACTGCCTTGCCTTTGACCACGATGCGCCTGTCGGGGTGCGCCCATCGGCGATGAATACCGAAGTTCGCGCGCCTTACGAGCCTGTTCATCCAATGCCAGGGACAGACTCTGCCCACTGGTACTTCGACGACGTGGGTCAGGCCTTCTCCGCGACCGCCGAGGTGCGCTTCGGGGATTCCTACTGTCTCAGATACGACGATGAGGACGACTCGGCTCCGAGAACCGACTTCACGAAGCGCTTCGCCGGTCTTGAACAGCACCTGGCCCTCTACGCGATGGCCGCCCGCCAGGCGGACATCCTGGCCGAGTATCTATGCCTCTATCGGGTCCTCGAGGCTGCCGACGGAGGCAACGGCGTCGAATTCGCTTCTGGGCAGATCAGTTCCGTCCTGAGCCATGACTTTGGCGTTCTTCAAGTCATGCCCCTTCTCGAGCTCGACGCGCCTACCAACGCATTCGAGGTCTATCGAGATCGGGCTGCGCTTGGCCTGGAGGCGCTCCGGTCTAGAGGTTTGGCGTCGGATAGGGAGATTGGCGAGCACTTGTACGCCATCAGGAACTCCCTGGCCCACGGTAGGCGCGCGACACGGGTCGGGGACTTCGGGACGAGTGTCGAAGAGGTAGCGAGGGCATTGCCTATCGTGAAGCTTCTCGCGCGGATTGTCATTGAACCATGAGGTGATCTCGCCGGCGGCCACACACCTGGGCAGAGCGGCCGTGGGCGGTGTGGGAGTTCCGCGGGGGCCTTGGGGAAGCAGCAATGGGCCGGGAGAAGAGAACGCGGTCAGTGTCTCACCCCGGCAGTAGCGTGAGCGGGTTCCTGAGAGGTGAGAAGGGGTCGGGATGGGGGGAGGCCGACCGGGTCGAGGGGGCAGGGATTCTGGTTGACGGAAGGCGATCCGCAGATGGGCGCGTGGTGACGGGTCAGCTGCTGCAGGAGACGCGGGGCGGCTGGGAGCTGTTGCGGTTCTACGCGAAGCCCGAGGTCGAGGGGGCGCAGATGCTTGTTGGGAAGGGGTTCCGGAAGGCAGTGCTGGAGGTGCGGCTGGGGGTGATGAGGGATCACGACGGAGACGGACTCCTGAGTCTGCGGGTGCTTCGAATTATGGATCTTGAGCGGGAGCCCGTAGCCGGCCAGTACGCCATGCTCTGCCTGAACCTAGATTCGTGTGGAGGCTCTTTCTCGCGCGGTTGGAAGGCTCCGCAGGCGAGGGTGCGTAAATGTCCCTTGAGGGACGATTGCCGGGAAAGCGTGAGGAGCCTCACCCCAACACCCGCCCAGTGGCATGCAGTCCAGCAAGCTGACTCCGCCAAACCCGGGGTGCTTCAGCGGAGGCTCCGGTTTGCCCCACGTCCTCAAACAGCACATCATATTTTGGCTAGATGGTGCCACCGCCGCGCCGAAGCGAGGGGGAACCAGCGGGCGTTCGTGACTGGATGAAGCGCAGGGCTGCGGCTCGCGAAAAGACGCAGCCCGAGGTCCCACGGGTCGAAGTCCGCGTCTCTTGGGGCGACCGCCCTGGGCGTGTCCTTTCGGAACAGGAACGGGGTCCATCGAGCCGACCCGAGGACTGCTGGCTTCCGGCGGGAAGACCGGTCATGATCGCCGGCCACGCCGTCGAGGGCGGGCTCATTTACGTCGGACGCAACCTCCCGAGCGTCAGTAGCTGGCGGGGCGTCGAGCCTGCTCTCATCGATCCACGCTTGCGCGTGGACAACCGGAGGCCCGATCTCGGCGGTGAAGGGCTGCGCTACTGGCCTTCTTACAGCGAGATCCCGCCCGCCAGCCGCGCTGCGTATCTCGGGTGGCTGGCAGATGGTCGCCGGAACCCAGTGACGCCCGCCGGGTACGTCTTTCTGTTCTTCTACGGTCTTGAACGCAGACTGCTCGCCGACGCAATCACCTCCCCAACGATCTGGGACGAGGCCTCGTTCATCTGTGCTGAGGTCGAGCGACTGTTGGGCATCTACGGCGGGAACGCTTCGTTCAGGAGCTATGCGAGCCGATTCCTGGATACGGTTGCCGCCGTTCGAAGCGGCTCCGGGCGGATGTACGACCAGCCGCCACCGGCTCCCGCGACATCCTGGGAGATCCCAACCGGACTCAAGATTGGTCTCGCACAGCTCGCGCTCGACGCTAGACCGGTCCCAGCGCACTGGGCACTTGCGTGGGTACGCGCGCATCCGGAGGCGCGATTGCGAACGCCAGCGAGACGATGCCCAGAGAAGTTCGCCAGCTTGTTCGCGATCCGCTATCGCGAGCGGTTCGGCGAGGGGCTGGTTATCAAGCCCAACAAGGCAAAGCTCGTCGAGTACTACCGTCCCGCTTCGGCAAGCTTCGGCGGCCAGGTCCGCGTTCCCTTAGGGGAGCTCCCCGACATCGCCGCCCTGAGCGCGCCGGTGCGGAAGTTCGTGGAGATCGCAGACC
>JBBAAN010000218.1:0-3106 GCA_041658225.1 Actinomycetota bacterium
GTCATGTTCGCCTCCGATGACCCTATCGTAGTGGCGTCAGCATGGAACGCGGTTGACGCCAAGCGACCCCGAGCGACGGTCTGTATGCGTTCGCCATTCGGCGAGCCCATCAGTGATTCGGCCGGATACTACCAGCAGACCAAGGGACGCACGGACTACTGGCGCGCGGGCGGGGTGCCGTACATCTCCTGGATCTCTGGGCCGCCGTACCTTCTGAATGATGGCGACACCCTGGACAAGATCGACCGGGCTAACCTGGTCCCTGTCGCCGAGACGGTCGCTGAGATCGTTCGCAACTGCCTGGCGATGCCCAGGCCCTAGCCCCAATACCCGCGTAGTCAAGCGCAAGATGAGCAACTACGGTCAAGCGTGCCAAGCACCGGTCTTGGCCCCAACCCACCGTGCGCTGCGTGGAGCCCGTCTGGGTGCTTGTCCCACCATAAGTAAACGGCATTGGGGTTAGCCTCACGAGGCTGCAGGATTCGCTTGATGCTGCGGGCTGGACAGTTGCTCCCCCCAAGGGGCTTTCGACGCTGGACTTCGACGCCGGGCGTTTCCCCCCGACGCCGCCAGCCTGCTACCGGGCCTCCTGTCAGCTACCCGGACCGGACTCACACCGGCTGGCGGACACGAGCCTACGCGTGGGCTCACCTCAACTAGCACCACCTCCTTCCGTCAGTGGCCAAGTGCCCCACGCTGCTGGGCACACGAAGGTCGCGCTAGACCCCGAAAGGGGGGCGGGTCGCAGAATTCCTGGGCGTACACGCAGGAACAGGGGGCAGGCCCGTGGAACTGCAACGCATGAAACCACAAGACTCAGAACAGGGGCGGTAGGGCGACAAACCCGCTCTTGCGGGGCCCGGTGCGTCGGGCGAGGAGGCGTGAGATGGGC
Organism: Actinomycetota bacterium; assembly: GCA_041658225.1. Lineage (GTDB taxonomy): Bacteria > Actinomycetota > CALGFH01 > JBBAAN01 > JBBAAN01 > JBBAAN01. The sequence continues at coordinate 893 of JBBAAN010000218.1, forward strand.
AACATGCGTCAAGAGCTTGAAGCATTGGCGGCCGGCATCACACGGTCCAGGTTCCTGACCAAGCTCCTGGCCTGCTGCATCGCGGCCTTGCTGGTTGCCTCGGTCCTGGTGGTCTCCCGCGGCAAGCAAGAGCGCCCGCAAGCCCACCGGGCTGCCGTGAGTGTGGAGAGCGCCAGCACGGAGATCTCCTCCTCGCTTGCCCCTACCGGCTCCCCGGGCGCCCAGGAGACGACCCTCACCGTTGGTGGGACCGGTGGGAAGGCAACCTCCCGACCCGGATCGAGGGCAACCGGGACAGGCTCGGGCTCCACCAAGCTCACGGCAACGGACCGGGGCGTGACCAAGGACTCCGTCCTGGTAGCGGTGATCGTCCCCAGCGGGGCCAACTTCTCGTATGGCAGCACTCTTGGCATCCCCGTCGCCTCCTATCCAATGAGCGACTTCGTTGCCCCGTTCGTGAAGGAAGTGAATGCGACCGGCGGCATCAGCGGCAGGAAGCTCGAGGTCGCGATGGTGGAGTTCAACCTCTTGTCCCGGGACGACTGGCAAGCAGCATGCGTGAAGGCGGCCGAGGACCTCAAGGCCTTCGCGGTGTTGACCACCGGCGGCTACGAGGGCAACGAGGGCGAGGGCTGCCTGGCCGACAAGCAGTTGCCCACCATCACCTTCAATCTCTCCTCTGAGGACATGCTCCACCGCCGTGAGAAGGGGTGGATCCGACAGATCCTCATGAACGTCGACCGCACCGTGAAGAACTGGGTGGACTGGGCCATCCAGTCGGGCATTGCCTCCAGCTCAAAGCGAATGGGTGTGTGGTGGCAGGCCGCCGCGGACGACGACCTTTTGGTTAACAACGTGTTGCTTCCGTACATGAAGTCCCGAGGCCTAAACGTAGTCGCAACCTTTGGTTTCTCCAACGACACGTCCCAGTGGCCGGTCGAGGCCAGCAGCGCGGTCCTCCGCTTCAAGAGCTCGAAGGTCGACCTGGTATGGCCCGCGGGCAATTGGTTCCAAAACACGTTCTTCACCAGGCAAGCTGAGTCCCAGGACTACCACCCGCGTTACACCGCTTCCGACTTCGGGTTTGTAACCACGGAATCGATGAGCCAGATGTACGACGCCAACCAGTGGGACAGGGTCAGAGCGGTGACCGTATTCCGCACGGGGGAGCAGGCGGCCGGCAAGGACCCCACGCCGGAGCAGAAGCAGTGCCAGGAAGCCTACCAGCGCTATGGGGGCAAGCCGCCGCAGAACATGATGGATAGCGAGGCGCTGTTTCTCGCCTGCGAGCAGGTGTGGCTTCTTGCCAAGGCGGCCAGGCTGGTGGGGCCCGATCTGACGAGGGCGCGGTTCCTGGCGGCCATCGACTCCCTGGGCACCTACAACGAGCGGGTGGCGATGTCGGACCCGCTGACCTTCCGCAAGGGCAAGTACGACGGCGCCGACCGCTACGCCGTCATCGAGTGGCGCAAGGAGTGCAAGTGCTACCACCAGGTCGAGGGCTTCCGTTCGGGCAAGTGGTAGGTGCGTCGATGAAGCCACCACTGCTCACCGCCGCCGCCAACCCCCGGGCAGTTCACAGGGAGCGACCCAGGAGACACCGACATGACAGCTGTTGAGACCATCGCCGAATGGGCCGCCTCCCTCTCCCTGAGTGACGTGCCCGAAACCGTGCTGTCGCTGGCCCGCGCGCAGCGCCGCTCCGTGCTCGGTGCCATTGCGGCATCTGCCCATGATGCCGCCGCCATGCGGGTTCTCTCAGCCGTGGAGATTTGGGCTGCCGACGGCCCTGCGCCTTTGGTCGGTTCCCACCGCCGCGTCAAGGTCGAGGACGCGCTATACGGCGCGGCCGCCCTGTCGATTGCTCTCGACTTCGACGACTACGTTTGCTTCGGGCACACAGGGCACTCCGCTGTACTGGTTCCCCTTCTGCTCGCCGCAGAGACGGGCTCGCCCGGATCCGAGCAGCTTCTCGCACAAGTGGTGGCAAACGAGGTCGAAGCGCGCCTTGGGGGTGCCTGCCTCATCGGTCCGCTGAATGGACAGACCTGGTCGTTCATCCACTACGCCGGCGCTGCCCTCGCCGCGGGCCGGTTGCTGGGGCTCGACGGGCGTCGCCTGGCCCAAGCGCTGGCCATCTCCCTGTACCAGCCCCCGCGGGCCACCATGCCGGGTTTCATGTCCCCTGATTCCAAGCTACTGACGGCGGCGGAA
>JBBAAN010000219.1:0-3102 GCA_041658225.1 Actinomycetota bacterium
GACGCTGGAGGCGCGGCGCCATCAGCACACGCAATCGCTGATGCTGGCCGCCTGACCGTCGAGGCCGCAGAAGTGTGTCTTAACTTGGAGCCCCGATTTGTCTCACTCTGGCTGACACGATACACTGCACGCCAGCTGAGCTTTACGGACTACAGGACCAGGTTCTGGCATTCCCTACCCTGAGAGAGGAGTACAACTAAGACCAGCCCGTTTTCCTGTCCAAAGAGGCTTATCCACCTGAGCTGCGGGGCACGTCCAACTCGCTCAGGGTGCGCCCTACGGGCAAGGCGGAGTGCTCGACCAGGTGGATGATCTCGCGCTTCTCGGCTGGGGACCACCGCATCACTTATCCCACGGCGGCTCCTTGCCCAGCAAGCTTCTCTTGAGCACTCGGTTCTTCAGGGACAGCTCGGCCACGAGCTGCTTGAGCTGTTCGAGCTCCGCCCGCATGTCAGACACCTGGCGGCTGTCGGCCTGGCGTTCGCTGTCCCCCATGAGCCGCTGCTTCCCTGCCTCGAGGAAGTCCTTGCTCCAACCGAAGGTGCCGCGTAGTGGGCGGTACGACAATACAGGATAGTCGGGATACCTTCCCGCTGGCACAAGGCGACAATACTGGTCTCGCCCGGCAGCCCCTCGAGCACGATCCGGACCTCCTCCTCCGCCGAGTACTTCTTCCGGGTCACCCGGCGGATCGTCCGGAGGGCAGCTTCAACGCTCCGCTTTCTCAAGGGCATGTTCCACAGGACGGCCATGACTTGGATCTGGTTGCGCAGCCGCTGGCGTTGCGTCGTCGCGGGGCTCACCACAGCGGACTTTCCATCCCCAATGCCAGTCAAGAAAGCAGCAGATTGGACTTGGTCAGACAGGTCCTATCCTCCCCGGGGGGACACAAGAACGCCACGCGCCGGACCAAACGTACGCGGGGGCTCCGCGCAGGGGAGGGAGTGTGTCCTGCAACGTCATGACGGTTCGGCTTGCGAGGAGGTCATCCCAAGACCATATCGCGTGACGACAACGGCCACAAGGAGCCCACGATCTCGGACCCAACCACGGTGTTGTTGGAACGTCTCCGCCACGCGCCGACCGAGAAGTGCGAGCACGTCTCGGCAGACTCTGCCGCACCTGGCTCGGGCAACGATGGAGGCGGCTCCGCGTATGGAGGTCAGCGCCTGTCGCCGCACGCGGCTGCCAAGGCCAGATTGCTCTTCCCGCGAGCATGGCTGACCCGGGTCGTGTGGACGGTTCAGCCTCTAGGTTGTGGCGGGACATCCGGTAACGCGCTTGACTCAGTGCCGGATCTGCGGTCCAATGGGTCTAGCGGAATATGGAATGGCGTTCCAAATGCCAAAACGGCACTCGTCTCGTCCATCCCGCCAGGTCCCCGGGCAGACCCGTCGCCCCGAGAAGCCGGCCGGCCCGCAAAGTGCAATTCGCGAGGCTTCGGGCATCAAGACCCTCGACAGGGTGGTTGAGATCGTCAACTCCTTCACCCTGGAGGCGCCGTCCTGGACACTCGCTGAACTCAGCGGCTATCTGGGTATCCCCAAGCCCTCCTTGCATCGGCTGCTCGTCGCGCTCGAGAGGTGCGGCATCGTGATCCACGGAACCGAGGACGGTCTCTGGAGGCTCGGGTACCGTCTCTTCGTATGGGGCAACCTGGTTCCGCGGATCACCGGCCTGCAGCACATCGCCAGACCCATCGTACGATGGCTTTCCGAGGCTACCGAGGAGACCGCCATCCTGACGGTGTATGACCGCAAGGCGGTCGTCTGCATCGACAAAGTCGAGAGCAGCCATGCTGTGCGCCTGACTCTCGACATTGGCTCCCGCCGTCCGGCCCATGCGGGTGCCTCTTCCAAGATCCTCGCGGCTTTTCTTCCGCAAGCGGAGCTCGGGGTCATTCTCAGGGAAGAGGGCCTCCCCCGCTTGAACATCAACACGATCACTGATCCAACGCGACTGGCACAGGAGCTGGAGACGATCCGGACAAACGGCTTTGCCCTCAGCTACGAAGAAACTGATGCCGGCGCGTGGGGCGTTGCCGTGCCGATCATGGATGGGCACGCACAGGTGGTGGCCGCCATCGGCGTGGCGGGCCCCATCATGCGCCACAGTAACGACATCGCCATGCGTTACGTCGACCTCTGCCGAAGGGCAGCAACCGATATCGCGCAGATACTCTCTGGCAGGACACTGGCTGGCTGAGGCTGTGTCGCCTTACCGAGGAGACCGCGAAGCATGCGCAACCTGTCTGGTTCGATTCTTCGCGTTCGCCCAGAAGCCTGGCCTGCCGCACTCGCGCAGGTGATCGGCTCGCGCCAACGCTCACTTACTCCCAGGAAGCCCCCGCCGGGGAGGGGATCTAGCCAAGTCGGGATAGCAGCGAGGTCGCATCATGGCGGATGAACGGCAGGACTCAGGGACGGCTTCGGAGCAGTTTACAGTGCTGGGGAAGCATACCTCCCGCAAAGACGGCGTGGCCCGTGTCACCGGCCAGGAGCAGTATTCGGTGGACATCTCTCTGCCCCACATGCTCTTCGGGCGAGCGGTGGGGAGCCCGCATGCGCACGCGCGCATCAAGCGCATCGATGTTACCAGGGCGCGAGAGATGGGCGCGGTTGTGATCACAGCCGAGGACGTTCCGCACGTGTGCTACAACGAACGCATTCTCACGATCCCGTCAAAGCTCCACAAGGACCACTATGTGCTGGCCGACAAGGTACGCCGGATGGGCGAGGCGGTGGCAGCAGTTGCCGCAGAGACGGAGGAACTCGCCGAGCAAGCCTGCCGCGCCGTCCAGGTGGAATATGAGGTCCTGCCTGCGATCACGGATCCGCTAGAAGCAATCGGACCGGAAGCCGAGCCGATCCACGACAGCGTGATCTGGGGCGATCAGCAGATCAAGATCTCGAACAACATCGCCTGTGAGCGCAGCGTTGACCAGGGTGATGCAGTCGGCGTACTGGCTGCGTCAGACGTTCTCGTCGGAGGCACGTTTTCCACACCGAAGATCTACCATCTGCAATTGGAGCCGAAGACAGCCGTGTGCCGTCCCGAGCCCGGTGGCGGCCTCACGGTATGGGCGACCACGCAATCCATCCA
>JBBAAN010000220.1:0-3096 GCA_041658225.1 Actinomycetota bacterium
CGACGGTGAACAGCAGCGGCAGCACGATCGAGTCCGACCAGGCCTTGTTGAGCCGGTCCGGCCGGATCACGTAGCGGCGCCACATCGCCATCAGGATGCCGATAAGGAAGATCAGTCCGAAGGTGTTCACGGTGAACTTCATGGCCAGGTAGAACTTGCCGTACATGAAGTTGAGGGGGGTGTCCTGGTGCAGGAAGACGACGCCGGTGGTCAGAATCAGGACGACGAACCCGATCCAGATGAACATGTGCATGATCCCGGCGAAGGTCTCCCGGGCCACGCGTCTCTGTAGGGCCACGTCCCATACGAGGTTCCAGATGCGCAGGAACCAGCCGACGCCCTCGCCGGCCGGGCCCTTCTCCCATGCCTTCTTGGTCTTCTTGGTGACCTTGTAGACCGCGAACCCGATGGTGGCCAGTGCGCCCACATACAGGACCACGACAAGGTAGAGAGGAACGTTCCAGAGGACGGGCCGGCTGATGCGCTCGACGTGGCCGCCCATGGCGTACAAGGCTGCTCCCATACTTACCTCCGCGAGATCGGCGCCAGCGCCTAGTCGGTCGTGGGTGTCTCGGATTCAGGGGCTTTCCAACCCTTGGTCTTCCGTCGGTTGTGCTCCGTGAGCACGACAGGTAGACCCTTGGGATGGAAGAGCGTTCTCCGTCCGTAGGAGCGGGCGGAGAAAGGAAGGAGCGCCAGAGCCAAGAACAGCGCCCAACCCAATGCGAGTGCCACGAACACTCCGCTGAAACCGGCGACCATCAAAGCGTTGATGATCTTCAAGTCGCACCCTCCCTTGGTCGGCTGCAGGTGCGCCTCCCGCCAGGCTGGGCGGATTCTACCGCGAAGAGCGCGCGCTGCGACAAACCGCAAGTCGGAGGGATGACCCCCAAGTGCGTGACATCGGCCGCGGGCGTGAGTGACGCGGTGGTGCGGCGAGTGGACGTACCCAATAGGATTCCGGGGACGACTCGAGAGGGGCGATGGGTTGGAGGAGCGCACTCGGCCGGTGAAACCCTTGTTGGGCAAGGATTGTGTCGGGTTGCTCGCCGCGGGGCTCGCGGCGCTTGCGCTGGTCTTCGGCGCCGGCTGCCGGCAGTCCTTGCCGCCACGACCCGCCGCCTCTTCAGCCGGCCTTCCCCAGGCGACCATGACCTTCGGGGGAACCGGGACGAAGCTGACCGTGGAGCTCGCCCACACTCCTCCCCAGCGGCGAGCCGGCCTGCAACATCGGACCCGGCTGGGATCGGAGCGCGGAATGCTGTTCATGTTCCCGGCCGATTCCGACGGGCCCTTCTGGATGAAGGACACCCTGCTGCCGTTGTCGATCGCCTTCATCGACGCTTCGGGGCGGGTGGTGCGGGTGATGGATATGGATCCCTGTCAGACCGACCCCTGCCCGCTCTACTCTCCGGGTGCCGTCTATCGAACGGCGCTCGAGGTGGAGAGGGGGGTCCTGGCCAGGCTCGGAGTGAAGGCCGGCACGCTCGTGCGGATCTGGCCGGGATCGGACGGGCGGCTGCCCTCGCCACAATAGCTCGGGGCGCGTCTAACCACCCGAAGACCGGTTACCAGGCGGCCAGGTTGGCCCTTCGTGGCAGGCGGATTGGCAAGCCCGCAACGATCTGATGGTGCTGCTAGCTAGGATCTTGACAGTAATACGCTCAAGGTTCTAGGCTTTCTCCAGACACAGCGGATGGGGCAGCCCTCTTGGGGCGTGCCCGGCGAGCGTGAGGTGAGAGAAATGGCCAAGGCCGTAGGTATCGACCTGGGAACTACCAACTCGGTGGTGGCGGCGCTGGAGGGCGGAGAGCCCACCGTCATCCCCAATGCGGAGGGCTTCCGGACGACGCCTTCCATCGTGGGCTTCTCCAAGACCGGCGAGATCGTCGTCGGGGAGGTCGCCAAGCGGCAGGCCGTGACCAACCCGGACCGGACGGTGCGCTCCGTGAAGCGGGAGATGGGGCGCACGGACTGGCACGTGGAGATCGACGGTAAGCGCTGGACCCCCCAGGAGGTGAGCGCCCAGATCCTGACCAAGCTCAAGCGCGACGCGGAGGCTTACCTGGGTGACAAGGTCACTCAGGCGGTCATCACCGTGCCGGCTTATTTCGACGACGCCCAGCGCCAAGCGACCAAGGAGGCCGGGCAGATCGCCGGCCTGGAGGTCCTGAGAATCATCAACGAGCCGACCTCGGCTTCGCTGGCCTACGGCCTGGACAAGGAGCACGACCAGACCATCCTGGTCTTCGACCTCGGCGGCGGCACCTTTGACGTCTCGCTGCTGGAGATCGGGGAAGGGGTGTTCGAGGTCAAGTCCACCTCCGGCAACACCCACCTCGGCGGAGACGACTGGGACCAGAGAGTCATGGACTGGCTGGTCAAGACCTTCAAGGACGGCCACGGCGTGGACCTGTCCGTGGACAAGATGGCCATGCAGCGGCTGAAGGAAGCCGCCGAGAAAGCCAAGATCGAACTGTCCCAGGTCACCGAGGCGAGCATCAACCTGCCGTTCATCACCGCGACGGCCGAGGGCCCGTTGCACCTGGAGGCCAAACTCACCCGCGGCGAGTTCCAACGCATGACCGAAGATCTGGTCGAGGCTTGCGCGGGGCCGTTCCAGCAGGCCGTTCGCGACTGGGGCAAGAGCATGGACGAACTCGACCACGTGATTCTCGTGGGTGGGTCCACCCGCATGCCGGCCATCCAGGATCTCGTCCGCAAGCTCACCGGCGGCAAGGACCCGCACAAGGGTGTAAACCCCGACGAGGTTGTGTCCATCGGCGCCGCGCTGCAGGCCGGCGTGCTCAAGGGCGAGGTCAAGGATGTTCTGCTCCTCGATGTCACGCCGCTGTCTCTTGGTATCGAGACCAAGGGTGGGATCATGACCAAGCTGATCGAGCGCAACACCACGATCCCAACCAAGCGATCCGAGACCTTCACGACTGCCGACGACAACCAGTCCTCCGTGGAGATCAAGGTCTTCCAGGGCGAGCGCGAGATGGCGGCCTACAACAAGCTCCTGGGGTCCTTCCAACTCGTGGATATCCCGATGGCTTCGCGCGGGATCCCTCAGATCGAGGTCACCTTCGATAT
>JBBAAN010000221.1:0-3086 GCA_041658225.1 Actinomycetota bacterium
GTACCTGACGGCCATCGATTTCCAGGTGGGCGAGACCGTGTACAAGAGGATGGCCGGCGAGGGGTTCGGCTTCAACAACAACTACGCTCCAATTACGATCGGCCCGGACGCCAGCATCTACGTGGGGGCGCTGGGTGGGATGGTGCTGCTGCGGGACAAGGTCGCGCCGACCGCCGGCGGGAGCGCGCCTGCCTCACCAGTCCAGGGGAACTTGACCTCCAGGCCATTGCCCGCGACGGGCGCCGGACCGGCAGCCGCCGCCCTTTTGGCGGTCGCGGGGGCCCTGGCCGCTCGCCGGCTTCGTCACCCGTAGGCGCCGTTCCTAAGTCATCCAGCGGTCGCACGAGCCCCCCGGCGTCCCGGAATTGCGGGGGCCCCTCGCCATCGCGTGGACACGGACCGCTCCCAGCGTCCTGCCGACGCGCTCCTCTCCTACCCGTCCCGGGAACCCTGGCATCACATCGGGCGTCTAAAGAGCGAGACAATGGGAAAGCCAGACAGGACGGGCTGAAGGAAGAACTCAGAAGGAGGGGCCACCGTGCGCAAGGGACTGATCATCGCAATCTGCGTTCTCGTGGCCGTGAGTGGCGGTGTGGCCATCGCCCGATGGCAGTTGCATCCGGCCTCGACCCATGCACTTCCCACGGCGACTCCGACAGTCTCCGGCACCCCGACGACCGTGACTGCCACACCGACCACCCCCGCCAAGGCGGCAGTCGCCCTGCGCTCCTTCGACTCCTGCGCATCCATCTTGAACTATGCCAAGAGCGCGGCGCGAAGCATGGTCGGCCCCTACGGGATCCAGAGCTACGGCGGCGCCACCCGCGGTGACTTCGCGGTGGCCGCGCCTGCGGCCGCACAAGCTGAGGGCGCGTCCAAGGCTCAGCAGGCAGCGGGCACGGGTGACACCAGCAGCAGCGAGTTCTCTCAGACCAATGTGCAGGAGGAGGGCGTCGACGAGCCCGACGTCGTCAAGACCGACGGCAAGCGCATCCTCGCCATCGCGCAAGGCAAGCTCCAATACATAGACCTCACCGCGGGCGGGAGCCTGGCCGGCTCGATGGATCTCCCCCAGGGCTCCCACCAGTTGCTGCTCGTCGGAAACCGGGCACTGGTGCTGACCAGCAAGATGACGGTCTACAAGGGCGGACCGGAGCCCATGCCCATGAGCAACGCTGGGGGAGGTGTGGCGGCTTCCTACTACCAGCACGCCACCCTGCTCTCCGATATCGACGTCACCAACCCCAAGTCCATGAAGACCCTTGCCACACTCGACCTCGACGGCAACTACGTTGCGGCCCGCATGGTGGACGGCGTGGTCCGCGTAGTGCTGCGCTCTTACGAGCCAAACCGCATTCAGTTCGTCTACCCCGAAAGCTCCGACTCCGAGGCGACAAAACAGGCGGAGACGAGAAACCGCGAGATTCTCCAGGCCTCCACGATCGACAAGTGGGTGCCCCGCTACACCTTCACCGACCTGCGTCCCATCACCCCCATGAAGAGGGAGGCTCCTGTCTGCGCCTGCGCCCAGATCCGCCGGCCAGCCGAGTTCTCCGGCCTAGGCATGATATCGGTGTTCACCGTGGACCTCGCGAAGGGGCTACGCCCGGCTGAGCCGGTCGGCATCTTCGCCGACGGCGACATCGTCTACGCCTCCAAGCAGAGCCTCTACGTCGCCACCAATCGCTGGTTCGACACGCGTCCGCTGGCTTCGGGTCAGTCGGTCCCAGTGCCCACGAGCTACACCACCAAGATCCACAAGTTCGACATCGCCGGACGCGGGCAGGCCAAGTACCTGGCCTCCGGCGAGGTGCACGGTTTCCTGCTTAGCCAGTGGGCGCTCTCCGAGCAGGCCGGCTACCTGCGCGTGGCCAGCACGGACGCGCCGGTGTGGTGGAACGAGACCCAGGCCGCCGAGAGCTTCGTCACGGTGCTGAGCCAGACCGGCGGCGCACTGGCCAGGGTCGGCCAGGTCGGGGGGCTCGGCAAGGGCGAGCGGATCTACGCGGTGCGCTTCATCGGGAATCTGGGATATGTGGTCACCTTCCGCCAGATCGACCCCCTGTACGTGATCGACGTCTCCAAGCCAAGCGCGCCAAGGGTTCTGGGTGAGCTGAAAATCCTGGGCTACTCCGCGTATCTGCACCCCGTCGGCAAGGGGCTGCTGCTCGGCGTGGGCCAGGACGCCACCGAGGAAGGCCGGCAAGCGGGGACTCAGCTTTCTCTCTTCGATGTCTCCGACCCCATCAACCCCAAGCGCGTCCAGCAGACCAAGCTCGGGGCCGGCGCGTCACAGGTGGAATACGAGCACAAGGCGTTCCTGTACTGGCCGGCCAAGAAGCTCGCCGTGATCCCGGTGCAGCTCTGGCAGAGCGACCCGCAGACGGGGATGGACAAGAAGGGATTCAACGGAGCGATCGGCTTCAACGTCGGCTCGCTCACGGGTATCCGTGAGCTCGGTCGCATCGAGCACCCGACCCAGCAGGACCCCGGAGGGTGCGCCCAAGCCACACCGGCCAACCCCGACCAGCCACAGCCCTACTGCTACCAGTTTAGCCCGCCCATCGAGCGATCCCTGGTTGTCGGGGATCTGCTCTACACGCTGTCGGAATACGGGCTGATGGCCAGCAACATCGACACGCTGTCCAAGACGAGTTGGGTGGCCTTCCCCGTGTCGACGAGTTCCCCGGACGGCTCCGTCTCCTCGGGATCGTCGGGATCGGGCTCCAGCGGATCGGGCACCGCCACCTCCGAGCCTCCGGCCAAGGGCTGACGGCCTGAACTCAATGCTTCTCTGAGGTTCGCTGCTGACTTCTGCTGAGGTCCGGGAACCCAACTCGCCTTCAGGTCGCGAATGACCGGCAACCCCGGCACGGGAAGCGCGCAGGCGGGACGACTACCGCCGTCGCAGGGACAACGGCTACTTCAGGCCCAAGCGCGCCAACTGGTCTTCGGGCGCTTCGATCTCGAGCAGCGCCTGACGTAGCTGCTCCGCCGCCTCGGCCTCCTCGCCTGTCCCCCGGAGATCCCGCTCTTCCCCAGGATCCTCGCGCCACCGGTAGAGATGGTTGCCGGTGAAAGGACCG
>JBBAAN010000222.1:0-3085 GCA_041658225.1 Actinomycetota bacterium
CGCCCATGTTCTTCCGGGTCGCTCGGACTCGGGGGCGTTGAAGCAGTCCGGGCCGGACAGGGTCCCTTCCCAGATCGCGGGGTACGCCTGCGAGTGTGCTGTGAGGGTCATCCGACTCCACTCGTCCCACCCCAGCGCCCTGTCCACGCGTGCGGCCGCCCAGACCAGGGTCATGCTGATCGCAAACCAGATTCCTCCGTACGTCGCATCTCCGAGTCCGGAGGGGCCCAACTTGGGTATCGGCCATCGCAGCCGCGCTCCAAGCGGGGAGCCAGCACGAAGTATCTCATCGATCGTGGTGATCAGCGCTCGCGCCCGCTCTTCGTCCGCCGCCCCGCACAAGATCGCCCAAGGTTGCACCTCCAGCCAGATGTCCTCCTCGCCGATGGGGTTCCCACCGGGGGCGTAGGCGCGGCGGAACCACCGCCCATTCCACTCCCCGGCGACTTTCCTGCGCAGGTCAGTTGCCAGGGTTCGGGCCTCGGCGGCCTGTTTGCTCTCCCCAAGGCGGTCACACAGGCCGGCGAAGACGGGCAACACCCAGGCGGCCATGGCAGAGTTCAGCACCGAACTGCCGCGCTCGATCATGGCGCTCCGAGCGGCACCCGAATCCACGATCACCATGTCGTTCCAGTCGCAGCCCCGGACGCGCACGTGTCCGCCCTCGCCCAAACCCACCTCGTCGACGAAGAAGCGGAACTGCCGGCGAAGGTGCTCACGCAGGGGTGCGGCCGGGGCGCCATAGATCGGGTGGTAGCAGACGTCAGCGTCGAAGGCAGCCAGGTCGCCGGTGGCGGCCGCGTACTCCGCAGCGAGCCAGAACGCCCACAGGCTCTGGTCCGATGGCTGGAAGAGAGTTGAGTCAGGACGCTTCGCTCCATCGAGGGCGTAGGGGAGGTCGCCTTGAGGTGTTGCCCATGAGCAGGTGTTGCGCAGCACCGACAGGGCAAGGTCGGGCTCAGAGTAGACAAGGGGAAGGGCGTGCTGGAGAGGGTCGCGGGCGGCTGCGTTTCCCCCTGCACAGTACATGTAGGCCGATCCCTGGTTGAGGGTGTGCCCGCCCAGCAGGCCGTCCGCGCACGACCCGCCGGTCAGGATCGCCGCGTGCCAGGGCACCTCCCGCTCGGCGGCTGGGGCCTTCGCGCATCTCGCCTTGGGAAGCCTGGCGCGCAGGTGCTCGATCGACCGCTCATACAGCTCCGCCGGGTCCACGATCTCAGACCCGTCATCGATGCCGAACCGAAACCACAGTTCGGCATGCCCTTTGGACGGAACGTCCAGGTCGGTGGTCAGCCGCAACACCGGGTGATCCCCCTCTCCCGCCGAGCCCTGCGCGCTGGTTACTCCCAGTGCATCCAGCAGGACCACGGTGGGATCTCCGAACACCTGAGGCACCGTCGCGCGCTCCGCCGCCTCCTTCAACTCAGGGGTCCCCAGCCCCCCGACCATGAACTCAAAGAGCGGGCCGAGGCACTGGCGCAGCGACATCTGCTCGAAGCGTGCGGCCTGCTCGGTTCGCTCCTCTCTGGCCCGGACAAACCCGGGACCGGCCTTGACCGGGTAGCGAACACTTGCCTTCGCCGCCTCCCGGCGGAAATCGCGGTTGCCGAACACGTTCAGGAACCGGGGACGCAAGGCCCATTCCTCGATGTGGCGCACCGATCGCGCACGGCCATCTTTCGCGGCAAGCCTCACCCGCACAAGCACCCATGGCTGCTCTCCCTCAGGGCACAGGAGCGTCCGTTCCAGCGCGAGCCCCTCATGCTCGGCCGAGACGCTGAACCAGGTAGGGCCAAAGGTCCGCTTTCGGACCTGCCCGGGCGGCCTCCGCGCGAAGGAGCTTGCCCACCGAAATCCGCTCGGCTCCTCGATGATGGAGATGCCGGTGCCCTCAGGGTCCGGGGCCGTAAGCCACCTAAGGCCGTCGTGCTCATCCAGGATCCCGACCGTGCCATCATTGGCCACCACCGCGAAGATGCGACGGTTTCCGATGACAAGCCAGTGACGGCGGGTCTTGGGCTCGACGATCGGATCCCACTCCGCCTCCGGCATCACCTCGTGGTCAGCCTCGTATACGAACACCGGCAGGCCCTGCTCTTGCGACCAGCGGCCAAAGAGACTCACAAGCGCGCACCTTCCTCTCTCCGCTGCTGCGAGACCCCGACCGCCTACCAGGTGCCCTTCCGGAAGCCCTCCACCTGCCGGTAGCAGGTGCATCCCGAGTCCCACCTCACCACCTCGAAGTAATCCGCCCCGTCGTACTTGGTCTTCGAGAAGGACAGCTGTTCAGTCATCGCCACCCGGCTCGTCCACGTGCCCAGATCGTTGAAGCCGGCGAGCAGCGAGCGCCGCGTCGGGTTGATGCCGGCCCTCTTGGCCACTTCAGCGAAAAGGGAAACGAGTTCGCAGTAGTTCTCCATGGAGGCGATCTCGGTATCGTCCAGCTTCGAGGCGTCATCAGGGTTCGGGGCGATCGTCTCGCCGTGCGCCTTGTAGACCGCTTCGCACTCCTTGTAGGTCTGGTGCGTGGGCCTGCTCCCGGCCGGAACCTCTCCGGTACGCAGGACCGTGATCCCCTTCACGCCCTCCCACTGGCTGGGCGGGTAGATGCTGGTAATGCTGGTGGTCATCCCCGTGGCGTCGCAGACCGTGTAGCGCGGCTTGTACTGCGCCGCGTCGGCCGACTTGACCCAGAGGTACACCTGGAGGGGATTGGAGAGCGGCCAGACCAGCTCGACGCCGCTGGCCTTGAACTTCAGAACTGAGGCCTGCGTCTCGGCCTCGCTGGCGCTGGCATCAGGACTGGTGGACCCGGGGTAACTGAGCGCCGCCACCTCGGTGACCTGCAACCCCCGCTTCTTCATGTACGGGATGAAGACCTCGTTGACGACCTGGCGGTCCTCGGGGACGTCGGTGTAGATGATGCCGTTTCGGGTCTTGGAGTTCACCTGTCCGGTGGCAATGACCCAGTCGACCCAGTTCTTGACGGACCGGTCCTTGGTCCATAAGACCTGGCGCACCCAGCCCTTGTCCCTGCGGTAGTTGGTGTCGGCCGATGCACCGCTGGCGGTGATGAGCGGGGTCT
>JBBAAN010000223.1:0-3083 GCA_041658225.1 Actinomycetota bacterium
GGGAGGATCGGAGCTCCCCCGATAGAGTTCCATGCGCCGGCGGGCCTCGACAGCCTCCTCATCCACCTCCCGATCGAGGTACTGCTGATCCACCCGCAGCCGGGAGACCAGTCCGGGATCCAGCAACGCCACGCCGTCGGGAGCCACCGCCCCAAGGCCCAATTCGGGATTTCCGGGAGCGCGCACCTTCCGAGGAGCGAACACCTCGAGCGCAGCGCCGAGCGCGGCGGCAACTTCCACCCCGACGACCACACCGCCTCGTGGAATGGCGGCCACAACAACCTTGCCGGAAACGCGATCTCGCAGGGCGGCCCCCAGCTTCTTGCCGGCGTCGACGCGATCGAAGAAGCTCATCCGACGCGACCTCCTCCGGACCGCTTGCGCCTGACGACCAGGGACTCGTCGGCCTCGCGGCGCGACACCTCCTCATCGATCTCGCGCCTGCGATCTTCCTCGACGCGCTCCGGCGGCGGCAGGGGCTTGCGCACCGAGCGGTAAACATCGAGGAAGCGCGCCCGCTTGGCGGGTGTGTCCCCGGAGCGACCGCTACCGGCTCGGCCCATCCTCATCTCCTCCAGAGCGCACGGTCCTTGCCGACCAATTGAATTGTAGGCCTCGCGATCGGCCGAAAGACCCGCCGAATTCCGCCATCCCGCCCGCTTCCCGAGCACGGATGCGGCGCGCGCGAACGCCAAACCCCTTGTGGGGCCTTGGGGGGTCTGGGATAGAATGCCTCTGCTTCAATCTCTATCACTGAGACCGGGGAGGTGCTTGCCGGTGGTCAAGGCCTACATCCTCATCCAGACCGAGGTGGGCAAGGCGGCGCATGTCGCTCTGGAGATAGCCAAGATCAAGGGCGTGAAGACGGCGGACGACGTGACCGGCCCCTACGACGTGGTCGTGAGCGCCGAAGCCCGCACGGTCGATGACCTCGGTAAGCTCGTGGTCGCGAAGATCCAGGGAGTCCCCGGAATCACTCGGACCCTCACCTGCCCGGTCGTTCACCTCTAGACGATCTCGTCAGGATTCCCGTCGGGGAGGGCTCGCGGCCTTGCGGGCGCGCCCGTGACGTTCCAGCGCCAGGTCCACCAGGCGCTCGATCAACGCGGGATAGGAGAGCCCCGAGGCCTGCCACAGCTTCGGGAACATACTGATCGGGGTAAACCCCGGCAGGGTGTTGATCTCGTTCAACAGCAACTGCCCGGTCAAGCGATCCAAGAAGAAGTCGACGCGGGCAAGGCCCTGCGCACCAACCGCTCGGAATGCCTCCACAGCCAGACGGCGCACCTCGTTCGCCGTGGCCTCATCCAGCGGCGCCGGGATCAGCACCTGCGATGTCGTGTCGGTGTACTTCGCCCAGTAGTCGTAGAACTCCGCCCCAGGCAGGATCTCCCCCGGCAGTGAAGCCTCGGGGTGCTCATTGCCCAGCACGGCGCACTCGATCTCGCGCGCGTCGACGCCCTGCTCGATGATGGCCTTCGAGTCGTAGACGAAAGCCTCCTCGAGGGCGGACGCCAGGGCGGAAGGATCCTTCACCTTGCGAATGCCGACACTCGAGCCCATGCGGGCAGGCTTGGTGAACACCGGGAAGCCAAGCCGCCGTGCGACCTCATCCGAAACGCTCGCCGCGCCCGCGCGAAACGCGCTCTCCTCCACCGCCACCCAGGCAACCCCCGGAAGACCCCGCGCCTCGAAGGCCACCTTCGCATACACCTTGTCCATGCCCAGAGCCGAGGCCAGCACGCCCGGGCCGACGTAGGCGATCCCGGCGAGTTCGAGCAGGCCCTGCATCGTCCCGTCTTCTCCATGTGGACCGTGCAGCACCGGGAAGACAACGTCGACCTCGATCTCCTTGCCACCGGCCGGCGCCAGGAACCGCTTACCGCCGCCGGGGCGCAGCAGCAGTTCCACGCCCTCTTCGCGGACCGACGGCATCGACCCGGGCTCCGCCGAACAAACGCCCTCGGTGAGAAAGAAGCGCCCCTCGCGAGTGATGCCCACGCAGCGCACGTCGAACTTCTCTTGGTCCATGGCGGCCAGCACGTGCGCGGCGGAGATGCAGGAGACCTCGTGCTCCGAGGACTGGCCTCCGTACAGCAGCGCGACCCGCAATGCCACTCGAATCACTACTCCTCTCCAGCTTCGGGCGCACCCGCGCCCTCGATGTTTACGGCGAATTCGGACGCACTACACTAGCTTCGGGGCTTTCTCCCGCCATCTCCCCCGGGCTCGCTGCCGGATGGGCGCCAGTTCTCCACCTCCGGCCAGAGCCGCGCCCAGCGCGGCGGTTTCCAGGATAGGCGAACGTCCGCAACCAGGGCGGACAGATCCTCCATCACAGCGGTGGTCGCCCCCTGAAGCGTCTGCGCGTCCATCGGCTTGCCCGCGAACTGCGAGAGATCGACCGGCGTGCCGGCTCTGACGGCGATCACCAGACCCGGGCGCCAGCGAGCCTTGCGACGCCGGGGCAGACAGGCGTGGGTTCCCCAGACCGCGCAGCAAATCACCGGCGCGCCCGTGGCCAGAGCCAGACGCGCGACTCCGGTCCTGCCGGCCATCAGCGTGAGGTCTTCATTGTGGGTGACCGTACCCTCCGGGTAGATGGCGACGGCCTCGCCGAACCTCAGGGCATCCACTGCCGGCTCCAGTGCGCGAGAGGCGTCGGCGCTCCCCCGCTGGACCGGGATCTGGCGGGCGCCGCGCAGGATCCGGCCCACCCCGAACACTCGAAACACCTCCGCCTTTCCGAGCATGCGCACCTTGCGGCCGGCCGAATCCACGAAAAGGGCGTGGGCGAACGGGTCGAGCACCGAGATGTGATTGCACGCCACGATCACCCCGCCGCTGGGCGGGATGTTGTCCAGTCCCTCCATGCGCCACCTGAAGGCCAAGCGCAGCAAGGGACGCAGAACGGACCGAGCCGTCCCGTACCAGAATTCCCGCCTGCGTTTCACGCGGATAATCCTACCGGCTTCACGCGTTCTTCGAACCCTCGCCCTCGTCTGGGTACACTGATCCACCATGACGGTCGCACTGGTTCCCATGAAGAGCCTCGAGGCAGCCAAGAAACGCCTGGCTCCCCT
>JBBAAN010000224.1:0-3079 GCA_041658225.1 Actinomycetota bacterium
CAAGGGTCGCGTGGACACGGACTACGCGCGGTGGAAGTACCTGTTCCGGGTGACGCCCGTGCGGTCGACGGACCTGGCCAAGCTGTCGGTGATCCTGCTGACCGATGTGGTGAGCGGGGTGCGCAAGGAGTTCGGGGTCGCAAAGCCCAAAGTCGCCATCCTCGCCGAGCAACTGACGTGGAACGAGAAGCTGATCACCAGTGTCCAGCAGATCGTGCAGGCGGCGCCTCCGAAGGGACTGGGCTGCGAACTGGTGGGCACCTGGCGGCCTTCGGCGACGGCGACGGACGTGACGGCCGAGCTGAATGCCATCGCCGCGAAAGGCGCGCACGTCATCTACACGGCCAACTCCGGCCCGGTCGGAGTCCCGGCCGGCAGGGACTATGGACGCCTCAAGATTCCGGCCGCCATGGTGGGCATAACCGTCGAGGCCCAGGACTCGGAGTGGCCCACGAAGACCGGAGGAATGGGCGACTACGTCGCAACGCTCCAGACCTACGCCCCCGTCAAGATCACCGACAAGACCATCCCCTTCTACAACGCGTACATGAAGGAATACGGCAAGCCCCCGGCCTACACGGCAGGAACCTATGAGGGCATCTACATCTTCAAGGACGCGATAGAGCGGGCCGGAAAGCTTGACTCGGACTCCGTGGTCAAGGCCCTCGAGACCACCGACTACGCGGGCGCGGCGGGACGCATCAAGTTCGACGCGCTGCACGACATCACTTGGGGGCCGGGTCTGGTGACGGCCCTGGGGATTCAGTGGCAGGAAGGCAAGATGCAGACGTTCTGGCCCCTGCAGTGGAAGCCGGATGCCGTCAACAAGCCCGACCTGGTAGTCGGCTACGAGGGTGTCGTGCCCTTCAAGTTCCCCACCTGGATGGTGGAGGCGCTGAAGAAGTAGACCCGGACACGCGGTTGCGGTTGGACTCGAGGTGCAGCAAGGGGCAGGCTGACTGCCTGCCCCTTGCGTGCGGGGAACTACTGCCCCCCATGGAGAGATGAGCGAGATCGTCCTTGTGCAGGGCCTGCTCCTGACGGGGGTTTACGCGACCCTCGCTCTCGGGTTCGCCCTGGTGTTCAGCATCGGGCGAATCCTCAATCTCGCGCACACCGCCTTCTACATGCTGGCCGCCTACGGGGTCTTCTACGTCACGGACAGAGGCGGGAGTCTCTTTCTGGCCGCCGCGGCGTCGATACTCATGGTGGTGGCCGTGGGTGTGTTCGTCTATCGGGTCTTCATCGAGCCGATCCGCGAGCACGAAACGGCCGTGCTGCTGATCACCATCGCGATCGGCCTGGTCATCCAGGAGACGTTGCTCCTTCTCCTCGGGGGCAGCTTCCGGTCGGTTCCGGGAATGGTGTCCGGGTACACCACCGTGATCGGTGTGCGGGCCGGCAACCAGGAGCTGTTGAGCCTTGGGATTCTTGCCGTGGTTCTGGCCGCCCTGGGAGCCTTCCTCTACCGGACTCGCATGGGGTTGGCGATCCGCGTTGCGGCCCAGGACCGAGAAATCGCGAACCTGATGGGGATAGATGCCAGAGCCGTGGCGACGATCGCCTTTGGCATCAGCTTGTTCCTGGCCGCGTTGGCGGGCATCGCGGCTGCCCCCCTTTTCACCCTGCAGCCGTCCATGTGGATGCATCCGCTCGTCGTCGTCTTGGCGGCAGTGGTGCTGGGCGGGCTGGGAAGCCTCAAGGGAAGTCTGTTGGGAGCGGCGATTCTGGCATTCGCGGAGGTGCTGGTGGTCTTCTACGTGCCGGGCGGATCATTCCTGAGAACCGCCGTGGCCCTGGCCGTGATGGTCGTGATCTTGCTGGTCCGTC
This sequence comes from Actinomycetota bacterium, assembly GCA_041658225.1. Taxonomy (GTDB): domain Bacteria; phylum Actinomycetota; class CALGFH01; order JBBAAN01; family JBBAAN01; genus JBBAAN01. The sequence continues at coordinate 1,831 of JBBAAN010000224.1, forward strand.
CGGAAGGCCTGTTTGGGCTGCGTCAGCCGGAGGAAAGGTAGGCCGGTGGGACTGCGGACTTGGTCTCTTCGCTACCTGACCAAGGAGCTTCTCTCTCTGCCGGGCAGGGTGGTGGCCCTCCTCTTTGTGGCGGCCGTGGTGATCTTCCCCATGGCTACCAGCGAACCGTACCTGTTGAGGGTCGCGACACTGGCGGCCATCTTCATCATCTTCGCGGCGAGTTGGGACTTCCTGTCGGGCTACACCGGACAGATCAGCTTCGGGCACGCCCTCTTCTTCGGAGGAGCCGCCTATACCTCGGCCCTGCTCAACGTCCGCATGGATCTCCCGCACCAAGTGTCCATCCCTCTCGGCGCGATCGCGGCGACCCTAGCGGGCTTGCTGGTCGGCATCCCATGCCTTCGTCTTCGAGGGCCCTACCTGGCCCTGGTCACCCTTGCCTTCCCGCTGATTCTGACCGGCCTGGTCTTTCAGTTCGGCGACATCACCGGAGGTGAGCTGGGCCTGTCGGGCCTGGATCGCCTGGCCGCAACGCGAACTCGCGAGTATGTGATCGCCGCGGCGGTGATGCTGGTTTGCGTCGGCACGATGTGGAAGATCACCCAGACTCGAGTGGGCCTGTTCTTCCACGCCATCCGAGAGGACGAGATCGCGGCCCGGGCAGCCGGCATCAACACCACCTTCTACAAGCTGCTGGCGTTTGCGCTGAGCGGGTTCTTCGCGGGGGTGGCCGGCGGGCTCTACGCGCACTATGTGCGGATCGCGGGACCGGATGTGCTGAGCATGCTCTTCTCGTTTCAGCCGGTGATATGGACGATCTTCGGTGGTCCCGCGACCATCTACGGCGCAGTGACGGGCGTCGTCATCCTTTTCCCCGCGCTCGAGTACATGCGAGCCTTCCCGGCGTACCGGTTCCTGGCCCTCGCGCTGATCATCGTGGTGGTCTTGCGCTTCCTTCCCGAAGGCGTCGCCCGGCGGTTGCGTGAGCTGGTCGAGCCCGAATGCCCTCGGTGCAAGGTCCAGAACGTGTGGTTCCGTGAGGGCTGCCGCGCGTGCGGTGCTCCGCTCGCTGGAGTCACAGTCCGAAGTACGAGCGCCTGAGGGTCTCGTCTTGCATCAGCTCCTGCGCCGCGCCTGACGTCACCACGTGCCCCTGGGAGAGCACGTAGGCACGGTTGGCGAGAGACAGGGCCAGTGAGGCGTCCTGCTCCACCAGCAGCACCGCCACTCCTGTCTGGTTGATCTGGCG
>JBBAAN010000225.1:0-3042 GCA_041658225.1 Actinomycetota bacterium
GCTTCACCGGCGAGAACTGCTGGGCGGCTTGCTTCCGCGACGCGTCGTTCGATCGCCCGCGCTCACGCTTCCCGGAGCCGACCTGTACTCCGAGTTCCTGGCCGGAACTGAGGCGACCGGCCGGAAAGTGGCCACCACCATGGCCTTCGTCCGCCTCATGAGGAAGCTGATGGTGGACGATCGAATCGGGGGACGAGTCGTGCCCATCGTCCCCGACGAGGCACGCACGTTCGGTATGGAAGGACTGTTTCGGGAGTTCCAGATCTACTCACCTCGCGGCCAGCTCTATGAGCCGGTCGATTCCGGCACCCTCACCGCCTACAAGGAGGCGCCCAACGGCCAGATCTTGGAGGAGGGGATCACCGAAGCCGGCGCCATGGCCTCATTCACCGCCGCGGGGACCTCGTACGCCACGCACGGCGAGCCGATGGTTCCCTTCTACCTCTTCTACTCCATGTTCGGGTTCCAGCGTATTGGAGATCTGATCTGGGCATTCGGGGACGCCAGAGGAAGAGGCTTCCTGTTGGGAGCGGTGGCTGGACGTACGACCCTGCTCGGAGAGGGCCTGCAGCACCAAGACGGACACAGCCTGCTACTCGCCTCCGCGATCCCCAACGTCCTGGCATATGACCCGGCGTTTGCCTATGAGATCGCCGTCATCACCCGAGAGGGCCTGCGGCGGATGTTCGAGCGGGGCGAAGACGTCTTCTACTACATGACCCTGTACAACGAGTCCTACCCCATGCCGTCCATGCCGGAGGGAGTCGAGGAAGGGATCCTCGCGGGGTTGTACCTTCTCGAACCTGCCCTGGAGGGCAACGGGCCTACGGTTCGAATTCTCGGCAGCGGCCCCCTGGTCCGGGAGGCTCTCAGGGCGCGCAGCATGCTCAGGGACGAGTACGGGGTGCGGGCTGAGGTCTGGAGCGCAACGAGCTACCAGCAGCTTCGAAACGAGGCGTTGGCGGTTGAGCGGTGGAACCGGCTTCATCCCGCGGAAATCCCGCGAGTTCCCTATGCGGTCAAGGTCCTGGGGGAACCTGCCCCGGTGGTGGCCGTCACCGACTTCATCAAGGCTGTCCCTCACCAAATCGCACCCTGGATCCATGGGCCGTTCACGGTTCTCGGAACGGACGGGTTCGGACGCAGCGACGCCCGCGAGGCTCTCAGGCGGCACTTCGAGGTAGACGCAGAACACGTCGTGGTGGCAGCGCTCGGCGCGCTGGCATCCGCAGGGTTCGTGAAGGTTGAGACAGTTCAGGCGGCGATCGACTCCTACGAGATAGACACCGAAGCCGGCGACCCGCGTGAGGCCTGATGGTCACCACCAGGGCAGTGCGATTCGCGAAGGGCGTGGCCGCTACATGACCAGAGCCTCCAGGATTCCCGGCGATTCCAGGTCGCGGGCACACGACTCTCGGGAGAGGCTTGGGCGTCGACGGCGGAATAGGCCCGCCGACCTTCACGTTTGATATGTATTAGGCGATTTGGACTTCCTGGGTTCTCTGCCGTCTGAAGCGTGTGGGCGCGACCGTCCATGAGGGGTTCGCGATGGCCAAGACCGAAGCCAGCAACGCAATTGACGCCGCAGCCGGCACCACCACGGCCGGCCAGGCAACTTCCGACGCAGGGGAAACGCGGGGTTCGCGAGCTGCTGAGGCATTGCTCTTCAGCGTGTTGGACTCCGCACCCCAGGCCATAGTTCTCGTTGATGCCGATGGGAGAGTGGCGTATCTCAACAAGGAAGCCGAGAGGCTCTACGGATATGGCCGCAAGGAAGTGCTCGGCGGGCTCGTGGAGGTCCTGGTACCCGAGCGGTTTCGGGAAGCGCACCCCGCGCATAGAACCGCCTATGCGGCCGACCCCTCAGCTGGGCCGATGAGCGGTGACATAGAAGCCTTCGGCAGGAGGAAGGACGGTACCGAATTCCCGGCTCAGGTCACGGTCAGTCCAGCAATGGTAGGTGAACGCCTTTGCTTGGTCGCTCTGGTCCGTGACATGAGTGAGAACAGGCGGCTGGAGGAAGCCAAGAGGGAAATGCAGCTTGAGCTGGCCGAGGCCTACAAAAAGGAACGCGGAGTCGCCGAGCACCTGCGAGAAGTGAACGACATGAAGGATGCGCTCATGCGTTCCGTCTCTCACGACTTCAGGATCCCCCTCACGGCAGTTCTCGGCTTCGCCGAGACTCTTCAGAAGAACGGCTACAGGCTGTCGGCCGAGGAATCAAGCGGTATGGTGAATCGCATCGCCGCAAACGCCCGCAGACTCAGGGATTTGATCTCGGATCTGATGGACCTTGATAGGTCCAGCGGCGGCGTGCTGGACCTTCAGCGATCGCCCACGGATGTCGGTCAGTTGGTCGAGCGAGTCGTGGGCGACTTGGGTCTGCCCGACGGTGCCGTCGAGATCGACGTGGAGCCCGTCGTGGCCGAGGTGGACGCGGGGCTCGTGGAGCGGATAGTCGAGAACTTGGTGGTGAATGCGCGCCATCACACCCCGCCGGGTACGCCCGTGTGGGCGAGGGTTAGATCGGATGCGTCGGGGGTGTTGATCCTCGTGGAGGATGCGGGGCCGGGAGTCCCAGAGGAGATCAAGGGCATGATATTCGAGCCATTCCGGCGTGGACGCGAGGGAGAGGTTCAAGCACCGGGACAGGGAATAGGGCTCTCCCTGGTGGCGGAGTTCGCAAAACTGCACGGGGGTCGGGCCTGGGTCGAGGACCGAACCGGGGGCGGAGCTTCGTTTCGCGTATTCCTACCCAAGGCCAGGGCGCGGGCGTGATCGGGCGCCGACCCCGCCGATCGCGTTGGAGTGTCTGTCATGGCCAATGACGGCGCGAGCCGCACCTACCTGCTGGAGCGTGCGCTCCTGTCCATGGATCGTACCAGCGCTCGGGGACTCCTGGCGGAGGCGGCCGGAGAACAGGACCCGGTCGCAGCCGTCGAAAACTTGCTGGTACCGGCGTTGGAGCGTATCGGCTCGGCATGGGAAGCGGGTACGATCGCCTTGTCCCAGTACTACATGGCGGGCCGGATCTGTGAGGAT
>JBBAAN010000226.1:0-3034 GCA_041658225.1 Actinomycetota bacterium
TGCCGGAGGGCGTCGAGGTGACCGCACCCCTTGGGGCGCTTGAAGTCCTGAGCGTCCCCGGCGCGAGCTTCACCCAGAACATCGTGGTGGCCTCCCGGGGCTCGCGGGTGACCTTCCTGCAGGGCCACGTCTCGGAAGGGCTCGGCGAAGCGGCCCTGCACCTGTCCTCGACTCATGCGGTCGCCGAGGAGGACGCGGCCCTGGACCTGGTCTCCCTCCAGGAGTGGACGGGCCCGGTCACCCACTTCGGCAAGCTCCAGGCGGTGGTCGGCTCACGCGCGCGAGTGCGCACGACGGTCATCACGATGGGAGGGGAGAAGGTTCGCTTCTCTCCCGAGGCGGTTCTGTCGGGGCCGGGCGGGCAGTACGCGGCCTCAGGTCTGTACTTCGCCGATGCGGGCCAGCACTTCGAGTACCGCACCAAGATCGAGCACCTCGCGGCGCACACGCGTTCAGATCTGCTCTACAAGGGCGCGCTGCAAGGCAAGGGCGCAAGGAGCGTCTTCGTGGGCGATGTGCGCGTGGCCAAGGGCGCGGTGGGCACCGACGCCTTCCAGGCCAACCGCAACCTCATTCTCACCGAGGGGGCCCGGGCGGACTCGATCCCGTTCCTGGAGATCGAGGCGGCCGACGTGCGCTGCTCGCACGCGGCGGCCACCGGGACCGTGGACGACGAGCACCTCTTCTACCTGATGGCGCGCGGCATTCCCAAGGAGCAGGCCAAGCGCCTGGTGGTCTTCGGCTTCTTCGCCGATGTGCTGGCGCGGGTGGAGCTCGAGGGCTTGAGGGAGCGGCTCACCGCCTCTATCGAGGAGGAGTTGGCGAGGGGGGGGGAGCGATGAGCGGGGCGCGCTTCGTTCGGGCGGCCGCGGCGGGGGAGATTCCGGTCGAGGGGGCCCTGGCGGTGGAGATCGCGGGGACCCGCATCGCCCTGGTGCGCACCCGGACGGCCGTTTATGCCCTGGCGGATTCCTGCAGCCACCAGTACTCGCGGCTTTCGGAGGGCTATGTGGAGGGCGAGGCCATCGAGTGCGCCCTGCACGGCTCACGGTTCGACTTGAGGACCGGCCGCCCTCTCGGCCCGCCGGCGACCCGTGAGGTGGCGACCTTCCCGGTGCGGGTGGAGGGCGAGGACGTTTTCGTGGGATTGGATATTCAACCGGCCGCCGCGCCGGCGACAACCGACGAGGAGACAAACCGGTGAGCACGACCACCAGCCAGCCTGCCCTGGAGATCCGGGGCCTCAGGGTCGCCGTCGAGGACCGCGAGATCCTGAAGGGAGTCGACCTGATCGTGGGGCGGGGCGAGGTGCACGCGCTCATGGGCCCAAACGGCTCCGGCAAGTCCACGCTGGCCTACGCGGTGGCGGGCCACCCGAAGTACGCCGTCCTCGAAGGCAGTGTGGCGATCGACGGCCGGGATGCGCTGGCGATGACCGTCGACGCCCGGGCGCGGGCCGGGATGTTCCTGGCCATGCAGTACCCGACCGAGATCCCCGGGGTCTCGGTGTCCAACTTCCTGCGCTCCTCGGTCAACGCGGTGCGGGGCAGGCAGGTGCCGGTGCGCGAGTTCCTCAAGGAACTCAAGGCGGCCATGAAGTCGCTGGAGATGAACCCGGCGTTTTCCGAGCGAAACGTCAACGAGGGTTTCTCGGGCGGAGAGAAGAAGCGCCACGAGATCCTTCAGTTGACCATGCTTCGCCCGAAGATCGCGATCCTCGACGAGACCGACTCGGGGCTGGACGTCGACGCGCTGCGCACGGTCTCGGAAGGCGTGGAGCGCTTGCGCGGTCCCGATCTCGGCATCCTGCTGATCACCCACTACACCCGGATCCTTCGCTACATACGTCCCGACTACACCCACGTGATGTTCGACGGCAAGATCGTGGAGCGGGGTGGGCCGGAGCTTGCCGACGTGTTGGAGGCCAAGGGATACGAGCATCTGCGCTCGAAGGTGGTGTCCGGCGATGCTTGACGTTGCCGCGATCCGCGAGGATTTCCCCATCCTCGGCCGGCAAGCGCGCGGCAAGCCCCTGATCTACCTGGATTCCGCGGCGACCAGTCAGAAGCCGCGGTGCGTGATCGAGGCCGAGGCGCGTTTCTACGCCGAGTCCAACGCGAACGTCCACCGCGGCATCCACGCCCTGGCCGACGAGGCCACCGAGCTCTTCGAGGGTGCGCGGGCCAAGGTGGCGCGGTTCATCGGAGCCGGCTCGGAGCGCGAGGTGATCTTCACTCGCGGAACAACTGAGGCCATCAACCTTCTCGCCTACGCCTGGGCGCGGCGGGAACTCGAGCCGGGCGACGAGGTGCTCATCACGCTCATGGAGCACCACTCCAACCTGGTGCCATGGCAGCTTGCCTGCCGGGACACGGGCGCCACGTTGAAGTACGCATCGGTGACCGAGCAGGGCTACCTCGACCTTGCCGAGATGGAGTCCCTGATCTCGCCGCGCACACGGCTGGTGGCGGTGGCCTGGATGTCCAACGTTCTCGGGACGATCAACCCGGTGCGGGAGATCGCCGACGCGGCTCACCGCGCGGGCGCGCTCGTGGTGGTCGATGGAGCTCAGGCGGTTCCCCATATCCCGGTGGACGTCTCGGCTCTTGACGCGGACTTCCTCGCCTTCTCCGGGCACAAGATGTGCGGACCCACCGGCATCGGGGTGCTGTGGGGACGCCAGGCTCTGCTCGATGGAATGGAGCCGTTCCTGGCAGGCGGAGAGATGGTCACCGACGTGACCATGGAATCGGCCACCTGGAGCGAGCTGCCCTGGAAGTTCGAGGCCGGGACCCCGCCGATCGCGCAGGCGATCGGTCTGGGCGCGGCGATCGACTACCTCGAATCCCTTGGCATGGAAGCGATCCGGGATCACGGCCGCCGGCTCATCAAGGTGGCGCTGGGCGCGCTGGGGGCAGTCGGAGGTGTCCGGGTCCTTGGGCCGAGTGACCCGTTGGATCGCGGTCCGGTGGCCTCGTTCATCGTGGAAGGAGTGCACGCCCACGACGTGGCTCAGGTCCTGGATGCCGAGGGA
>JBBAAN010000227.1:0-3026 GCA_041658225.1 Actinomycetota bacterium
CTGGTGGACGGCGCCGGCCATCTGCTCGATTGGCAGGGGAGCCTAGCCCCACCGGCCGACCCGCTCGGCCACCCCGGGGTCCGCGAGGCCCTGAACGGAGAGAGCGGTTCATCCTATGTCCGCGTGGAGGGCGACGAGCACGTCGTCGCCTTCAGCCCGGTCCAACCGACTGGATGGGCTCTGGTCACCGAGGAGCCGTGGGAGAGTGTCACCAGCCCGCTGCTGAACAGTTCCCTGATGGCACCCCTGGTGCTCGTGCCGGCACTACTGCTGACGCTGCTGGCTCTTTGGTTCGGCGCCCGGCAGGTCGTCCAGCCGCTGCGGCAGCTGGGACAGGAAGCTGCGCTTCTGGCGGAGGACCGACCTCCGGGATCGACCCGGCCGGTGGGCGGGATCGCCGAGATCCGCGACTTGCAGCGGACTTTGAACGGCATGGCCCAGCGCATCCAGGCTGCCCGTGCCGCCCTGCGCCGCTACATCGCCCAGATCACGCGAGCCCAGGAGGATGAGCGGCGCCGCATCGCGCGCGACCTGCACGATGAGACGATCCAGGAGTTGATCGCCCTCGACCAACGCATTCAGATGCTGGGGCTGGATCTCCAGGCCAGAGGAGCTCCAGAGGCCGAACGCGCCGAAGGGATCCATCATGCCGCCACGGACATCGTCGCCGGCATCCGCCGCCTGACGCGGGCCCTGCGCCCGATCTACCTCGAAGACCTGGGGCTGCTGCCGGCCCTGCGCATGCAGGCCTCCTCGGCACAGGAAACGATGGGCGTCCCGGTGACCCTCCAACGAACGGGCACCGAGCGCCGGCTCGATCCCGCCAACGAATTGGCGGTGTATCGCATCGTGCAGGAGGCTCTTTCAAATGTCGCCCGCCATGCCCGTGCCACGCAAGTCCGGATCGAGATCGAGTACCCGACGGATGCTCTGATCTGCCGGGTGATTGACGACGGGGTTGGCTTCATCGCCTCCGCCCAGAATGGCGATGCGGCCGACCAGGGCCATTTCGGCATGATCGGGATGCGCGAGCGGGCCGATCTCGCCGGAGCGACACTCGAGATCGTATCCTCGCCCGGAGCCGGCACCACGGTCGAAATCCTCGTTCCGTACACCTCCCAGCCCGCCGCCTGAACGTACGAGACAGGAGAGCGGTCCGCCGGCGCGAACGCACCGCCCCGAACAACAAGACGGCCCCTCCGGATGGAGGGGCCGTGTCATCGCTGCGGGGAGCGATCAGGATCCGACTTCGGCCTCCTCGATGAACGTGCCGTGCCAGGTATGCACCCAGACCTGGCCGGTGGTGGCGTTCACCGACAGCATCCCGAAGGTCTTCCCGTCCTTGACGGTGTCGATCGTATAGTAGCCCGGCAGCGTGTCGGCTTTGTCGCCGACCTTGATCCCCGGGGTGTATTGGTCCAGGTAGCCCTGAGCGATCTGCAGGGCCTGGTCGGGCGAGACGCCCACGGCGGAGACACCGGGAGGAACCGCCCCGACGCCTCCCATCATCCCCGAGCCCCCCATCATGCCGCCGGATCCACCCATCATGCCGTACGTGCTGCCTCCCATCATCCCGTATTGGGTGTTCCACATCATCGCCGGGCCATATTCGAGGAAGACGCTCTTCGACACGGGGTCCTCTAGCACCTCAAACGCCCCGCTGTCCGTGGTCTTGTCCATGATCAGCGCGTAGGCGTTGTTGGAGAAGACCATGATCTCGTCGATCACCAGGTCCTCATCGCCCAGCCGTAGAAGGTAGGCGTTGACGGCCTGCTTGACCTCTTCCACCGTCAGGGGCGTGGCCGAACCAGAGCCCGGGTTGGTCCACCCCCCCATCATCCCGCCGTACCCGCCCATCATTCCCGGACCACCCGTTATGCCGCCGGATCCGCTCATCATCGAGCCAAACCAGCCCGCGTTCGTCGCGGACGGCGACGTGGCTCGCCCGATCCAGAAGCCGACTCCGAGGAGCGCGGCGCTCAGAAGCGCCACCACCACGACCACCACCAGTACCTTTGCGAACATGCGATTGCCTCCAATCGATTCTTCTCTGCCTGGGCTGCAACCCTCAACCCCGGCCTGCTCATACTGAATCCCGTCGACGTCCTACCCGGCTCTCTCCTGCGGAGCCCCGCAGTATGCACAGTGGCTCCACCCAACCTGGACCGGCTGGCCGCAGTTGGGGCAGCTGGGGGGAGAGGCGGGCAAAGATGCGGGCGCTTCGACCGTTCCGAGCACGCCGGCGGGGTTGACGCCTGCACTCGAAGGCAGCCTCGCTCCTCCTTCGCCCTTCTGCAGCATCCAAACGACCAGGGCGACCAGCCCGCCGAGCACGAGCAGCGTCAGACCAAGTCCGACCACGCACGCCAACAGGCCGAGCCCACCCATCATCGTTCAGTTCCCTCGAGATCAGGCGACGGGTCGCTAGCGTCTTGACGTGCGGGCCAGCAGGACCGCGACCACGGCTCCGAGCCCCACGGCGACGGCCACCACGAGAGCCAGCAGGAGCCAGCCGGCGAGCATCATCCAACCACCCATGAACATCATGTCTGTACCCCCCGGTGATTCAATCCATTGGTTCTCGGCCCGGCCCAATCGGTTCTCGGATCATGGGAGCGGGCTTCAGGAACGTGGGGGACTTGCCTGCTGCGAGGGCAAGGGAAACGTATTCCGCTGCTTTGCCCGGTCCGTCACCAGACAAGGATAACGCGTCACGCATGGACTGCGACGCGTCATCCCACCCATGGTCGCTACAGGCCATTATGCCTAGTCCGGTTGTTGTGGGCGCGATGCTGACATGTCGTCACAGTCCCCGGCGGCATCCGTGGATAAGCCTGCGGACACCTTCCGGAGGGGAGGCTTCACCCGATGGAGACTGTGTTCGCTGCAGAAAGGGGTTTCCACGTACAGGCAAGTCGGCTTGTCGAGCCTGGGGCCAGATGGCGCAGGACAGTCGTCACGCGTCCGCTTACTATGGGCGAGAGGCTAGGTTTGGAGGGCCAGCGTCGCCTGATCCCGGGCCGACG
>JBBAAN010000228.1:0-2994 GCA_041658225.1 Actinomycetota bacterium
GCAACAACTCCTCCTACGACACGAACGTCCGGCGGGAGAACGGCTGGGTCCACCAGACCATGATGAACAAGGATCGGCTGATGAAGAACTGGGTGGACTGGGCGATCTCCGTGCGCCAGGTGACTACTTCGACCCGGAACGGGCTGATCTACACCGACGTGCCCGAGGACCGGCAGCTCGTGAACGACGTCCTCATCCCCTACATGAAGCAGCGCAAGCTGCAGGTCACCGAGGTGGCCGCCCTGACCTACTCGGGGGCGCCGAATCCGGATCTCAACCAGGCGGAAGGCCAGGCGTCGGTCCTCAAGTTCAGGTCGAGCGATGTGGAGCTGGTTTGGCCGGTGACCAACTTCCTACAGATGCTCGCCTGGGTCCAGCAGGCGGACGCGACGCAGTACAAGCCCAAGTACACGGTTTCCGACTTCGGTCTCATGGCATCCACGGGCAGCACCCAGTCGTTCCCTGCGTCGCAGTGGACGGGGGTCACCGGCATCTCCTCCTATTGGGGGAATGAGGTCCTGCCCGGCCAGCTTCCGGGGCACGCGGAGTTCAATGCCTGCGAAGCCGTCTACAAGAAGCACGGGCAGACCATCGGCCCAGACCCGGACGACCCTTCGAAGCGAGACGGCATGGAGATCGCCAACGTGGCCAACTACTGCGAGCATGTCGCTCTGTTCGCGGAAACCGCGCGCCGCGCGGGGGCAAACCCCACCCGCCGGTCGTTCATTGCCACCTTCGATGGTCTCGGTACATGGTCACAGTACGTCGCGCTGACCGAGCGCCTCTCTTTCGGGCGCGGCAAGCTCGACGGCGCCGACTACTTCGCGACGGTCAAGTGGCAGGCCAGTTGCTCCTCGAACGGGGGCTGCTACCGCACGACCCAAGGATTCCAAAAGGGGAAATGGTAGGTGAGGAAGCGGGCTGCGTGGCGAGCCTAGGGCCCGCGGCCAATGACTGTTACCGACAGATGGAAGGGTTTCCGCAAAGAGACCTGGTAGTAGCTTGGGAAACCGATCGGGTAGGGGGCAGGATTGACCCGCCCCCGTCAGCGCATCGGGAAATCCCCGAGGTGGCTGCGGGAAAGGGACCATGAAACCAACGAACGGATTCGCCACGTGACCCGGCGGGTCCTTGCACAGGCAGGGAGAACCCGACAGTGAGTGCAGACTCCGCCCCACCTGCCGCTCCGAAGAACGCCGTCGTCATCCTCCTGGACAGCCTCAACCGGCACATGCTGGGCTGCTACGGGGGAGGGGAGTTCGACACTCCGAACCTCGATCGGTTCGCTCGCCGGGCCCTTCGATTCGACCGGCACTACACGGGATCACTGCCGTGCATCCCGGCGCGCCACGACCTTCTGTGCGGGACGCTCGACTTCCTCTGGAGACCCTGGGGTTCCATGGAGATCTGGGAGCGGTCGCTGCCTTCCTACGTTCAGGAGGCGGGGGCGACGACAATGCTGGTTACCGATCACACCCATCTGTTCGAGACCGGGGGAGAGAACTACCACACCGACTTCAAGGCCTGGGACTACCAGAGGGGTCACGAGACCGACCCGTGGAAATCGCGTCCGGACCCCTCTTGGATTGGATGTCCTTCGTTCGGGCGTGAGCACATGCCCTACGACAACTCGCGCGGCTACTTCAAGAACGAGGCGGACTTCCCGGGCCCGCGAACCATGGCTTCGGCCGCCAAGTGGATAGACGAGAACGCGGGACATCACGATCGGTTCCTGTTGGTGGTGGATGAGTTCGATCCTCACGAACCCTTCGACACCCCGGAGCCCTACGCCTCGATGTACGACCCCGACTGGGAAGGCCCCCATCTCATCTGGCCCCCGTACAGCCCGCGGGCCTCGCAGGAGAAAATCCTCACTCCCCGCCAGGCGCGCCAGATCAGGTCCTGCTACGGCGCCAAGCTCACGATGATCGATGCCTGGCTCGGGCGCCTGCTCGATTCCTTGGAGCGCAACGGCTGCCACGACGACACCGCTGTGATCATCACGACCGACCACGGCCACTACCTGGGCGAGAAGGACGCCTGGGGCAAGCCTCCGGTGCCGGTGTACGAGACGCTCGGGCACATCCCATTGCTCGTCTCGTGGCCGGGCGTGGCTGCGGGGAACGTGTCCGCCCTAACCACGACCGTGGATTTGTTCGCGACGGTCATGGGCATCTTTGGCGCTCAGCCGGTTTACCGGACGCACGGCAGATCGCTCGTCCCGTTGATCCGCGGCGAGGTGACCTCCGTGAGGGACTGCCTGCTGACGGGGGTGTGGGGCAGGGAAGTCCAGATCGTTTGCGAGGAGTTCAAGTACTCGCGGGCCCCCTCCGGTGCCAACGTGCCTTTGTCGATGTGGTCGAACCGCTGGTCTACGATGCCGATCCCCAGATGGCCCTGGCTGCGGCTGCCAGTGCCGGACGAGCGGGCGCAGCTTGTTCGCATGCCGGGCACGAATGTCCCCGTGATCCGCCAACCCTTCAAGGAGGGAGACTTCTTGCCCTACTGGGCGGCGGGCAACTTCACGGGCAATCACCTCTACAGAGTGCTGGAGGACCCGGGCGAGCAGCACGACCTTGCGGGCTCGCCGCTGGAGACTCTGGCGGCGGAGAGGCTGAGAGAGGCGCTCGTGGAGATCGAGGCGCCGGATGACCAACTGGCGCGTCTGGGATTGGCGTGAGTGTGACGCGGGATCTCGCGTTCGGCGAGGGCTGGTTGGCGTCAACCGCCCAATTCCTCAAGCTGCAAGGTTCTCCGCTTGACGCTGCTGTCACCGTGGAGGAACTGAGGGCATTTCATTATCCCGACCGGGCCTGGCCACGCGTGTCAGAGCGTCACGTTGAGTATGCGAAGGCCGGCCCAGACCGGCGCCCGCTGCGCGCATTGATGTGTCTTCCCGATCCGGGCCCCACGCTCGCTCCGGGCGTCGTCCTCATCCACGGAGGGGGCTGGGCCAACGGGTGCCCGATGATGCATCGACTACTCGCGCTCACC
>JBBAAN010000229.1:0-2976 GCA_041658225.1 Actinomycetota bacterium
CCCGATGCCCTCGATGCGGCCATCCTCGAAGCCCTCGTCGAGCACGAGGTGGGTGTAGTCGTTCTCGCCGGATACATGAAGAAGATCGGGCCTCGGACGCTGGCTCGTTTTCGAGGTCGCATCCTCAACACCCACCCCGCGCTTCTTCCCGAGTTTGGTGGCCAAGGTATGTACGGCAGGCTCGTCCACGAGGCGGTGCTCGCGGCGGAGGAGTGCGAGTCGGGCGCGACGATTCACCTCGTGGATGATGAGTATGACCACGGGCCCATCGTGGCTCAGTGCCGTGTGCCCGTACTGCCTGACGATTCGCCGGAATCGCTGGCCGAGAGAGTCCAGAAAGCGGAGCGCCGACTCTGGGTGGACACCCTCCAAGCGATCGCCTCAGGAAGCATTCGTTTGGACGCTCCCGCCGAAGGAGGTCCTGGAAGTACCCCGTAGTCCTCCAGGGTGTCGTGCGATGATCTGGGCATGGCAAAAGGGAAACGACAGTCCGAGAGCAGGTCGGCCAGGACCTTGATGACCGGGGTTGTTCTTCGCGAAGCTCAGGTGGCAGACGCATCGGCGGTTGCCAAGGTGAGCGTGGCATCCCGAAGGTTGGCACGCAGGGGGTTCTACGCCGATTCGTACCTCGAGAACCTGAACTCGGAACCTTTGGCGACGGAGGTGGGGGACTTCCTCAACAAGCCCGCAGGGGGATGGCGAATGTGGGTGGCCGAGCAGGCGGGAGAGATACTCGCCTTCGCCAAGGCAGGTCCCCGAACCGATGCCAACTCCGGCTCTGTCGCGGAACTCGACGAACTCTACGTCGAACCCTCGCACTTCCGGCAGGGCATCGGCACCCGGCTGCTCCACTTCGTGGAATCCGAACTTGCCGCAGCGGGGTTCGATCACGCGATTCTGTGGGTCCTTGAAGACGATGGAGCGGCGGAAGCGTTCTACGTTGCGAACGGCTGGCGTGCGGGCGACGAATCCAAGGAGCTGCTGAAGGATCAACCACGCGTGTTCCGCCTCTGGGACAAGACCCTTTCGCGGGCCGCAGTGCGCGGGTAGCGCCGTCTCCGCGAGGCGTAGCGATTCACAGGGGAGCGAATCGCCGAGAATCACCAGGCTCTCCGGTGAAGCCGGAACGGTTCGAGTGGCAGCAACTGGTGGCCCTGCGCAAGATGGAGCCCCCCTGGTTCTCCTACGGCAGCACCCCACGAATGAAGGAGTGACGATGGATCGCAACGCCCTTGGTCGAGCGCTGGCGCAGGCGTGCACGTTGACAGGGGAGTTCGTGCTGCGCTCCGGCCAGATATCAAACCGCTACTTCGATAAGTACCGGTTTGAAGCCGACCCGGCCCTGCTCGAGGCCGTCGCATCGCATCTGGCGCCGCTGATTCCGGCTAACACTGAGGTGCTGGCGGGGTTGGAGACCGGTGGCATACCTATCGCCGTCGCCTTGTCGTTGACAACCCGATTGCCCGCCGCCTTCGTCCGCAAGCAAGCAAAGACCTACGGCACCGCCAAGCTGGCCGAAGGTACAAGCATCGAAGGCCGCCAGCTGCTCGTCATTGAGGACGTCGTCACCACGGGAGGGCAGATCGTCGCATCTGTCGAGGAGCTTCGGCGGCGAGGCGCACAGGTCGATCAGGCACTCTGCGTGATTGACCGCAGTGGTGGCTCGAGCCCGCTCCTGGCGAGTGCTGGCATCACATTGAACGCGTTGTTCACCGAGGCCGAGCTCGATGAGCATTGAATCGCCCTGCGTTTCTCGGAGGTCTCCTGGCCACTTCCACTGCATGCCGGCGCGACCCGAGCTTCGCTCGACCCGTGCCAGGGCAAAGGGGGTCGTGTGCGGCCTGCAAGTCGCCCCGGCACGGCCAAGCGGCCGGCGATCGAGTGGGACCGACCGACGACGTTCATGACCGCTGACTCGGTCCACCCTCGTGTGCCCGGCCGGGCACGAGCTCCCACAGTGCGACCTTTGAACGCGGGAAGCGCGGTTTCGCCGGCAGCGTTGCCCTGGCTGGCGAGGGGGACGACACGCTTCAATCAGGAAGCAAATAGGAAGCAGAATGCGCCATAGCCCATCGGAAGCCACCGCATTCCTGTTGCTCATGTTTGGCTTTCTAGAGCCGGTCCTGCCCTGAACCCCAAGGGCCCCAACGGGTCCAGCCCTAACTTACAAGGAAGGGGCCGCAGGTTCGAGTCCTGCAGCGCCCACAGCAAGAGCCCAGGTCAGGCCTGGGTTTCGTCGCCCCCCAGTCCGCTGGCGGGCTGAATGTAGGAAGCAAATAGGAAGCAAGCGCGCGAACCGTGCGATCACCTCTTCCTCGCGTGCCGTCAACCTGACGCGCCCAGCGAACTCCGGTGGCTCCGCAAGCCGCAGAAGTCTGTCGACGGTGTTGTGACTCACCCCCAGGCTCTGCGTAGTCTGGATCTTCTGCGTGCCCTCGAGTCATAGACGAGCAACGACAACCAGCGCGTCTGCCGCAACCGGCTTGCCGTCTGGGAGCAGGATGGGATTGACGTCCACCTCGGCGATCTCCGGGAAGTCCCGCCCGAGCTGGCCCAGCCTCACCAGAATGTCGGCCAGTGCCTTCCTGTCCACGGCCGGTTGTCCCCTCACGGGCCCGAGGAGCGCGCTCGCACGCACTTCCGTGATCATCTCCTCAGCGTCGGCGGCCCTCAGGCCCGCGCTGCGAAACGACACGTCACTGACTGCCTCCGCGTACACCCCACCCTGGCCGAACATCACGCATGGGCCGAAGATCGGATCCCGCACGAGTCCCATCGCGAACTCGCGCCCAGGTGTCAGCGCCGGCTGCACCAAGAAGCCCTCCACTTCGTCGCCGGTGCGCAGGCGAGAGTGCACCGACCTCCACTCCCGGGCGAGCTCCGTCTTACCGCGGATACCCACCACGACCAAGCCTCGCTCGGTCTTGTGGGCGATCCCCCTCCCGCTCGCCTTGAGCACGACCGGGTATCCCAGAC
>JBBAAN010000230.1:0-2932 GCA_041658225.1 Actinomycetota bacterium
TATGCGGGCTGTACGCGGGAGTGGCCGGCGGGCTTTGGGCGTACCTGGTCGAGAGGGTGGCGGCCAGTCCTTTCTCGGTCTGGAACTCGCTCGGCTATATAGCCGCCGCGGTCGTGGGCGGACTGGGCTCCTGGACGGGAGCCGTCGTGGCGGCCGTGTTGTTCTTCGGATTGCCCGAGCTGCTTCCCTCCGGGGTGGCGACCTACTCGCCGCTGGCGGGCGCCATCCTGCTTGCCCTGGTGCCGGTGCTCTGGCCGGAAGGCCTGGGCAGGATCCTGAACTTGCCTCTCTTGGGGCGGCAGCGCCGGCTGGGGCGCCCCAGGCAGCCCGAGGCAGTCGCGGCGATAGAGGGACCGGCGGTGTCACGGGCGCCGGCTGCGATTGGGAACGGGGAAGCGGAGCGGAGACTCGGCCAGGCCACCCGCAGCGTTGCCCTCTCGGTGCCGGTGCGCACCCTGCTGGTTTCACGTGACATCCAGGTTGCCTTTGGGGGGCTCGAGGTCCTCAAGGGAGTGAATCTCGAGGTGCGCCGGGGTGAACTGGTCGGCCTGATCGGGCCCAACGGCGCCGGCAAGACGACCTTCTTCAACTGCGTGTCGGGATTCGTCCGGCCCCGGGGTGGCGAGATCACCTACCGTGGTCGCGATCTGCTGTCTCTTCCGGCGCATGTGCGACCGGGGCTCGGCATCATCCGTACCTTCCAGCAGGTTGGGTTGTGCCCGCCTCAGACCGTGTGGGAGAACGCGCTGTTGGCCCAGTACACGTTGGGTGCCTACGGGGTGCTGCCCGGCCTCGTACGCACACCCGGGGTTGTCCGCGTCGAGCGTGAGGTCGCTCGGCGCGCGGAGGCTGCCCTCGAGGTGGTCGGAATCAGCGAACTGGCGAACGAGCGGGTCGGTACCTTGCCCCACGGCCAGCAGCGCCTGGTCGAGGTGGCCGTTGCGCTGGCGGCCGGGCCCGAGCTCCTGCTGCTGGACGAACCCGCGGCCGGCATGGGCCCGGAGGAATCCAATGAGTTGGGCCGGCGCCTGGCCGACCTGCACTCACGGCTTGGCCTGACCATCCTCATAATCGAGCACCACGTGCCGATGGTGGCGAACCTGTGCACCTACATCTACGTGCTGAACGATGGTCGCGTGCTCGCCGAGGGCAACCCGGAGCAGGTTCAGCGCGACCCCGGCGTGGTGGCCACCTACCTTGGGGAAGAGGCAGCCCCGGAGGCGGTGAAAGCCGGTGTCTAGCATGCTCAGGCTCGAGAACGTCGAGGCCGGCTACGGCTCCGCGGCGGTGCTCCATGGGGTCAACATCGAGGTCGAGCAGGGCGAGATCGCGGTGATCCTTGGCGCGAACGGTGTGGGCAAGACCACGACCCTGCGGGCGATAACGGGATTGATTCGACCCTGGCGGGGAACCGTTGAGTTCGAAGGCCGTCGCCTCGGGCGCATGCGCCCGGAGGAGGTCGTGCGTCTTGGCATCGGCGTGGTGCCCGAGTCGCCGGGGGTCTTCCGTGACATGTCCGTCAAGGACAACCTGCGGGTCGGGGGATTCGCTCTGGGGCCCGACCGGGCCGCCGTGGAGTCCAGGCTGCGTGAGGTGCTCGACTTCTTCCCCTTGCTTGCCGAGCGCCAGAGCCAGCTTGCCGGCAGCCTCTCCGGAGGCGAGCAGCGGACGCTTGCGGTTGCCCGGGCCCTCATGGGGTCACCCAGATTGCTGCTGGTCGACGAAGCCTCGATGGGCCTCTCGCCCACCATGGTTGCGATGGTGTTTCATCTCATGGACCGTATCCGAAACCAGGGTGTTACCGTTTGTATGGTTGAGCAGAACGTGTCCGCTCTGGATGTGGCCGACCGCGCCTATGTGATGGAGAAGGGGCGGGTTGTGCATGAGGCTCGGGGACGGGAGTTGGGTCAGATGCGCTCTGAGGTCGCAAGCGCTTACCTGGGCCCAGCCGCCGCGAAGACAGCCCGAGGGGGGAGGTAGACCATGCGCCGTGTAATCGCCCCGCTTGCGGCTCTGATGCTGCTGCTGGTCTTTCCCGCGGTATCGCCCGGCGCTTCGCCAAGGCCGGAATCCCGCGCGCGCGCTTGGGCGGTGAAGGTGGCAATGGCAGGCGACACTCTGCAGGTCGTGCAGATGGCGGAGGTCGCCTCCCAGTCCGGAGCCTCCATGGCGGCCACCGGAGCGCCGCTGTCCATAGGCGGGCAGGATCTGGTACGCGCCAGTGCCAGCCAGACCGCCAGGGACGACGTCAAGACCCAGATGAACTACACCGACTCGACCGGGAGCACGACGTTCGAAGGCGGGTTCGCCGAGGCCCACGTCTCGGAGTCATCGTCCACCTCGCGCGCGGGCTTCGGCTCCAACGTTACCTCTGGCCTGCCCATGGCCAGCATGCTCATGACCTGGGAGCAGCAAGAGCAGGCCATGAATACCTGGATCTCCCTCAATGAGCCGATCTTCGGCCCGCTGAACGCTCAGATGGAGGCGCTCGCGCCGGTCCTGGAGCGCCAGGGCCTCGTGCCGCCGCACTTCGAGTACCTCCAGCCTCTGGGGTTCGTGGACGTGGTTAAGTCCCGCCAGGTGGCGGCGACTTCCGAGACGGTCTCCACCGAGGGCTACTCCTCGGCAAGCGCGAGCGTGACCCTTTCCGAGATCCGGCTGTTCGCCGGATTCATCGAGGCGCGCGGCGTCTCCGCCGAGGCCAGTTCGGAAGGCACGGATGCCGCCGGCTCCAAGAGCGCCACGGCTCGCATCGAAGGGCTGAAGATCGCCGGCATCGATTGCGTGGCCGACTCCAAGGGCGTCCACGCGGCGAACAACGACGCGCTCGCCAAAGCCATGATCCAGCCGACGCTGGATGCGATCGTGGGGGCCCTGCGGTCGGCCGGTGTCACGTTGCGCGCGATCGACTCATACGGGGAAAAGGACTTGC
>JBBAAN010000231.1:0-2900 GCA_041658225.1 Actinomycetota bacterium
TCCTCGAGCAGGTAGGCAAGGCCGCGCCCTCGGGGGTCTTTGGGCCGGGGGAGAGCCCAGAAGCTGCGCGACAGACGGCCCGTGCCTTGCCGCAGTACGCCCGCTCTGACCAGCTCCGCGACTCGCGAGGCGTTCGCCTCGGGTCCGGTGAAGGGGACCAGGCGGGCGACGGGCTTCCCTCGCTCGGTGACGATCACTTCCCCTCCGCTCTTTACGGCCTTCAGATAGCTGCTCAGGCGAGCTTTCAGTTCCGCGACCGCAGCGACCACCATAGTTATCACCTCATGACCACTATAGTCAGCACGATATCGGCGGGCAACGGTCGCGGCCCGCCCTGTGGACGCGACGTCGCGTTTCTGGGTCGGCGCTAAGGGCCAGGTCTCCGTGCACGGACGCGGAGTTGCTCCTCGCGGGAGCGGACACCTTGCGGCCCCTATGAGACAGGAAGAGGATCGGGGGCGTCGAAGTAATCGGACGAGCGTCACATTTGCCGGGGCGGCCTTGCTGGGTCTGGGTCTGACGGTGCTGGGGGTGCGCCGCCGGCTTGCGGCTCACGAGTAGGGTTCCCTCCCGCTTGATCCGGGGCGACAATCCTTCAGTGGGATCCTCAGTGGGGTTCTCCGCAGGGGATGAGCGTTTCTCGATCTCCGAGGAGGTTGCAGCGATGCCGGACTTGCCGCGAGATCGGGAACAAGAGGAAGTCGAGATCGCATGCCCCGGAGCGACTTTGCACGGCATCCTGGGGGTGCCGGCAGGCGCCGAAGGGGTGGTGCTCTTCGCTCACGGGAGCGGTAGCGGTCGACACAGCCCCCGTAACAACTACGTGGCGGGAGTGCTTCGGGAGCACGGGCTCGCCACGCTGTTGCTCGACCTTCTGACCGAGGGTGAGGAGTTCGACCGGCGGATGGTCTTCGACATCGATCTGCTGGCCGCGCGCCTGGCGGGCGCCACCCGCTGGGCCGCCGTCAACCCCAAGACACAGGGGCTTCGGCCCTGCTACTTCGGGGCGAGCACGGGAGCGGCGGCTGCGCTGCAGGCCTCGGTGACTGTACGGAGCGCCGGCCCCGCCGGCCCGGGTATCCAGATCGCCGCGATCGTCTCCCGGGGAGGCAGGCCGGATCTGGCGCCTTCCTCGCTCGATGAGGTCGACACGCCCACTCTGTTGATCGTGGGCGGTGCCGACATCCCGGTTATCCCGTTGAACGAGGGCGCTGTAAAGCGCTTGCGCTGCGAGAAACGGTTGGCGATCGTTCCCGGAGCGACGCACCTGTTCGAGGAGCCGGGGGCCCTGGAAGAGGTCGCTCACCTGGCCGCCGACTGGTTCGTCGACCACCTGAAGGGCGCACGGACTCGATAGGGTTCACGCCGCCACGTGCGCCTCGCTGCCGTGCAACGTCACCCCCGACCGAAGAGGGCGGCGACGCGATAGATTCCCGCCTCCCGCCGCCGCACCGCGGTCAGGAGGGCGGCGACTCGGTGGGACTCACACTCGACCCCCCCGAGGCAGGGGACGGAGTGGCGCTGCTCTTCGATGCCGAGTCGACCGCGGCGAGCAGGCCCTCGAGCGTGTGATGCTCGAGTACTTTGCCGTTGACGAAGATGGTCGGGGTGCCTTGGACCTTCCGTTTCACGCCTTCGTCGGCGATCTTGCCGATCCAGGGCAAGTAGGTCTGGTCGCGCACGCACTTCTCGAATGCTGGGGTGGCAATCTGCAGATCGCGGCCGAAGCCGATCAGCCGGTCGATGCTCAGATAGCCGGAGTTCTCCTTCTCCGGCTGGTTCTGCCAGAGCAATTCAAAGTACTTCCAGTAGGCGCCCTCGTCGGCGGCGCATATCGAAGCGGCCGCGGCTCGTTCCGACTCAGGACCGATGAAGGACAGGGGATAGTAGGCGAAGCGGACTCGGCCCGAGCTGACCAGGTTGGTGATCGTGGCCGCGGTCGCCAGGTCCCAGTCCTTGCAGGCGGGGCACTGGAAATCTCCGAACACCTCGACCAGCACCTTCGCGTTGGGATCGCCGCGTACCTCGGAGCCGCTGGGTCCCAGTTCGTGGGCGGGCGTGACCACCGGCTTGGGTTTGGCGGTTCGCTGAGACTGCAGCGCAATCCCCACGACCGCGGCCACGGCGATCACGCCGACTGCGATCACTACAGGCAGTCGCTTTCGCATGGCCGTCGCGGCCTTGGCCGGCTGGGCGGCTACGCCCTTAGCCGTGCCCGCCTGGCCGCCACCGCCCTGCGATTTCCCCTGTGGGCGTCCGGCGCCTTGCCCCTTACCGGCGGGCTTGTTCTTCCTCTTGGCCATCGTCACATCCGTTCGTCTCGGTCGGCGCCTTCTCCAGCGCGAAGTGGCCATAGGGCTTGATGATCAGCCAGACGGCGAGCGCCAGGAACACGACGTCGCGTCCGATCTCGAAGAGGTAGTATCCCGCATCCACGTCCGCGGGGCCGCCTCCCCCGAAGCACCCGCACGAAATCTTGATCCCCCGGGCCCAAGCGGAGGCGATTCCGGCGATGAACGCGGAGAACATCCCTCCGGACAGAAGGGCCGAGAAGCGCACGGCGAGCCCCAGCAACAGCAGCATGCCTAGGGCAAGTTCCACGAATGGAAGGGCCCAGCCCACCGGCTTGACAAGGGCCTCAGGCAGCAACTGGTAGGCGCGCACCGCCCGCACGGAGGCATTGGGGTCGGCGATCTTGGCCAGCGCGGCCCAGATCCACACGAGAGCCAGACCCGCGCGGCAGGCCGTGGACACCCACGCCTTCCAGTCGATGTGGCGGCCGAACTCGGAGGGATCCACGGAATCGGCCGGTCTCATCGGGCCCCCACTCGATGCATCGGCCCACACTCCTTCCTAAGTGCTCCCCGGCGCAAATACGCTCACATTCGAGCGCCCCCCGC
>JBBAAN010000232.1:0-2875 GCA_041658225.1 Actinomycetota bacterium
GGTCTCGCCGCGCGCGGCCGACCCGAACAGGAGCACCCTCCGCGGACACATGGGCTGAAGGCCTTCGACTATGCGAGCCAGCCGTGCCTCAAGCTCGGGCTGGTCACTCGAGTGTGCGTCCATGGTGAGGGCATTCTACGTGACCTTGGGCCGCACGGGGGCTGTGTCGCTACGCGTTCGGGGCTGAGGGAGGGACAGAGACCAGTCCCCGGCGATAGGCCTCGGCCACAGCCTGGGCGGCACTCTCCACGCCCATCTTGGCGTAGATATTGGTGAGGTGGTTCTTCACCGTCTTGATCGACATGTACAGGCGCGCAGCCACGTCGGCGGGCCGTAGTCCTTGGGTCAGCAGCGTCAGGATCTCCAACTCCCGGTCGGTCAGCCTCCCGACAACCCCGCCGGATCTACCCCCCGCCAGGTCCATGACCCGCCGCGCAACGCCTGGGCTCAGGTATGAACCGCCCGAGGCCACAACCCTCAGCCCCTGGAGCAGTTCCTCGGTAGAAGCCGTCTTGGGCACGAACCCGTCGGCGCCCACCCCGATAGCGCGCCGGATCGTCGCGTCGTCGTCGTGCATGGTCAGGAAGAGAATGCGCACGTCCGGCAGGAGCTTCTTCAGCTTCATGGCCACCTGCAGCCCGTCCTCGCCGGGAATGCCCACATCCATGACCACCAAGTCCGGGCGATGGGACTTGGCGACCTGGAGGGCTTCCTCGGCGCTGCCCGCCTCGGCGACGACCTCGAAGCCCGGCTCCGCCGTCATGATCTTGACGAGGCTCTGCCTGACAAGGGTGTGATCCTCCACCACCACGATGCGCGTCATTACATCATTACCCTTCTCCCGCAACGCTTTCGCCCAAGTGCGCCCCTTCGACCACCAGCTCAACGCGAGTCCCGCGCCCGGGCTTTCCCTCCACGGTCAACCGGCCGCCGATCGCGTGCGCCCGCTCCCTCATGGCGGCCAGCCCAATACCTCCGCTGTCGGCCGCATTGGGGACCACTCCGATTCCATCGTCTTCGACCATCAGCCGCAGGGCAGATCCCGCCGCCTCGAGCGCGACCGTCACTCGGCTTGCACGCGCGTGTCGCAAGGCGTTGGAGACGGCCTCCTGGGCGATCCGGAACACCTCGGCCTCGGTCTCCGGCAAGGTGTGGACGGCAATGCCGCCGACCTTGAACTCGATCTCCGGCCCTCCGAGGCCCCGCAGATCTCTCAGGTAGCGGGCTAGCGAGCCCGCAAGCCCCTCGCCGGAGACGCTGGCGCGCAAGCCCAGAATCGCCGAACGAACCTCACCTAAACTGCGGTTGACGACTCTGGCCAGGCGAGCCGCCTCACCCTGGATCGCCTCGGGAGTCTCGGATCCGAAGCGACTGAGCAGCTCCAGTTCCAACCGCACGTGGGTGAGAGCCTGAGCCACGCCGTCGTGAAGCTCACGAGCGAGCCGGCGGCGCTCCCCGTCCACCGAGAGCTCGCGCACTCTCCCGAACAGCCTGGCATTCTCCACGGCAACTGCCGTCTCGCCGGCCAGTTCTTGCAGGAAAATCCGGTTGGACGTGTGGGCATGGTGATCGGCGCAGGCCGCCATGAGAAGTCCCAAGTTGACCCCCCCATGACGAAGTGGCGCCATCAGCCAGCAGTCGAAGCCGGACAACGCCGAGGCCGCGGCTGCGGGCAATGCGTCGGAAAGCACAGTCTGCACTCCGCCCTCCAGAAGTCCGCGAACCGTCGGCTCATCGCGGCGAAGGATCAACCCGCCCCGTTGCGCAAGGCCGAACGAGCCGGCCTCGCTGAGGATGCCGGCCTCCCCGATCAGGACCGCGCCGGCCGGAGCCTGGAGCGTGTCGCGCATTTCCTCCAATGCGGCCGAGGCCACGCTTCCGATCTCCAGACCCCCCGGCATGGCACGCGCGATTCGGTACAGAGTCGACAGCACCTTGTTCGCCTCGGCCAGACGCCGAGTGCCCC
This sequence comes from Actinomycetota bacterium, assembly GCA_041658225.1. Classification (GTDB taxonomy): domain Bacteria; phylum Actinomycetota; class CALGFH01; order JBBAAN01; family JBBAAN01; genus JBBAAN01. The sequence goes on from JBBAAN010000232.1 coordinate 1,967, forward strand.
CGGTGGTTTCGCCCGGCCAGATGCGCGCGGCCAGGCCCGCCGTGAAAGATACGAGCGGGAACAGCACCACCCAAGCGACCAGTTGCGCGCCCTTCACCGAGCCGTGCCGCACCTCGGAGATGAACTGGTACGTGGACCCGCCGACGATGACCAAGCCCGCCAGGGCCCCAGGCTTGATCCCCGAGTACAGTCCGGCCTCGACACACGCGACGACGCCGAGGCCCAGGTAATTGCTGGATGGCCCGCCCGTCAGCGCAATGGCCACCGTCGCGAACGTCACCCCCGCCCACGCGCCCGCGACCGTGCGACGGGTGACCAGCAAGCGAGACACCGCGAATACCCAGGACGCCGCCAGGACCCCCACCCGCAGCGGATACAGGCTGGGCGGCCCGAACAGCTCCAGCGCCGTCGCCATAGCGACGACCGCCAGCCAGGCGATGAGGATCCAAGCCTGGATCCGATCTATAAGCCTGCCCGGCGGTATCTCGGCGGTCTCGTGCAGCCCCAAGGCGCGGCGAACCGCCCGATGGAGTTCGGCCGGCACGAACGGGCGCAGTAGCAGCCCGTCCAGCTCGGCGGGGACGCTCGTCCGCGAAGCGAGCCCCGCGTCCACGATGCCGACGACCTTGCTGCCATTGCGCCGGCGAAGGACCTCGGAAGCCTGGCTGCTGGAAAGATCGACGATGACAAGGTCGGGTTCCTCGTCCAGTAATTCGCTCAGATGAGCACCGGGGCCCGACTCGACAACCCGCGCGACGGGAAGGTCCAGACGGATGAGGAAAGCCAGATAGGGATCGGGGTCGGCCAGCACGATGCGCGGGATCGTCGTGCGAGCTGCGGGGGGCGGCTTCCAGATCCGGCGCTTCGGCCATCGCGGGACCAGGCGCAGAGTCATCCCCGACCGGGTTG
>JBBAAN010000233.1:0-2864 GCA_041658225.1 Actinomycetota bacterium
CCCAAGCTGCTTGGGGCATGGCCGGCCAGGCGTTCCCACTTTCCGTAGTGGCTTTCCCGCCCCTCGCATCTGTGCCTTCCCCATCCCCATCGAGTTCTCCTTCGGCTTCTTCCTCACCCCAGCCGTCGTCGTCGCCCCCGGTTGCCACGACCCTCGACCTTGGCAAGCTCACCGCCGGCGCCACGATCGCAGTCCAGGCCCAGGGCTTCGCCCCGGGCACCCGCGTGACCTTCCTGATCCTCTCCGACCCGGTCATCCTGGGCGGTGCCGACGCCGACTCACATGGAGTCGCTTTGGGGTCCTTCGCGCTGCCGGCCTCGATCGAGCCAGGCGCCCACCGCATCATCGCTCGCGGCTCCTCGTCCGATGGATCCTCGCGCGAGGTGCTTGTGGCTACTCTCACCATTTCCGGAGAGCTGCCCCGCACCGGCTTCGGCGCCAGCCTGCCGCGCGGAGTCGACTCGCCCATGACCCTGACACTGCTCGCCCTCATGCTGATCGGCTCGGGCAGTTTCCTCATCCGCGCGGCACGGAGAGCCTGATACGTCGTCGCTACGTTCTGACACAGGCGATACTCGCGGTCCGTATGGCCGGGAGAGATTGATGCGTCGCTGGTCCGCTCTGGCATTGACGGTTCTGACCGCCGGGGTGAGCCTCTCGCTTGCCCCGGCGGCTCTCCCCGCCAAGGCTACGTCCGTAGTTGGCCTGGCCGCGGGCGGCCCCAGGGTCGGCCTCGTGGTCGACTACGGCGGGGGCAAGCACGAGGTCCGCTGCGTCGGGGTTCCTCAATCTGGCTCATCCGGACTCGACGTGATCGTTGCTTCGGGAATCGACTATGCCTTCGGCTCGACGGGCAACCAGGCGGTCTGCCGCCTGGGCGGGGTTGGCTCCCCTTCCGATGACTGCTTCGCCAAGATGCCCTACTTCTGGGGCTACTGGCGTTCGACCTCCGGCGGGGACTGGACGTGGGGTGAAAAGGGCGCCGGCCGCGTGGTCGCCCGCGACGGCGACATCGAGGGCTGGGCCTGGGGAACCGGCATGGGGCCCGACTCGCACCCCAAGCCACACAAGGTGAGCATCGCCGAGGCCTGCGGCACTTCCGATCCGGCGGTGCGCACCGCGACTCCTCGCCCCCTCGCGGTCGGCTCGGGCGCCGCTTCCGCCGCCGGAGCAAGTTCACCCTCCCCGCAGCCTTCGCCAGTCACCTCCCCCTCGGACATACGCCTCGATGAGATGGCCGCATCGCCTTCGCCTTCGCTCTCGTCGCCGGCGGCCGCTATCCGCCACCTGGCCAAGTTCTCGTCACTGACTTGGGCAACCTATGGTGCGCTCGTGGCCGGCCTGATCGCCGCCGCCCTCCTCATCAACCGCAGGCGCGTCCGGTGACGGCCTCGCCCCTACACCCGGGCGCCTGGGCGATCTGGGCCGTCGCGACCGTGGCCGCGGTGGCCATCACGGGCAACCCGGCGATGTTGGTCCTGATAATGGCGCTCGTAGGGCTGGTCTACGCGGCGTGCCGGTCGGATCCCTTGCGCGACAAGGCTTTCGGACTGGCCCTGAAGGTGGGCCTTGCCGTAATGGTTCTTCGCACCGTGGCCTCCCTCGTGGGAACCGGCGGCGGGACCACGGTGTTGTTTCGTCTTCCGGTCCGGCACTTGCCCACGTGGGCCGGCGGCGGAGGCATCGGGGGGCCCGTCACCCTGGAGCTCATCGCCCGGCGAACTCAGGAAGGATTGCGCATCACCGCATTGCTGGTCGTCTTCGCGGTCCTCGCCTCAGCCGTGGATCCCGGCCGCCTCGTGCGCCTCGCGCCCGGCTATCTCTACGAGGCTGGTCTGGTGGCCACCGTGGCCTTGACCTTCGTGCCCCAGACGCTGGCTGGGCTCACGCAGGTGCGGGAGGCACAGCGGTTGCGCGGCCGGCGCCCGCGCGGCTTGCGCGACGCGGCGGGACTGATGCTTCCATTGCTGCTGACCACGCTGGAGCGTTCTCTGACCCTGGCCGCCTCGATGGACTCAAGAGGCTTCGGCCGGCGGGGGGCCTCGACCTTGGTCCGGCGCACATCGAGCCTGCTGGCGCTCACCGGCGCGGGCGCGATGGCCGTGGGCGCTTTCGCCATGCTCTCCCCCGGCGAGACCCCGTTCCCTGGACGCATCCTGGCCGTCGTCGGCGCCGTCACGTTGATCCTCTCCACGCTGCTTGCCTCCCGAGGACGGCGGCCGACCCGCTTTCGTAGGGAGACGTGGGAAGCGCTCGACTGGATCGTTGCCGCCGCCGCGGTTGCCGCCGCCGCCGGCCTGATGGCGCTTCGCTCCGCCGGCCTTGGCGATCTCACCTATGCGGTCGGAGAGCGCATCCAGGCTCCGGGCTTCAACCCGCTGGCCGGCCTGGCCCTGTTGCCGCTGGCCGTTCCCGCCCTCGCCGGCGCCGCACGCTCGACCGCCTCGGGCGACGCGCTCGTCCCGGAGGCTCCGGCATGAACCCCGCTTGCCCGCCCACCGGCCACGGCGTCACATGCCCCGCGGTTCGCTTCCAGCGCGTGAGCTTCGCCTACGGAGCTGGCCGGCCGTTCGTGCTGCGCAACCTCGACCTGGACATCGCGGAAGGCGAGATGCTACTCGTGGCCGGGCCCTCCGGCTGCGGCAAGTCCACGCTGCTGCGATGCGTGAACGGGCTGGTCCCTCACTTCTCGGGAGGCCAGTTTGGGGGAAGCGTCGTCGTGGATGGCCTCTCCACCCGCGACCATCCGCCGCGCGAGCTTGCCGACAGGGTCGGATTCGTCTTTCAGGACCCCGACGCTCAGTTCGTCGTCGAGACGGTCGAGGACGAGCTGGCCTTCGCTATGGAGAACCTTCGCCTGCCCA
>JBBAAN010000234.1:0-2824 GCA_041658225.1 Actinomycetota bacterium
TGCCCGAACTCCTGATGGGTTGGACCACGGAGACGGGGGCAAGCGAGACGGCCACGGTGAGGAAGATCAGCGATGACACCTCGCACACCAGACCCGCCAGCCAGATGCGGCAGCGGAAGAACTCCCGTACCACTGCCAACCCGGAACCCCACGTGATGCGGGAGACCTGATCCGCGCCGCGCTTGAGCAGCGTCAGGCCCGTGAAAGAGATGAGGGTCCCGACGAACGCCACGAGCGCCCCGATCACCGGCCACGCCTCCTCTCACTCCACACTGGGCCCTTGTCCCTCGGCTGCAACCGTTCTGACCGGCGCCGGCCGATCCGCCATTCTCCCTCGCCACGAAGCAGGCTCCTGCTCCGCCCCGGCGGGCCACCTCGCGCCACGCATCCCGAACGCCACATTCTGGCACGGCGCGATCCGACGGGCACCACTTGACACTGGGCAAGCGGACTCGGGGTTCATGCGAAAGAACCCATGTCGTAGCTTGGTCGCGCAATCCGTTGGGGCGCCCCGCATCCTGACCACAGTGGGCATTTGACACGCGCCGCGGCTTCGCCGGACCCTATTGAGCATTGAAGGGGGGTGGCCGTGGATCAACAGCGCAGTCGGCGGTTCGCCGCCACAGTCGTCGCTCTGTCGGCCCTCGTGTCCTCGGCCTGCTACTCCACTGAGATGCGAAACCGGCAGGTCCTTCTGTCGAATGGCCAGAGCCCGAGCCCGTCCGTCGAGACGATCATCCCGACCACGGGTCCGGATGCCGGCAAGAGCGCGGCAGCCAGCCGGCCCGGATCCGGCGGCGCATCGCCCGGCGCGCAAGGAGCCACCGACGTCGGCGTCATGGCCACCACGATCAAGCTCGGCTTCGTGGGCGACTTCTCCGGCCAGGCGCGCGCCATATACGGCGTGAGCCTGGACACGATCAACGCCTTCATCGCCGACCTCAACTCCCGGGGCGGGATCAACGGGCGGCGCATCCAGCTCACCTACTATTCCGCCTCCTACCAGTCACCCGATCAGGTGCTTGCCGCCACGCGCCGGCTCGTGGAGCAGGACAAGGTATTCGCGATGATCGGACTGACCGGGATCGACAACGCGGCCACCTCGGCCGTCCCGTACATGAGCGACAAAGGGGTCCCGTGCGCGGGTTGTCGGGCCAAAGGCGTTCGAAACCTGGCTATGTATAGGACCGCTTTCGACGGGCAGATCACACCGCCCGACCTCGGGACGGTCATCGGCGGGTTCGCGGCCAAGCGCTTGGGCAAGAAGCGAATGGCCATAGGCTACTGCCCCAGTGCCTACTCGGAATGGGTGAAGGAAGCTATCGGCCCCGCCTTCAGGAAGTTCGGGGGAACTGTGGTCGACGAGCGGGACATCGGCGCCTGCGACCAGACGCTCATGGATTCGACGGTTGCGGCCTGGTATGGGATCTACCCCAGGCCCGACGTGATAGCCGTCGTCGACCCCCTCGGGTCGGCAGAGGGTACCGCCGCGGCGCGGCGCATGGGTTGGGACGTGCAGTTCATAGGAGCGGGCGGCTGGTTTCAGGTCGTACTGGACATCGGGGGCAGCCAGACCGAAGGGATGATCGGTACCGCTGATGGCTACGGGCCCCCCGGCTACGACACGCCCCAGATGACTCATCTCCGGCAGGTGCTCAAGTCCTACTACCCGCAGAGAAACGTCGATGTCACCGTCCTGAATTCCTGGGACTGGATGAGTATCTTCGAGGAGGGCGCTCGCCGGGCCGGCCCCAACCTGACTCGTGCCGGCCTGATAAGCGCCCTCAACGGCCTGCGAGACTGGAACAACGGCATTGGGGCTCCCTTGACGTTCTCGCCCCAGCGGCACATGGGTCGATCGGCCACCGGCCTCTTCCGCATACACGACGAAGCTTTCCAGAGGGCGACCCCTGAGGATTTCATGTCAGCCGGGGACTTCTGACCAGGCCTATCTTCGAGCGACCCGGCTCGCGTTCGTCTCACGTCGCGCGCCCTGACCGGCAAGGCCTGGAGCCGGCGCGTTGACTAAATGCCCAGAGGAATACCGCCTTGGGCGGCCGACCTGTAGGCGGCGTCCACTATGCGGTGGGCCACCAGCGCCTCCTCAACATCGGGCGTCCCACGAGCACTGGGTCCCCTCAGGGTCAGAGCGTCGAGGAAAGGCTTGTCCTCAACGGCGAACGCCGCGGCCATCACCTTCCACTCCTCGGGCACGCCTGCCAGATCGAGCCGACTCACGAAGGCCGGGATCTCCGCGTTGATCTCCTCGCGCCCGGCGGAAGTCTCCACGTAAACGGGACCGAGTTCGCTCTCGAGCCAGACCATGGCTTCTTCGCAGAAGATCTCAAGCCTGCGGCTAGTGTTGCGACCCTCTATCTGGTGCCAGAGGCTGAACACCAGGGCCGTCGCGCCGCCGGGATACGACAGAGTAACGGCTGCGAGATCCTCGATGCCTGGGTGTGCGGAGAAGTTGGCCGTGCGGCCTGATACCAGCTCTGGGACGCCGAGGATCCACGTCAGCAGGTCCACGTCGTGGATGGAGTGCTCTATCAGAGTGCCGCCTCCAGCGGCGTTCACGTCCGCGCGCCAGGTGGAACCATAGATACCATCTATGGGAAAGGCTTGGTCGTCCCTCAACACGGCCCCCATCGGCCGGCCATAGCGGCCGGACCGCACGATCTCCCTCATCGCCTTGAGTGCCGGAGCGTGCCTGAGGAGCAAGCCCACCTGGTGCGGGACCTTCCGCGCGGCCTGGGCCAGCTCCTCGCAACCATCCAAGGTGCGAGCGAGAGGCTTCTCGCAGAACAGCGGCAGCCCGCGATCC
>JBBAAN010000235.1:0-2818 GCA_041658225.1 Actinomycetota bacterium
ATCACATAGGCGGCGCGAGCCATGTAACCCACGTCTTCGACCAGGGCGAAGGCAGCGAAGAAGATCACCATGATAGGCAGGAAAGTCAGAACCGAGCCAACCCCGCCGAGAAGACCGTCCACCACCATACCCCGTACCCAGAACGGCGCATCCGCCAACGCAGTCGAGGCCAGCCCGGCCAACGGCGTGATGATCTGCCCCCCGAGCAACCGCTGGATCGGGCTGCCTAGCGTGAACGTTAGCCAGAACACCAGCCCCAGGACTCCCGCCAGGATGAACAATCCCAAGATCGGGTGCGCCGCCCAGCGGTCGAGGCGCTCGGTCAAGCCGATCTGCCCCAGCCTGGGCCGGGTCACCGCGGCACGCACCATGCGCCCAATCCACTCATAGCGCCCTGATGCAACCGCCAGGAAGGCGTCATCGTGGGTGCGCAGGACACCCTCGACGGACCTCCACACGTCAGGTGGAAGCGCAGCCCTCATCATGGAGGCGACCTCGATGTCGCCCTCCAGGAGTTTGAGCGCCACCCAGCCCCGCGGATACGGCGCCGGGACATGCAACCCGACCAGTTCCTCGAGACACTCCAAGACCGCCTGGTGGTCCGCCCGCACATCGGGTTGCCGCGGAGCAGAGACCCGTTTCCCGTTCAGCACGTCTTGCACGACCTCGAGCAGTTTGCGTACACCTGCTGCCTTGGAGGCCGTCATCGGCACGACCGGGAGACCCAGAGCCGCTTCGAGCACATGTGGCTCCACGAGGACGCCGTCCTGGGCGGCTACGTCCATCATGTTCAACGCCACAACCAGCGGCACATCCAGCGCAATCAGCTCGGCAAGCAAGTACAGGGTGCGCTCCAGGTTGGCAGCACTGACGACGGCCACCACCACGGATGGTTGGCCACGCAGGATGAACTCGCGGGCGATCACTTCCTCCGGGGAATTGGCCGTCAGGCTGTAGGTTCCGGGCAGATCCACCAGACACGCGCCGCGACCGCCCAAGTCGAAACGGCCCTCACGGCGTTCGACCGTCTTGCCCGGCCAATTGCCCACGTGCTGGTTCAAGCCGGTCAGCAGGTTGAACAGGGTGGACTTGCCGGTGTTGGGTTGGCCGGCCAGGACAATCAACGGGGCGGCTGTGTCCAAGACGGCCACGCGCAGTGCGGTCTGGGACGGGGCAGCGTGGCAATCACTCATGCGAGCCTCGCTCGACGATGATCTTGGCCGCTTCACTACGTCCCAGCGCCACGCGCGTTCCGCGAACCGTCACAATCAGCGGGCCGCGCCCGAAGTTCTGGATCGTACTGACCGTCGCACCAGGCGTGAAGCCAAGCGCTGCAAGGCGGTTCATCGCGGCCCGGCCGTCCCGGAATGCCAGAATTGTCGTGTCTTCCCCGGCCACCACGTCAGATAGCGAAGCCTCTCGGCGTATTCCTGGCATGTGGCTGTTTCCCAAGGTCTTCTGGTATAGTGGAGTGAGTGCCTGACAATTAGGTTAGCCTAATCCCCCTCATAAGCAAATGCTAACCGGCGGGATTGTGATATGACAACTGTCACCCCCTCCAACCCTACGGAAATGCCCAGTCTGAGTTCGACCATCCAGGATTACCTGTTGCTCATTTACGTCATGGAACGAGACAAGGAGCCGGTGGTCGGAACGCGACTGGCAGGCTTCCTCGGAGTGACCCCTCCCACGGTGACCAACACACTCAAACGCATGACACGTGACGGGTGGATCAGCATGACCAAGGCCGGGACTCACCTGACCGAATCCGGTTGGAACGCGGCGCGCGTGGTCATGCGCCGTCACATGCTGATGGAATGGATGATGTCCAACACCCTGCCGTGGTCCCAGCTCCATCGTGAGGCCCACCAGCTTGAACATGCTATCTCGGCCATGACCGAAGCCGCATTAATGGAGCAGCTTGGCCACCCCCAGACCTGTCCGCACGGCAATCCCCTGCCCGGCTGCGAGGGCGCGGTCGCGGCCTGGATCCCGCTGACAGGCATTGCGGCGGGGGAGAAGGTGATCATCCGTCGCATTCACGAACTGGCGGAGGAGGATTCGGAACTGCTCGCCTACCTGGAAACGAAACGCATCACCCCCGGCAGCCGGGTGACGGTTACCGAGATTCTTCCGTTCAACCAGACAATCACCATCGACGTGGAGGACCAGCGGGTGACGCTCGGGACTGCCGCCGCGCGCCACGTATTCGTGGAAACCCAGTCATCCCCCTAGAACTTCGAGGCGATCCACCCTCTCTCGCGCAAACCCCGTGTTGCCCGTAGGTGTTCTAGAATCATGCAGCATCCCCGCAACGCAGCGGTGTGTCACAGCGCGGCGCAGGGAAGCGGAAGAGGGACTGGTTGGGTGTCAGTGGGTGGCCGTCCAGATTCAGGGCGGTTCTTTCGCCAGCCGCTCTTAGCGCGTTCCGCCTGCTCGGTGACCATCAGGGATTCACGATCGCAGTCCTCTCGCACTCAAACCAAGTAGTCGATGAACAAGGTTATCGGGGGGGATTCCGCAACGCCGCGTCACGGCCCGAATGGCAGCGGAAAGGAAGTGAAAGCACGAAACCTACCGGGGGTCACGAGAGTCGACGCGGCCGGATGAGCGGTCCCGTCGCAGCCGAGCGTGGCTGCGAGCACGGCGAGCAGCGCCAGGCACATCGCCGCGCGACGCGGGAGCGACCACTCCACGCTTGTCACCACAGCGGCGCCTCCCAGATGGGCCTGGGCGCCGGGATATTGAAACCTGCTAGGTGAAGCAGGCCGGCCCACCCCAGGCTGGAGACGATCGTCATCAGGAGCAAGGCCCCGAG
>JBBAAN010000236.1:0-2815 GCA_041658225.1 Actinomycetota bacterium
TCTCCCGGGTACGCCGGGTGGAGACTCCGAGAAGCGTCGATGGCTGCCTCGGCCGTCTCAGCGCTCGCCAAACCTAGCCTGTACAACACGCGGACCGTATGGACATCGGGCTTGATGTCCATCGACGCATGGTCCAGATCGCTGAACCTAACGCCGAACGCTTTCTCGATCAGCAGGAGCGCCATGTTCGCAATTCCGGGCCCTACTCCATGCACCCGACGAAAGGTGGATCGGACCTGGGCGGCTGTTTTCCCCCGCCACAAGTTCGAGGCGTCTCCGGCTCCCTCGTGCAACACGATCTTGGTGATGTCCATGATCGTCGGCGGGGCATCGTTCACGAAGCGAGGCTTCCGGGGCAGCCTTTCGAATAGGGCGGCGAGCTCCTCCTGGGTCATGAGCCCAACCTTCACCGGATCGAGGTGCCCAAGGTCCTGTCGCATGTAATAGGGGATCGTCCAGACAACCTCGGCGTTCATTTGGCGGTCGAGGCACGTTGCTATGCAGAATGCATAGGGACTCTCGCGGGCAAACGCGGAGGCTTCCGGGAGGAGAGAAGGGAACAGGTCCTCCGGCTCCAGACCCCGCGAGATCTCCAGGAGGCGTTCCGCCACAGGCGTCGGGCGTCCTCGCGCAATTGGACCCGCCGCTTGCGCATTAGATCGCATCCTTTGTACTCGAGCGATACGTGGATCCAACGGGGGCGAAGCGGAAGGCTCTGGGTTGCCATCCATAGCCGTCGGTTCACCTGGAGCACCAGCTCGGGGCGCCCGGCGCCACTGCGTCCGAATCGCACGCGCCAGCTCCGTCTCCACGATCTCTCCTGCGACATACGCCTCAATGGCGCGTACGACTCCAACAAGGTTTGCAAGCCCTCCAGCAGACCGCTCAATTGTCACACGGGCCCTGTCCTCATGGCCCGGTAGGAACTCCCCGTCGGTCGGGTTTCCACCGCAACCGCAGAGGCATTGCCGGCCAAGCTGCTGGGAGGAAGGGAGCACGCGGATGAAGGTGAGCTGTTGGTGCTCCATATCGACCTCCGCAGTCCTCCATCCAACCCTTAGCCAACCATGCCGGGCCTGTGTGAACTCGGCACTATTCGCCCACCACGCCCGATGTCTCAGGGCGGCATCGGGCAGGCCGCCAATGGCCCGGTCTATCTCCTGGAAGCCAACACGGACGGAGTCGCGCGCCTGGGTTCCAAGGAAGTCTGAAAGGGCGGAGTATCTACTTGGCATGGCTGTGATCCGTCCTGTGTCTAGAGAACGAGGTAGTCCTCGATGGAGGTCACAAGTGGCGCGAGAGCGGGCGCCGTCTTGGGAAGATACCGATCGCCGCCATTCCACAGGAACGCTCCCTCCACGAGATCCGCTGACATCATGAAGACGATGGTCTCTCGATGCCCTGGTGCCGAGGTAAGCCGCTGCGTCATGCGAAGCCCTGAAAGGTTGTCCCGCCCTTTCTGGTTGTCCGTGATCACAGCCCATGGCCATAGCCGGGCCGCCACTTCATAGGTCTCGTCCTCGCTTGAGGCGAAGGCCAGCCGGAAGCCCTTGGGCCGCAAGACAGATGCGAGTTGGTCTTGCATTCTTCCGGAATCGTCTGAGATGAGAACCAGGGCGTCTTCAGGGGGCGCACCGAGATGCCGGGAGGACAAGCGGCTGCCTCCGGAGTCCAAGCCGACGAGAGCGTGCCTTGCTTGTCGACGAACCCTTGCGGAACTGTCAGCCATAAGATTTCGGATGGTTGCACGCGCCTCCTCGTCGTGAAGCTCTCCAGCAGCGAAGCATGCCCATGCTCGAACGCGGCTGTCCGGGTGGTGGAGCTTGTTCCGCACCGCTTCTTCACAGCCATGGGCACCAAGACAGCCAACAAACAGGAGAGCGCGCCGGATGCTTTCAGCGTTCATGTCCTCACGGAGGATCTCGTACCAGAATTGCGGACCCCCGTGTGCATTCCCGATCATCAAGACCTGCTGCTTGAAAAGAGGAGGCGGAATGGTGTGCATGACGGTTCTCCTTCCGGGAAGGCTGCCGGCAATGGGCCACGCAGGAATATATAACTCATGCTAGTATTATACCGTCCATCATTCCATTATTCCCTTAACATGTGCTTAGTATCGCTTGAGAGCGCTTTGGCCTAGCCTGAGGCCCCGGATAGTCGGTGCTCTGCCGAGAATGCCGCTTCATAGCGGCGCCTGGGCGCGTAGGCAGGGTGTTGGACCACAGCCGTCGGACGTCGGCCGCCCGGGCTCGATGCCTCGGGACAAGACCACGCGGGAGGCGGCGGCGGATGCGGGGCGGCTGCGCTTCTCTGTCGTCGACACTGGCAGCGGGATCGCGCCTGAGGACCTGCCGCACGTGTTCGAACGGTTCTACAAGACCGCCGATTCGACCGGCAGCGGGCTGGGGCTGGCGATTGCCCGCAACCTGGTGTTGGCGCACGGCGGCGAGATCGAGGCCGAGAGCGCCGCCGGGCGCGGGACGACGATTCGGTTCACGCTGCCGCTCGAGCCGACGGCCGGGACTTCCGCTCCGCCATAACGCACCTACCTCGCCTTCCCTCTTGGTATTCTGCTGACCCCCTTAGCCCCCCGATCCTGTGTGTGAATGCCGCAACGTACCTGGCAACGAGAAGAAGACGAGCGGATCGCTAGTCGGCTTCCTTGCGGGTCTCACGCGGGGAAGTGCTTTCCGCGGCGTAGATCTCGCCCAGGAAGCGGCTGGGGCGGGCGCCGATCTTGCGCGTCACCTCGAACTCACAGCGGCGAGCGAGCGCCTCCCAGGCCGGATACGCGATCGGATACGGGACCCAAGCG
>JBBAAN010000237.1:0-2802 GCA_041658225.1 Actinomycetota bacterium
TGACCGGGAGCCGGGCGGGGACCTTGACCCATCGGCGGGCGGGGGCCCTGACCGGGAGCCGGGCGGGGACCTTGACCCATCGGCGGGCGGGGACCTTGACCGGGAGCCGGATGCGGCGGTTGCGCTCCCCCGGCCCGCGGCGTCTCAGCCGCCGGCGGTTGGGACGGTGTGGCGGCAGCCGGCGCCACTTCCTTGGGAGCCACCTCTTTGGGCGCCGCACCGGCCTTCGCGGCAGCCGCAGGCTCCGCAGCCGCAGGCTCCGCAGCCAGCTTGGGAGCCGCCGGCGCCGGTGGTCTCGGCCCGATCTTCACCTGCGCGCGCTGGGCGGCAGTCGCCTCCTGGGCAGCTTTCTTCGCGGCTTCCCGCGAAGCGATGATGCGCCCACGCAACGACCCGGCCACCTCGGAAGCCACCGTCGAAGCATGGCTCTTGGCCGGGAAACCCATGCGCGCAAGGAGATCCAAGATCTCCTTGCTGGAAGCCCCCAGCTCCTTGGCCAACTCGTATACGCGAGGGTTACTCAAGCTCTCACTTCCCAACCGGCGGTTCTACACCGCCACCGTGTCCAACACATTCCCTGAGTTCGCGCGCCATCGTCTCCAAGCCGGCAGTCTCTCCGGTTCGAAGAGCCCGCCTCAAGACGCCCCGCCGCAAAGCACTTTCCACACATTCCTCGTGCCGGCAGACATACGCTCCCCGCCCGGGCGACTTGCCGGTGAGATCCAGCCGCAAGCCGCCTTCCGATGTGCGCACCACCCGAACGAGGTGCACTTTCGGACGAACTGCCCTGCAGCCTACACAGGTTCGCTGCGGCCCGGAGCGCTCGTCCCCCGCCATCCTACGCCTCCGACGACCCGCCCACGGCATCGCCCGGCTCGCGCGCCGGCTCTCCTGCCACGGCCTCAGAGGAAGACCCCTCGCCGGCAGCACTCGCCCCGCCACTCGCCGCACGATCGCGTTCGGCGACCTGGCTCTCGCTCTTGATATCCACTCGCCAGCCCGTGAGACGGGCGGCCAGGCGAGCATTCTGGCCCTCCTTGCCGATGGCCAGAGAAAGCTGGTAGTCGGGCACGACCACGAAGGCGTGCTTCTCGGCAGTGTCTATCCGTACTTCCTTCACCTTCGCGGGAGAGAGCGCCGCGGCCACGAACTCCGCGGGGCTCTCGCTCCAAGGCACGATGTCGATCTTCTCGCCACGCATCTCGTTGACCACCATGCGCACGCGAGCACCCTTTGGGCCCACGCACGCACCGACCGGGTCGACCCCAGGCTCGTTGGAGACCACCGCCATCTTGGATCGGTGCCCCGGCTCCCGGGCAACCGCCTTGATCTCCACGATGCCCTCGGCGATCTCAGGCACCTCGAGCTCGAACAGCCGCTTGATCAGGCCCGGGTGGGTGCGAGAGACGACGACCTGTGGCCCCTTGGGGGACTTGCGCACCTCCACGATGTAGGCCTTGACGCGCGAGCCATGCTCCCAGTGCTCTCCGGGGACCTGCTCCGCCTGGGGCAGCAGGGCCTCGACCTTGCCAAGGTCCAGAAGCAGATAGCGTGAGTCCTGCTGCTGCACCAAACCGGTGACGATGTCGCCCTCCCGGCCCGCGTACTCGCCATAGGTCAACTCGCGCTCCGCCTCGCGCAGCCGCTGAAGGATCACCTGCTTGGCAGTCTGCGCGGCGATGCGCCCGAAGTCGTGAGGCGTGTCCTCCCACTCGCGCACGACATTGCCTTCCTCGTCCACTTCCTGGGCGAAGACGGTGACCTCGCCGGTTATCCGGTCGATGACAACCCGAGCTTCTTCAGCCGCTTCGGAGCAACGTTTGTAGGCGGAGGCCAGAGCACCCTCGAGAGCATCGACAACCGTGTCGAAGGCGATCCCCTTCTCGCGCTCGATCGTAATAAGCGCCTCGATGTCGATGTTCACAACTACCTTCCTTCCATCTTCGCCGGCTACCAGGGCAAGATGACCTTAGCCGACGCCACTTGCTCGTACGGAACAAGGATCTCCTCGCCCGCTACCTTCAATACCACCGCGTCATCTTGTCCGCGCACGATCTCGCCGTCCATCTCGCGCGGACCCGCGAATCCCTCCACCGTTCGCACCCGTGCCATGCGGCCCGCCTGCCGGCGAAAATCGCGCTGTGTCCGCAACGGGCGGTCGATGCCCGGAGAGCTGACCTCGAGCACGTACCGCTCGGGAATCGAGTTCTCCCGGTCCAGGGCCCGGGAGAGGACCTCACTCACCTGGGTGATGGTGTCGAGATCCACCCCTTCGTCCCGATCGATCACTACCCGCAGTGCCCGCGTGCGACCGCTGCGCGCAAGCTCGACGTCCAGGACCTCGACGCCCAAGCCTTCTGCCGCCTGGCAAACCAGCTCCCGCAGGCTCTCGCGGAAGCCAGCCATCTGACCCTTTCCTCCTCCACCGTTCCCGGGACCTTGTCGGGACCCGATTCAACCGAAAAAGAAAGTGGGCCACCGAGCCCACTGGAACCATTCGCGCGGAACGCCAGCCTTCGGAAACCATGATATCCCCGGCGCGAGCGGCCAGGCAAGAGCGTGGAGCCGCGCGGGACTCCCGATCAGCGTCCCGGCTGGCCTCGTCCGGCCCTCGCAGCCTGCGCCAACCCCCGAAGGGAGGCATCGGTTCCCAGCACGATCAGGGTGTCCCCGGCCTCCAAGACCACCTCGGGCCCGGGGTGAGTATCAAGATCCTTGTCCGGACGCTTCAGCGCCAGCACGGTGCAGCCGAAACGCTCTCGGACCCCCTCCCCCCCCCCGCGGCCTCTTCCCACTGAACGG
>JBBAAN010000238.1:0-2795 GCA_041658225.1 Actinomycetota bacterium
ACATCGGGACCGTTCAGGTAGCGCTGCCGGCCGGAAGCCAGAGTGGAGCCCGACACCTTGCCGCCCCGCAGCAAGCTGGCCTGGAAGCCGGTCGCGTTGGAGACGGCCGAGAGGTAGGTCGAGTCGAGGAAGCGGCCCACCACCACCACCCCGGCCAGCCGGTCGGGGACTCGAGGATCAACCACAGGTGTGAGACCCAAGTACGCCAACCGAGACGGCCCGGCCACGGCCAGGGTCGCGACCGGGTTTCCGGATGCCAGCACCGACTGTGCCGAGACCGATCCGGCAATTCCCAGGGCATCGACGTCGGGAAGTCCGGCCGCGTCAAGCACTTGCCCTTTGCGGTTGAGAATCGCCAGGAAGCTCACGTCGGCGCTCGAGAACAGCGCGTCGAGCAAGCTTCGGGCACTTCCCTTCGCCACGGTCGAGTCCGCGATCTGAGCGGCAAAGCTCGAGTTGGCCGCGATCGCGCGCGGGGGACCTAATGTGAGCCCGGCCTCGAGAGCGTTGATGGCACTCCGTTCGGCGGAGGCCACCGCCGCCAGTCGCTCGAGCTGGTCGCGTTCGATCCGCGCGCTGACGATCTGCGTGAGCACCCCCGAGAGCATCGAGATAGCCAGAAGCAGCACCGCAAGGAAGCCGGCGATGAATCGAGCGGCGAGCGTCCGCCGCGCCTGGCGCAATGTAAACGCCCCCAACGCCACCAGGCCCGCCACAGCGAGTCCGTCCGCGGCCACGTGGCTCGCGGCGTGTCCCGACCTCATCGGCTCGCCGATACTGAGCAGCACAACAGCGCCGGCCAGCAGCAGCCGGTTCCGGCGAATTCCGGAGCAGGCGAACAGCGCGACGAGCACGGCGGCGAGCGAAGCCGCCCGAATCGCGGCGAGGGCCCCGGCACCGGTTTCGAGAATCTCGCCGCCCTCGATGATTCCGGCCGCCGCAAGCAGCAGGCCGCCCAAAGCCAGCGGCACCGCGCCCCGGGCGAGCCGTTTCCGGTCGGCAAACGCGACCCCCGCCAGACCAAGGCCCACCGCGAACGCGAGGAAAGCCGCGGAGAAAGCCAGCGGGGTGGGGACTCCAAAACTCATGACAGCCTGAGTATATCGGCCGGGTCAGGGCCCGGTCCGATCCCGCAGGCTTTTCCCGCGAGACTCACCCCATCCCGTCCGCACCCGCCGCATCAACCCTTCGCAGCGGACTGCAGGTAGGAGATCGCATCGTCCACCGTTGAGATGGGAACGAGCGTCAGGCGACCCCGTGCCGCCGTGCGCGCATCGGCAAGGTTCTCCTTGGGCACCAGGAACACCGACGCGTGTGCCCGCAGAGCCGCATAGATCTTCTGCTGCACTCCTCCGATTGCCCCCACATTGCCGGCCGAATCGATGGCCCCGGTTCCCGCGATCCTCCTGCCCGACGATAGATCTCCCGGAGTCAGCACGTCGTAGACGGCCAGCGAGAACATCATCCCGGCGCTCGGGCCCCCGATGGTGCTCGTGTCGATCTCGACGTCGACCGGGAACTTGAAACGGTTGGTCAGCGTGATGCCCAGGAGAGGACGGCCCGAATCATCGGACGCTTTTCGGGCCTTCACCGGCTTGAGGACCACTTCGCGCTGGATTCCGGAGCGGGAGATCGTCAGACGGACTTCCTCGCCCACCTTGTGCACGCCGATCGCATCGGCGGCCTGTTTGGCATCCTTGATCTGCGTGCCGTCCACTGCCACAACGACATCCCCCGGCTCGAGCAGTCCTTCGGCCGGGTAACCCGAGCGGATGGTGGTGATCTCGACGCGGTCCGGCATGCAGGTCGAGACGTATCCGGCTTTCTTGAGCCCAACGCAGATCGCGTTGAACTTGGATTCCTCCATGTCGGCGGCATTGATCTGGTCCTGCTCCTTGTCGGTGACGCCGGGGGGCACGACGTTGTCACGAGGCAGGACCTCAACGGTTGGATCGCCCCAATCCTGGACGGCGCGATAAAGGGGAATGCGGTCGTCCAAATAGACGGTGAGCAGGAACAGGGAGCCCTTCGGTGGATATGCCTGGGCACCGCTGCGTATCTTGACCAAAGGCAACACGTCCACGGCAGGACCGGGCGAGATCGCCACCAGCGGCGTGTGGAAGACCGATACGCCGGCAAGCACGATCGCGCCCAGCACCGTTGC
Organism: Actinomycetota bacterium; assembly: GCA_041658225.1. Classification (GTDB taxonomy): domain Bacteria; phylum Actinomycetota; class CALGFH01; order JBBAAN01; family JBBAAN01; genus JBBAAN01. Next base: position 2,165 of record JBBAAN010000238.1, read on the forward strand.
GATCAAGCCCCTACGCACGTGGCCTCCGATGCAGCATCCCGAACGTGAACGAGCGCAAGATCGGGATCGAGAATCCCGAGCGCCGCATCATGGTATCCGAACCTCCGGTGATCCGAACACGCGACGGGCGGGCCTGCGCTGTGGACTGAACTACAATCGCCTCGGCCCCCATCCGGGGGGACAAGGTGGATCCGGGAGAACGAATGCTGCTGATCGCGTTGCTCGTTGGCGTCGCTGTGACTGTGGGGCTGATAGAACTCAGCGCCGCGGAATGGGAGCGCGCCGAACGAGCCGAGAAGGCCGCCGCGCAAGCCATTGAGGGCGGTGTGGCCACCGCGCCGGCACTTCGACTCGAAACAGGAGTCCGCGCTGCCGAGCCGGGTTACGTGGATACGATCCCCAGGGAGACAACTCCCATAGAGCGGGGTTCCGCGGAAACGGCCCCGGCGGAAACAGTCTTCGCGGGGACGGTCCCAGCGGAAACGGCTGCGGCAGAACCGCCGGAGCCGAGCCTGGTGGGTGCTCTGCCGCCTCGATACCTGGCAACCCGCCGCCTGCTGCTGGTCGCCGTGGCGGTGGGTTTCGCCCTGGGAATCGCGGCGTTCATGTCCCTGCGCCTGCTGGCACAATT
>JBBAAN010000239.1:0-2790 GCA_041658225.1 Actinomycetota bacterium
GTCGCGGGCTGGGAAAGCGTCAACAGGGCCGACAGCTCATTCACCGTGTGAGGACGCTCGGAGAGCGCGTAGAGCAGCAAGATGCGGGTGGGATCGGCCAGGGCCGAGCAGATGTCGGCGTGCAGCCGGGTGACTTCCTGCGTCAGCTGACCGGTATCCATACTCACCTCAGGTCACCATATGCGCTCATGCGAATAGGCGCGGCTTATGTTAGACTAGGCCACTGGTCGTCCCACAGACAGTGACGCGCGTCATATCCGATAGTGACACTTGTCACATAGAGTGGGAGTCGTCCATAGAAACGGAGGGGAGGCATGGAGGAGAACGCCGAGCAGGCAAGCAGGAAGGCCGGGCTGGTTCTTGAACTGGCGGAGAGACTCAGAGGGTTGCGTGAGGAACGCCGGATCTCGCTACGTGAGCTCGGCCGCCGATCCGGCGTCTCGGTTAACACCCTGAGCCTGATGGAACGCGGGGTGACCTCCCCATCGGTGTCAACTCTCTATCGCCTGGCCGATGCGCTCGGCGTGCCCATCTCGGCTGTCTTTGGCTCCCCGCAGCGGAAGGAGCACGTGGTGTTCCGCCCGGCGTCACAGCGCACGGCGCTGCCCCTCCCCGCCGGGACCTGGGAGGGGCTGGGAGGCGAGGAGTTCGTCGGGCGTGTGCAACCTTTCATGCTGACGCTGGAGGCAGGCGGTGACAGCGGTACCTCCCCCATGCTGCACACCGGCCACGAGTTCGTCCTGTGCCTGCAGGGCAGGCTGGAGTACGAAGTCGAGGGACGGCGGTTCGCGCTCGGCCTGGGCGACAGCCTGCTGTTCGCCGCGCGCCAGCGGCATACCTGGCGTAACTCGGGCCCAGGTCCAATGCAAGCGCTGATCCTACTGGCCGGCTTCGAGGAATACGAGGATCCGATGGGGTTGCACACGAGCTGATCCACCGACCCATGGCCTGCACGCTGGATGACATGTTGTGTGGGTGAGGGATCGGTTTGACCAGCGCATGCATCCTCTCGGCACCCCGCCTCCCGGCTCCCCAGGCTTGGAAGCGGTCGATGTGCAGCCAGGCGATGCACTGGCGCCGGCCGTTGCCGCGTTCCGAAGATCCCTTGAACTACACGAATGGGCGACCCGGCTTGTACCCATGGAGGCTGGGTCGACCCTCAACTCGGATCGATGTCCTTTTGCCCAAGCGGCGAACGGTGAGGATTCCCGTACAAAGGCACGCTCGCAACCTGGGGGAGACCCCTCAATCGGCGTCCCTTCGCCGCCGACTTGGCTGGCCGCGCCCGAGCATGTGGCTCCTCAACGCGTGCCCGGCGATCGTCGGGCTGATCCTGATCCTCTGGTGACCGCTGGTCGTCGACTCCACCTCCTCCAATGACCCCGGCTATCCCCGCTTGACCCAGATCGAGTGGCTGCTCATCAGCGTGTTCGCTACAATATCGTTGCGGATGACGGCCGGCGCGGACGTGCGTGCCAATCGGGTGATCCTGCTGGTTTACCGTGAAGGCAGGCGGCATCCAGTGACCGAGAGGCGGGGTTTCGCCTGGAGGAGGAAGCTGTGGCCAAGCGACCGCCGATCGCCCTTCTCCCAGTGGTCGGTGCTGCAGTAGCGTGTTCGATTCTTTCCGGCCCATCCAAGCCGGAGACCGCTCTCCCATCGACGGCCGAGTCCATCAGCCTCCCTCCGACGTGGACACCAGCGCCCGTGCCCCCGACCCAGAGGGCGCCCGTCAAGTCGCCGACGGTCCACCTCTCACCCACGCCGACGCGCACGCCTCCTCCGACACAGCCCCCTGCGGCCCCGCTGCTCGTGCCACTCATCGACGATGCCGACCTCGTGTCGGGCTCGCACGGATGGGTGCAGACTCATGGGAGGGTCTACTGGACGGACGATGGCGGCACGTCCTGGCGGGAGATCACGCCTCCGATCCCTGAGGACGCCGACCTGTGGTGGCTCCGCTTCCTCGACGCCCAGCACGGAATCGCCCTGGTGGTCGCCAAGCAACCCGGAGATGGCTGGCCCGTCGACGCCCGGATCGTGGTCCTGCGCACGGACGACGGGGGCCGGTCGTGGGCAGGCCCGGCCGAGTGGGCGACACTCGCCTTCAGTTCGGAGGGAGAGCTGGAGTACGCATTTGCCCTCAGCCAGGACCGGATTTGGGTCACCGTCAACATGACGCAGTCGATGAACAGCTCGGTGGGCGAGGTGTTTCGCACGGATGACGGCGGCCGATCGTGGAGCAAAGCCAGGCTCCCGTACAGCGGACAGGTCGAGTTCACCTCCGCCGACAATGGATTCACAGCGAGCTCGTGCTGTTATGGCGTCATCCCCCAACTCTATCGCACACACGACGGGGGCTGGACCTGGGAGCAACAGACCCTGGCGCCCATCCCGGATGAGAGCCGATGGTACTGGCACGACTACAGCATGCCGGTCTTCTTCGGTGCGCGCGACGGCGTAACGGCCGTCGCCCTTCGCAACACGGATGGGCGGCCAACCGACCTGGCGCTCTACCGCACCCGGGATGCCGGCGCGAGCTGGGAGGAGATCGCGGTCTTCGCCGGCGCATCGGAGTCAGCGGGGATCACCTCACATAGCACGGCCCTGGATGCTGCCTCAGTGAAGGTGTGGGGAGTGATCCTGGGCGACGAGGCGGCGGTGACGCGGGACGGCGGGGAATCGTTCACCGAGTGGCCCCTCGCTCCCATGCTGGGATGGGTGAGGAAGCTGCTGTTGAGCGACGGCGACCTCGCCTGGGCGGTCGAGGTCCACAACGAGGGGCTCAAG
>JBBAAN010000240.1:0-2757 GCA_041658225.1 Actinomycetota bacterium
CCGGGTCGTGCAGCTCGAGAAGGATCTTCTCCACACGCCCGGTATCGAAGATCAGCACGAGCAGAACGAGACGGGGGCCAAGGCCCACCAGTTCCAGGTGGCGCAACCGGCTACGATCCACGCGGGGGGCCACGACCATTGCGGCCAGATGAGTCAGTCCCGACAGCAACAAAGAGGTTCGCCGCAGGGTCTCCTCCAGGTCGGCCGAGCCCTGGAAGAACTGCGCGATCGTCTCTTCCTGTGCCCGGGCCAGGGGGCCGATCCGTGCCAGAGTGTCCACATAGAACCTGTAGCCCTTGTCCGTGGGGATTCGCCCGGCCGAGGTATGCGGGTGGGCCAGATAGCCCTCCTCCTCGAGCCTGGACATCTCGTTTCGAACGGTGGCCGGCGAGACACCCAGCTTGTAGCCGTCGGTGAGCCTCTTGGACCCCACGGGCTCGGCGTACCGGACGAAGTCATCCACGACGGCCCTGAGGATCATCGCCGAGCGCTCTTCCACAGCCGATCCTCCACCTGAGCCAGTTGAAGCAGACAAGGCAACAAGGGGCGGCCGGCGCCGCCCCGAATCCATATTGGCACTCACTGCGAGCGAGTGCTAACAGCCAGGCAAACGTAGCAGCGGCCCCGCGACCGGTCAAGGCGGGCGAGAGCTCGCGGGCCGGAGGCGGCGAGCAGCGCCACTAGCCCACTCGCGCGCCGGCCGCAAGGTCGGCAACGATGGCGTCCGCCAAGAACAGACCTCGCTCCGTCAGCCGGAAGCGCCCATCGTGCCGCTCGCCCAGGCCTGAGTCGAGCATCTCACCGAGCGCCCGCTGGTTTGCCCCAAGGGCTTCCAAGCTCTCCTCTCTCAGCCCGGCAGCCAAGCGCAGTCCGAGCCACAACGCTTCCAGGCGGCGCTCCGCGGGACCGATCCGCTCCGATCCGGCCTCAGGACTCTCCCCGGCCTCGACGTTCGCCAAGTAGGCGGTGGGGTGCGCGACGTTCCAGGAACGCCGGCCCCTCAGGAAAGAATGCGCCCCTGCCCCCAGACCCAGATAGTCACCGCCGGTCCAGTAGAGCAGGTTGTGCCGGCAGGCCTGGCCGGGACGGGCCCAGTTGGAGACCTCGTAGTGCTCGAATCCGGCCGCCCTCAGCCGCTCGCAGGCAAGCTCGTACTTCTCCGCGAGATCATCTTCTGATGGCGCGCGTTGTACACCCGCCGCGACGGCTCGCCCATACGGCGTCGACTCCTCGACGGTCAGGGCGTAGCAGGAGAGGTGATCGGGCGAAAGACCCAGCGCCCAGTCCAGGCTGGAGGCCCAGTCCTCGCCCGATTCCCCGGGCGTCCCGTAGATCAGGTCGAGGTTGAGCCGCTGGATCCCGGCCTGCCGTGCCAGAACCACGGCCTGCTCGGTGCGGGACGAATCGTGGATCCGACCCAGGAATTCGAGCACGTGGAAATGGGCGGACTGGGCGCCAATGGACACACGGTTCACGCCGGCTGTCGCCAACCGCCTGAAGGTGTCCGCAACGACCGTCTCGGGGTTGACCTCGATGGTCACCTCGGCACCCACATCCAGCGGGAGCGTCTCCTTCAGCTTGACCAGCAACCGCAACAGCAAACGGGCAGGCAGAACAGTCGGGGTCCCCCCGCCCAGGTACAGACTCGCCGCCTGCCGAGCGGCGAGAAGACCATCGCGGCAATTGACCGCTCTTCGGGCCTCGGCGAGCAGAGCGTCGACGTAGCGAGGCCCCAGTGCATCGAGGCCCGCGTAGGAGTTGAAGTCGCAGTAGCGACAGCGTGAGATGCAGAAGGGCATGTGCACGTAGACGCCGAGTCCCGAGGGTGGCGCCGGTCGGTCCTTCGCTGCGAGGTCGACTGTGGCTGACGTGGTGCGGTCCTCCGCGCCGGGGTCGGCTGCGGGTGATGACGGACGGTCCTCCGCGCCGGGGTCGGCTGCGCACGGCGAGGGCCGGCCGTCTGCCCCCGAATCGACCGAACCCATGCCATTCACCGCCTCAACTCAACCGGCCGCAGCCGCCCAGAGCCTGGACCTGGGCCTAGTCGCGATCCACCCGGAGAGCGGCGATGAAGGCCTCCGGCGGGACCTCCACCCGCCCGATGCTCTTCATGCGCTTCTTGCCCTCCTTCTGCTTCTCGAGCAGCTTGCGCTTGCGAGTGATGTCTCCTCCGTAGCATTTCGCAAGCACGTCCTTGCGCCGGGCTTTGATGGTCTCGCGAGCGATGATGCGGCTGCCGACGGCGGCCTGGATGGCCACCTCGAATAGCTGGCGCGGGATCAACTGCCTGAGCTTGGTCGCCATGCGCCGGCCGTACTCGTAGGCCTTGTCCTTGTGCACGATGGCCGAGAAAGCGTCCACCGGCTCGCCCTGCAGCAGCAGGTCCACCTTGACCAGGCTGGAGGCCCGGTAGCCGGCCGGCTCGTAATCCAGCGAGGCATAGCCGCGGCTTCGACTCTTGAGCTGGTCGAAGAAGTCAAAGATCACCTCCGAAAGGGGGATCTGATAGCGCAGCTCAACACGCTCTTCGGAGATGTACTCGATTCCCTTCAGGATCCCGCGCCGCGCCTGGCAAAGCTCCATCAGAGTACCGATGAACTCGGCGGGGGCCAGGATCATCGCGTCGAGGTAGGGTTCCTCGATCGCTTCGATCTGAGCAGGGTTGGGCATCTCGGAGGGGTTTCGCACCCAGACTTCGCCGCCGGTGGTGGTGCGCACCCGGTAGGCGACGTTGGGCGTGGTGGCGAGCAGGTCCAA
>JBBAAN010000241.1:0-2757 GCA_041658225.1 Actinomycetota bacterium
CGTCAGGTGCCAGCAGGGGGGACGCGCCAGACTCATGGCCGACGGGAGGGGGGCTTCTTCGGGCAAGCGGGGAGAGGGTTCTTGCGGCGTGCGCGCCAGCACCGGTTGCAGGTTGGCACGGCCAACTTCCAGGCCACGGCGTGGCCACTACGCGCACCCCTGGGCAACGCGCGTGGCGTGGTTGACGGCCAGGGCCACCGGGTTCCGCCCGGCCAGCTTACTGTCCACGCGGATCGTGGCTCGTCAATGACCTCCAACCCGGTGGTTGCGCTGCCGGCGTTCTTGGGCATCAGCCGCAGCTCACGCGGATGGCGTTCGGTGATGCTCCCGACAGAGCCCTCGGCCGGCGTCGCCGAGCCCTGCATGGAGTCCACTCAAGAGGTGCTATTATTAGCGCTGTTAACCGCACCGGCACGGGAGGAGCCATGCTCGCATCCACGAAGTTCTCGGAGGACATCGTTCCCCTGAGCGATATGAAGGTCAACCCTGGGCGAATCGTGCGCCACGTCGACGAGACTCGTCGGCCCGTCCTGCTCACGAGGAGGGGTCGGGGCGTCGCGGTCGTCCAGGCGCTGGCGGATTACGAGGCGGAGACGGAAGAGCGCGCCTTCCTGCGCGGCGTCGTTCAGGGACTCATGGACTTGGAGGAGGGTCGGGAGACGGATCTCGGCGAGGTCAAGAGCCGGCTCGGTTTGGCCTGAAGATGGCGCGCAGATGCCGCATCACCTTCGCCGCGTCCGCGGTTGAGGACCTGGACGAGATTCGCTCGTGGTACGCCGAGCTCGATGTCCCCGAAGTCGGTGAGCGCCTGGTTCGGGAGGTCGTGCTCCAAGTCGAGCGGCTGGCGGACTTCCCTGAGAGCGGCCGGGTCGTCCCGGAGTTCGGTGTCGCGCAGCTTCGCGAGATCATCCATCCGCCGTTTCGCATTGTGTACCGACTCGATGGCGATCGCGTGCGCGTCGTGCGTGTGTGGCGCGGCGAGCGTCAGATGAGGATGCCCTAGGGGCCAGCTTGAGAGACACCCCAAGGATTCCTTCAGCCCTGAGCCGCTCGGCCTCCTTGTTTGGTTGCAGGCCGATGTCGGAGAGCTTGGAGAGCACTTCCGCCAGGTTGACCGCGCTCATCGTAGCCCGGCCGGCCAGGGCTTGCTCCACGGCATCCGCCCCGGGCTCATCGAGAGCGTCATTGTTGACATCTCCAGTCGGGCCAATGCTGAATGGAGGTTGCGCGGCTGGTCTGGCAGAGTCCGTAGCGCGGGGGCCCCCGCGTGCTCGCTTCTCACGGACAGGCCAGGGTATGGTGCACCGGGCCGCGCCAGACAAGCGTTGGGAGCCTGGAGTGGAAGTCGCTCTCGCGGTAGTCACGGACCTGAAGATAGCCGTCTTCGCGGCTCTCGGGTTGGTCACCCTGCGCCTGTGGCGGCGGCACAGAGGACGAGCGGCGGGGTGGGTGGCGGCCACCTTTGGGCTCGCGGCCGTCGTTGCCTCGTTCGGACTAGTTCCCACCCAGGAGGTCAACCGGCACCTGTGGCTGTCGAAGACCCTGGTTGTGGGGATCATCCTTTTCCCCTTCCTGCTCTACCGGTTCACGGCCGCGCTGGGCGGACCATCTCGCGGGGCGGACCGCCTTGCTGTCTCACTGACCGCCCTCGCCGTGGGCTGGACGCTCGTCGTTCCGCGTTTTCCCAAGGGGCCCGGGGCCCTGCGCGGATGGTTTCTCGCCTACACACTGATAGCTCTGTTTCAGTGGACGCTGCTCTCCTTGCTCGTCACGATCCGGCTGTGGCGCGGGGGGCGGGGACATCCCGGGGTGGTACTCCGTCGCATGCAGTTGCTCGCGTTTGGCGCGACCGGGATCGAGGTCGCCATAGTGATCTTCGCTCTCACCCCTGGGACCAGGGCGCAAGCGCTCCAGTTCGCCCACCACTTCCTCGCACTCGCGAGCTTCGTCTTCTTCTACCTTGGCTTTTCGCCACCCCGGCCACTACGCGTCACGTGGCGTCAGCCAGAGGTGGAGGCTGGACGCCAAGCGGCCCAAGCGCTCATGACCGTCACGGACCGGCGGGAGGTCACGGATATCATGGGTTCTTCGATTCTCGCCATGCTGGGGGCCCGGGGTGTCGCCCTGATGGACACCGAGGGCCAGCTCATGTGGTCGTGGGGCGTTGCCCCCGAGATGGCGCAGGCTCTTGCGCGTCCGTCCCCCCCGGGGGGCAAGTCACCTCGCCATGCCGAGGATGTCATCAGGGTCCCGAGCCAGATGGGCTGCGCCGTTATCTGGGCCAGCCCCTACACTCCCTTCTTCGGCCAGGAAGAGATCGACCTCGTCCGCTACCAAGGAGTGCTGGGAGATCTCGCTCTTGAGCGTGTGGAACTTCTGGAGCGCGAGCGAGAAGCCCGGCTCGTCGCTGAGCGGGCCAAGACCGAGCTCGAGTCGCTCCTGCACAGGCTGCGAGAGGCGGAGGAGCGCTACCGGGCGGTCTTCGAGAATGCTGCCGAGGGCATGGCCCAGAGCGCGCCGGATGGGCGATGGGTGATGGTCAACCCCGCGATGGCCCGCATGTTCGGGTACGGATCCCCCGAGGAGCTTGTGACTGAGGTCCCCGATGCCCGGCAGCTATGGGCAGACCCCGGTCGCCGGAAGGAACTGTTGAGGCTGCTTGCTTCCTCGGACACCGTCCGCGACTTCGCTGTCGAGATCCGCCGCAAGGACGGCGCCACGGTGGAGATATCGGCGGGTGTGGCAGCGCTCCGCGAC
>JBBAAN010000242.1:0-2750 GCA_041658225.1 Actinomycetota bacterium
GCGTGCCCAAGCGAGTGCTCGACGAACTGGTCGACTTCCTCCTGCACGGAGCCACCGCCGCTCACGGAGCCACCGCCGCTGGGGCACCTCCCGGCAACCCGAAGCCAAGGTCGCGGCGAGCCTCTAAGTGTTCGCCGGCGTAGGTACGGTCACGACCGAGAGCGTCACCGCGCCCCGAGGGCAAGGCCGCGAGGAGCGCCGCGTACCTGCATGGTACGCAAGCGACGAGCAACGCCGCCATCGGGGATGCGGGGGCGCTCGAATGTGAGCGTACTTGCGCCGGGGAGCACTAAGCCATAGGCCCCCAGCGCATCACGCTGGCGGCCCAGGTGTAGCCGGTCCCCGCCGCGAGCATCAGCACCAAGTCCCCGTCGGAAAGCGCACCGGCGCGGGCGGCCCGGTCCACCGACAGCAGCGGATCGACGCCGCTCATGTGTCCGGTGTCGTCGAGGTAGGCAGCCCGCGAGGGGTCCACTCCCAGCGCCTGCACGAGACCATCGTGCATCGAGCGCTTCATGTGAATGGAGCACAGGTAGGACACGTCCGCCAGCGTCGCCCCCGACTTCTTCATGGCGATCTCGGCCACTGATACGAAGTTGGGCAATGAGACCGGGTCCAGCCGTTCCTTCATCGCGCGAGGGTCGGCCACGTCCAGGTAGTGGCGCCGTCCATCCACACTGGCATGCGAGGCGGGTTCGGCGCTACCTCCTGCCGGCACCTTCACATCCAGCGCAAAGGAGCCGTCGCAGATCATGTGGCATCCAAGCATCTCATTCGCGGGATGGTCTTTGGCCAGCAACCCGGCAACGGCCCCATCCGCGAAGTTGAACATGAACCGCGAGCGCTCGTTGGAGTAGTCCATCAGGTAGGACTCGCGGCAGGCCGCAACCGCCAGGACCTTCTTGATCTCGTCTTCCCCTCGCAGCAGGTCACGGCACACGCGCATGGCCACCGGCGTCCCGCAGGAAACGTAGTCCAGCTCCAGCGCAAAAGCCTTCTTGCAGCCCAGGCGATCCGCAATCCAAGGGGCGACGTGCCAGACGGCGTAGTCCTTCCAGGTAGAGCCGTAGTAGACGACGGCGTCGATGGACTCCGGATCGATTCCGTGCTCCGAGATGAGGCGCCTGCCCGCGCTGACGGCCATGTCGCTGACGTGTTCGTCCTCGGCCGCCACGTGCTTTCCGCGTAGCCCGAACTTCTCGATCAACACAATCTCGGGGATGCCGCTTGCCGCGGAAAGCTCGGCTGCGCTCATCCACCTCTCCGGCAAGTAGCTAGCCGTTGCCGCCAGTCCAACCCTGCTCACATGCACTCCTTCCGAATCAGGCCTCGCGCTCGCACTCGTAGCGTTCGCGCAAATCAGTTTTGAGCACCTTGTTCATCGCCGAACGCGGCAGCGCCTCGATGAATCGCACGCCGCTCGGCACCTTGTACTTGGCCAGCTTCGCCCGGCAGTGATCGATGACCTCGGCCTCACTCGCCCCGGATCCGGGCCGAAGCACGACCCAGGCCAATCCGGTCTCGCCCCAGCGCTCGTGCGCCACCCCGATCACCGCGGCCTCGATCACATCGGGATGCTCGTGCAGCACCGCCTCGACTTCGGCCGGGTAGACGTTCTCCCCACCGGATATGTACATGTCCTTGGTCCGGTCGCAGATGCGGTAGTAGCCCTCCGCGTCGCGCTCGGCCACGTCCCCCGTCAGCAGCCAGCCGTCCTTCAGCGCCTTGGCCGTGGCCTCCGGATTGCGCCAGTAGCCGGCGAAGACGTTGGGCCCGCGGACCAGCAGCTCTCCCCTGCCGGGACCCTGGATCACCTCGCCGGATTCCGTATCGCGCAGTTGGACCTCCACGTGCATGTAGGGACGGCCCGCGAAGCCCAGCTTGCGAGCAGCGTCCTCGGGAGGAAGGCACAGCACGTTGGGCGCGGCCTCGGTGAGACCATAGCCCTGCACAATGGAAACCCCGCGGTCCTGCCAGGTCCGAAGCAGGACCTCCGGCATGGGGGCCCCGCCCACGATCACCTGGCGCAAGGAATTCAGATCCGCCTCGAAGAACCGGGGATGCTCGGCCATGAACAGGTAGGTCGCGGGCACTCCCATCATGGTCGTCACCCGTTTGCGTTCTATCAGCTCGAGAGCGCGATCGGCGTCGAAGGCCGGCTCGAGAACCACCGTCGCGCCCTTCCACCACGCGAGCAGGGGCTGGACATTCCATCCGCCCACGTGGAACTGGGGAAGCATCTGGAGCACGACGTCGGTGGTGGTCACATCAGCCGTGCGATCCAGGCTCACGTTGGTCCAGAAGCAGTTGGCGTGAGTTAGCACAGCTCCTTTGGGCTTGCCGGTGGTACCCGAGGTGTACACGATCATCAGCGGATCGTCATCGCCAACAGTCGGGAGGCCCCCCTTCGCCGTCTCCGCGACACATCCCTCCAGCTCCTCGGGCTCCAGCAAGACCCGAAGCGGTGAGATGCTCGCTTCCGCCAAAGCGGCCTCGGCCAATGCGCCGTGCGCACGCTGGAAGAAGACCGCCGCGACTTCCGCGTCGTCCAGTTGATAGGCGAGCTCGGCGGGGGCCAGCCGCCAGTTGAGCGGAACCAGAACCAGACCCGCCTTGGCGCACGCGAAGAAGAGCTCGACGTGCTCGGGGCGGTTGGCCGTCAAGGTCGCCACGCGATCGCCTCGCCGAAGACCCGACGCAAGCAGCCAGACAGCCAAACGCTCGGAGCGCTCGTTCAGCTCCTGGTAGGT
>JBBAAN010000243.1:0-2727 GCA_041658225.1 Actinomycetota bacterium
ATGTGGTATGTGCGAATCCGGATAGATCCGCGCAACGACTGGTTCACCCAGGACGACAGCCGCCGCAGCACCTGGGAGAAATGCAGCGACCCGTCCTTCAGAGCCCAAACAACTGCAGCCGGGAGCCTGAAGAACGACTACCTGTGCGGCAAGCTCTACGACTTCGGTTCGACCGTCACACACGAGATAGGTCACGGGCTGCTGCTCTACCATCCGCAGGACCTCGACTGGTTCGATGGCGTCCTTCCCACCGATAGCTCCTCCGCCTCTCGCATCGCAAAGTGCTTTGTCCCGGCCGGGAGCTACCTGGAGCAGGCAACCATGTGCAAGGACTCCGGCCCGTGGCGTACCGAGAAGCGAACCCTCGACACCTGGGACGGCGAGACCATCAACAAGCACCACGACAAGAAGTGAAAGGCGGTGCGACGATGACAAGCCCAATGGGCAAGACCTTGCTCGGAGCCTTCCTCACCGTGGCAGCGCTTGGCTCACTCGTGGCACTTGCCACCAGGGCGACCGGCGCCCAGACTCCCTCCTCTCAGCGTTGCTGGTTTGACTCAATCGCCGAGCTGGCGTCGCAACCCGATACCGCCCCAGCCGACCCGGCTATCGGTGGTCCCGCCGCCGATTCCTCCCGCTCCCAAGAGCAACCCGCGAACTCCGACGAGCAGGCCATCCAGCATTACCAGGCAGCCATCCAGCGGGAGCAGAATGGGCCGGGAGATCTCGGGCCGTTTGGCCAACGAGAGCTTCACGGCGTTCGGGCCCAAGCCATCGCCTCTTCAAAGCGAGCAAGCGCCAGGAACACCTCCAGCACTTGGGGCTGGGTCGATGGCAAGGGTGAGGTGCGAGCCCAGTACGTCTTAAGCCAAAGAGACGACGGAACCTGGGTGGTGATGGAGGAGCACGTGGTGATCCCCGACCACTTCTGCACCAAGCAAACCCGACCATAGGGGGGCGTCATGGGCAGGCTGTCGCGTAGCGCTCCTCTTGTTGCCCTGGTCGCGGTCCTGGCTCTTGCCACCTCCTGCGGGCGAGGGACTCCCGCTTCCCATGCCACCGGATCCAAGGGACGGCTCATCGTGGACCAGCTCCTCTACGGCGCCTGCGAAGAGGGTTGTGCCGACTACCTCCAGGTATCCCAGGGGGACCAGGTGGTGGTGACGGTCCGAGTGGGGCAGGATATCCGCGAGGGCCACTTCGGAGTGCCCCAACTGCTGCTGGACGACGCCTTCGAGGAGGGGACCTACCGGCTGACCTGGTGGACGGTGGGCTGCATGGCCCCTGGCTGCGAGGAAGGAATAACAGTCACGCCAGAGAAGGTGTCCGCCACGAAGGTGAAGGCTGGCTACTGCTCCTCCGACGTGCGGGTGCGCGCGGGTGGGACGACACGGGTGCGCGTCAGCGAACGAGAGCCGTCTCTGAGTCCTCCTCCCACGCCGGGCTCGCCCTACCGAATCGAGGTCATTCCGGAGGAGACCTCAATTCCGCAAACGTCACCCTCGAACACACCTGCCCCGCAGTCGTCACCTTCCGACCAGAGCACGCCCGGATAGCACCAGTCCTTCGGTCATGCCTCACCACCGGCAGCAGCGAAAGGAGCCAGCGTTCGAACAGTTGCGCAGATCGCGATTCCACTCCAACAGCGGTAGCTGGACCTTGGGCGAGGGTCATGCGCAGGCGCGAATCTGGGCCCGATCTTCGGGACGGTGCCAGTCCTCCAGAGGGGTGCCGGCCCTGCGAATCCGGCCGTTGACCGATCCCTTGCTTCAGCCCGCTGGCCCATTGGACTCCATGTTGTGGAAGACCAGCCCCTCGGGACTGGTGTCCACGTCGACGGTGTCGCCTTCGGTGATCTCGCCCTTGAGCAGCTCCATGGCCAGGCGGTCCTGGATCTCTTTCTGGATCAGGCGCTTCAAGGGTCTTGCGCCGTAGGCGGGGTCGAAGCCCTTGTCCACAAGATAGGCCTTGGCCTTGTCGGTCAGCATGATCTGAAGGTGACGGTCCACCAGGCGCTTCCGCAGCAAATCCACCTGGATGTCCACGATGTGGGCGAGCTGCTGTCTGGTGAGCTGATCGAAGACCAGTACCGCGTCGACGCGGCTCAGGAACTCGGGCTTGAAATGGGCGCGCATGGTCTCCAGGACCCGATCGTGCTTCTCGGCTGCCCCGAGCCAGTCCTCGGCGTAGAGCGCGCCGCCGAGGCTGGAGGTCATGATCAGTAGGGTGTTCTTGAAGTCCACGGTGCGAAGACCCCCTCGCCACCTCTTGCGTCCCACTGTCGCTATCCGACAACACACCTACTGAGCCGCACTCCTGAGCCGACACAATGGGCATTTGACACGCACCGCGGCATCGCCGGACCCTGGTGAGTCACAGAAGGGGGTGGCCGTGGGTCAACAGCGCAGTCGGCGGTTCGCCGCCACAGTTGTCGCTCTGTCGGCCCTCGTGTCCTCGGCGTGCTACTCCACTGAAGTGCGAAACCGGCAGGTCCTTCTGTCGAATGGCCAGGGTCCCAGCCCGTCCGCCCAGACGAGCGTCCCGACCACGGGGCCGGATGACGGCAAGACCGCGGCAGTCCCCCGGCCCCGATCCGGCGGCGCATCGCCCGGAGCGGAAGGAGCCGCCGAGGTCGGCGTCACGGCCGGCACGATCAAGCTCGGCTTCGTGGGGGACTTCTCCGGCCAGGCGCGAGCCATATACGGCGTGAGCCTGGACACGATCAAC
>JBBAAN010000244.1:0-2722 GCA_041658225.1 Actinomycetota bacterium
TGGGCCATCGCCCTGATGTCGCCGCTGTTCCTGGCGGGCGTCGCGTACTTCTTCAAGGCGACCAAGTTCCTGGACGACGATGCCGAAAGACTCAAGCCCGAGCACGCCGCCCGGGCGACAGAGCACGCGGCCGGCGGGCCGGTCCTACTTGAGATGTCGCAAGTCACGGTCTCTTACGACAAGGTGCGCGTGCTGTTCGGGGTGGACCTGGAAATCCGACGTGGCGAGATCGTGGCATTGCTGGGCACCAACGGCGCCGGCAAATCGACGACGCTCAACGCCATCTCGGGCATTGTCGAGCCCGACGGAGGCAACATCTGGTTCGAGGGCGAGCCGATCACGGGCGAGGCGCCCGAGCGCACCGTCCAGCGCGGCATCGTGCAGGTCCCGGGCGGGCGGGGCATCTTCCCCGGCTTGAGTGTGGAAGAGAACCTCAAGATGGGTTCCTTCCTTATGCGCAAGGACAAGGCGTTGGTGGCCGAGCGCATGAACGAGATCCTGACGCTCTTCCCGAAGCTGTCCGAGCGCATGGGCCAGAAGGCCGGATCGCTCTCGGGCGGTGAGCGTCAGATGCTCACTCTGGCGCAGTCCTTCCTGCTCAAACCCAAGCTGCTGTTGATCGACGAGCTCTCCCTGGGCCTGGCCCCCACGGTGGTCCAGGAACTCCTCCAGGCCGTCCGCGGATTCAACGCCTCCGGCGTGACCATCGTGCTGGTGGAGCAGTCGGTGAACGTGGCGCTGACCCTGGCGCATCGCGCCTACTTCATGGAGAAAGGCGAGGTACGCTTCTCCGGGCCCACTTCCGAGCTGCTCGGCCGGCAGGACCTGCTTCGCTCGGTGTTCCTCAAGGGAGCCACCGCTGGCATCGGCAGCCGCTCGAAGGCCGGCGCTCGGTCCCAGTAGCTCACGGCCGCCTGGCGGCCACCCATGACGGACGAAAGTGGCACACTTACGCGGCCGCCGGCGCGATATCGGGCGTCGCTCGCGGGCGCAATTCCAACTCGGTACGAGCGGGTTCCCGGCAAGCGGGAGCCTCTTCTCACGGGGGTGGGCAATGCCTGGTCTCTCTTCACTTCCGCGTCTTCGCCCCGGAGTCCGGCGCAAGCGTGCTTCGACCTGGGACCGCACCGGTGGCAACACCGACTCGATTCTCATCTTCCCCGGCACGACCGCCGTGCTGGCCGAGGATTCGGGACCGGGCCAGGTCACCCACATCTGGACGACCGTGATGTCCCCGGATCTGTACTGGGGACGCAATCTGGTTCTTCGCGCCTACTGGGATGGTGAGGAGAGCCCGTCGGTGGAGGTCCCCTTCGGGGACTTCTTCGGCGGTATGAACTGTGTGCCCGCGCCCTTCACCTCGGCCGTGCTCTCGATAGCTCCGCGGGATGCCTCGGCCATGAACTGCTGGTTCCCGATGCCTTTTGCCGACGGGTTCCGCATCACGCTGGAGAACCAGGGCGGCCTTCCGGTCTTCGCTCTCTACGCCTACGTCGACTACGAGGTCTGGCCGGAGTCAGACCCCACACTCGGCCGCTTCCACGCCTGGTGGAACCACAGCCGCTGCCAGCGGGTGATCCCGGAAGGGCTGTCTGTCTACGAGCCCGGCCTCAACGCTTCTGACAAGGACAACCACCTCTTCCTGGAGGCCAAGGGCCGCGGCCACTTCGTGGGAACGACCCTGGGGATCTACTCCGACGAAGGCGGATGGTACGGCGAGGGCGACGACATGATCTTCGTCGACTCCGACTCCTGGCCTCCCGCGCTGCACGGCACCGGTACTGAGGACTACTTCGGCACGGCCTGGGGCCCAGCCACCGTCTTCAATCATCCGTACAACGGCCAGCCGGTCGCCGAGCGGGAGGACTTCGCCGGGTTCACCACCGTCTACCGCTTTCACGTGCCCGACCCGATTCCGTTTGAGCAAAGCCTGCGCGCCAGCATCGAGCACGGGCACGCCAACGACCGGGGGGACGACTACTGCTCGGTCGCCTACTGGTACCAGCTCGACCGGACCGAACCACTGCCGGTCTTGCCTTCAGCGGCCGACCGGCGCCCGCCCTGGCCCGAGACCTGGCACCGGCGCGCGGAGGCGTTTCATGCGATCTACTCCGACCTGATGGGTCACCTCGAAGTTCTGGCGGACGCCGACGAGCGCGGCCGCTATGTACTTGGTGTGGTCCGGGCGGCCCACCTGGTGGCCAAGGGCGACTGGGAGGGGATCGACCAGGTCTGCGCCTGGCTTCGAGGCGATCCCACCCCGGCCCAGGTTGCTCCAACCTGGGCCGCTCCCGCCCAAACTCCCGCCAAGGCCCCCGCCCAGGCCGTGCCCGCGGCCGGCACCGCAGTCGAGGCCGCATTCCCAGCCGTTCTCGAGGAACTTCGCGTCCTGGACGACGCGGCGCTGACCGTTCGCCTGGAGACCGTGGACGCAAACGAGATCGTGGACGCGGTTCTCGGAGTCTGGGTGGCCGACTTCGACGCCGCGGAGGCTCGCGGGATGGACGTGACTTTCGGATTCCGCCTGGGCTGGAAGGGGGAGGAGTACCCGCGTCAACTCATCGTGCGTGAAGGCCGCTGTGACATGCGCCGGGGCAGCGAGGGCTACGAGCGCATGGCGATGGCGAGCGACCTGGTGAGCTTCCTGCGCTTCACACTGGATCAGCTCGACGCCTGGGAAGCTCTGTTGCGCGGGCGGATTCGGGCCACGGGTGACAGCGCG
>JBBAAN010000245.1:0-2721 GCA_041658225.1 Actinomycetota bacterium
ACGCGATTAACAACATGCGCGACTTCGACGATGGGATGGGGGCCAAGCTCACGTTCTCGCCCGGGCGTCACTGGGGTCGCTCGGCCACCGGCTTCTATCGGATCCACGATCAGGCTTTCGAGAAGGCCACTGACGAGGACTTCCTCACCGCGGACGACTTCAACTAGGGTCCCGCTGATGTCCGTGGCGGGCAGATGGACGCTGGCACCACGTGCGGGAGAGGGCAGACGGCCGAAGCCTGCCGACCCCCAGCCGCGCGCCTGCCGACCCCCAGCCGCAAGGACTCTCAGCCAGTTCCTAAGCAGAACTCATGGGATTCCTATCCCTGTGTGTTTGCCTGTCCTTGCGCACACGGGACTGCGGCAGACGGCCAAGGCCCGAGGGGCGCAGCGGGAAAGGAGGCGAGGCAGGGATGATGGGAGATCGGGAAGCGACCGCCGGGTCCCGAAGTCGCCGACGGAAGATCGGCTTCGGGGTCCTCGGTCTCGTCGCGGCGAGCGTGCTGGGGCTCGGACTGGCCGGCCTGAGCCTGGGCAGGGCCCAGGCGAGCACGCCGCCGCCCGACTCAACCGACACGACCTCGACCACGGTGGTCAAGCCGGCGGGGGACTTCCCCGGCGGCGGCGGTCGGGGCGGGTTCGGACCGGGTGTGCTCCACGGTGAGTACACCACCTCTGCGGCCGGCGGTGGGTATCAGACGCTGGCCGTTCAGAGGGGGGAAGTTACAGCGGTGAGCGCGTCCTCGATCACCGTCAAGAGCGAGGACGGCTTCTCTCGTGCCTATGGCGTCGATGACAACACGCTCGTGAACGCGGGCAACGAAGGCATCGCCGACGTCAAGAAGGGAGACACGGTCAGAGTCACGGCGGTCGTCAGCGGGAGTACCGCACGCGCCGTCGACGTCACGGACGCCACCCAGGTCCAGGAATCCCGTGGACGGTGGATGCCTCCGCGCCCCAGCGCACCATCCACGACATCCGGGACTTCCTCTGCAAGCTAGCTGAAGGGCTCTCTCGCTGGCCGGCCCGACCCCTCCGGGCCGGCCAGCGCCTTTCTCCCCCGGCAAAGCCCATCGCGGAGATTCCATGACGGGGCCACCCCCCGGCGACGCGCCGGCCGCTGGTCGGGGGAAACATGAACTCACAGGTGGTTCTGAAGTTGTTCTCAGCTTCCATCCAGGTGGTCGTGCTTTGCTCGATGCGATCCCAGTTTCGACGAAGGAGGTACGCGGTGTTTCACCTGATCTACATGGGCAAGGAACTGAGACAGCGGTTGGGGCGGACCCTGCTCACGGCCTTGGGCCTCGCCGCGGGCGTCGGCCTGGTGATCGGGATCATCGGCGTATCTCAGGGGCTCAACGAAGCGCAGGCGAAGGTACTCGCTCCCCTTGAGTCGATCGGCACCGACATCCTCGTCACCCGAGTGGTCGGTGCCCAGTCGTTGAGCACTTCCGCAAGCCCAACGCCGACGCCCACGACGACGTCCGCTGAGGTGGGCCCGGGTGCGCCTCCGGGGGGCGGGGGCTTCTTCGCCGGCGGTAGAGAAGGCCTCAACACCACCAGACGGGAACCGTGCCGAGGATCGTCGCCGAGATCCAAACCGGCGGCGAGAAGGTGACCGCGACGGTCAGGCCTTCGCCCATGACCGACGCGGAGCGCCAGGTTATGCGCGACTGCATTGAGAAGAACGGGGGCTTCTCTCAGGGCGGAGGTGGCGGCACTCCATCTCCCGGCGAAGGCCCGGGGCCAGGTAGAGGCAACAACGCCGCCTTCGACAAGTGCATGCCGGAGCGCTTCAAGCAGTACGAGGCGTCGGTGACCACCCCGCTGCGCACGATCCAGCAGGTGGTCAACCCTCCGTCGACCGACATCACCAACAGAAGCTACACGGCCGCGGGAATCGATCCGTCGAACTCGCAGGTCGGCCTCGTGACGGAGACACAGCTCACGGCGGGACGCTGGCTTGCCTCTGGCGCCCCGAACGAGGTGCTCGTCAACGTCGCCTACGCGACCAAGAACTCACTTGCGGTCGGCTCGACCGTCGCCATCAACGGTACGGACTACTCGGTCGTGGGACTGGTCAACCCGACTCTCACGGGCAACACCGCCGACCTGTATTTCCCGTTGACGACCCTGCAGACTCTCTCGGGCAAGGAAGGTCGCGTAACACAGGTGCTCGTGAAGGCGAGCAGCGCCGCCTCCGTGGACAAGGTTGCCGCGGAGATCGAGAAGATCCTGCCGGGAGCCGAGGTGGTCACGACCAAGACGCTCGCTGAGCAGGTGACCGGCAGCCTGGCTGACGCCCAGAAACTGGCCAGCCGCTTTGGTGGGGCGGTCGGCGCCATCGTGCTCGGGGCGGCCTTCGTGATTGCCGTTCTGCTGACGCTGTCCTCGGTTGCCAAGCGCGTGCGGGAGATCGGGACCCTGCGCGCGATCGGTTGGGGGAAGGGCCGGGTGGTCCGGCAGATCCTCGTGGAGACGCTCGGGATAGGCGTGCTCGGTGGCGCCATGGGAGTGGCACTCGGGTTCGCGGCTGCCTTTGCGGTTGGAGTGTTCTCGCCTGAACTGACGGCAACGACGACAGGTGTTCCGGGGTTCGCCGGCTCGTCCGTGTCGCCTCTGTTCGGGCAGGCGACCCAGGCGACTGCGCAGACATCGACTCTCGCGCTCAAGGCGCCGGTGCACCTGGCGACTCTGGGCATCGGAGTGGGTCTGGCGATTC
>JBBAAN010000246.1:0-2717 GCA_041658225.1 Actinomycetota bacterium
CCACGGGCGTGGGGGCCCCCCGCAAAGCGGGCCCGCCCAGCATCTTGGGGTAGTAGCCGAAGAACTCCTTCGTGGTCACCCCGATCCCATCGGTCAGGGTGAAGACCTGGCCGATGGCCTCCTTCGAGTCCGCGGCGGCCACGATGCCGTCCACCAGGTTCTCTATGAACACGGGGCTGAACACGCCCTTGCCGTTGGCCGGCAGAAGCATGAGCTTGGACTTGATGGCTTGCAGCGGAAGGATCGTCCACTGAGGGGATCGAGGTCCGTAAACGTCGCCCGGCCGGATGATCGTGCACGGGATTTCACCCGCGGCGTGGGCCTGAAGCACGACCTGTTCTCCGGCGACCTTGGTGTCCACATAGGGCGATCCATTGGTGCGGATCGGCCAGGTCTCCTCCACGCCGTCGGGGAACTTGAAGCCGAAGGCGGTGACCGAGGAGATGTGCACGAATCGTCTCGCGCCCGCGCGCGCCGCCGCCTCGAGCACGCGCCGGGTGCCCAGGACGTTGACCTCCCAGAAGCGTTGGGAGTTTCCCCTGAGCGACACCAACGCCGCCGTGTGGATCACGGTGTCACAGCCATCGAGGTGGGAGGCCCATGTTTCGGTCCGGCGGGTATCGCCCTTGACGATGCCTGATTCCGGCCGGTCCACCAGGTCGACGCCCCTGACCTCCCAACCGGCCTGCCGGTAACGCTCGGCGAGCGCGGATCCCATGAAGCCCGCGGCGCCGGTGATGAAGACCCGCCGGGCCTTGGCCCTTGTCGTTCTGGTCACGGTCAGCCTCCTCGATTTGGATGGCCTTCCCGGCGTTGCGCTGGAGCATGCGATCCATTGGACGCACCGAACAGGAGAGCCATCCGGCTGTCGGGATTCCAGTACGGGCCCAATGCAGCCTCCTCCAAGGGCTGCATCCTACGACAAGAGCGCTTCTGCCCATCAAGTTCCGGTGCACTTCCTCTTGCGGGAATGGCAATATGAATCGCCGCACGCGCGCTGCGGCGCGACGTTGGCGGCTGGTTCGGCGGTTTGACTTGGGCAGGAATCCGGCCTGGCGAGGCGAATCACTTACAGGAGCGGACCGAGAGCCGTGTTGCTGCGTGACGGCATGAGCGTACTGTTGCGTCGGCAAGGGCGAGTGATCTGCCGGGAGCAGTGCAGTGGTGGTGGTGTCGACCGGGTGCTACGGCAGCCTCGCCGCACATCTTCGGGTCGCGAGGGTGGGTGCCGGACAGGGCTGTAGAGATCTGGCGCAGGGGTCAGTCGCGAGGGCGGGTTCGCACAGCCCGCGCCGGGCCAGGAGGCATGCAAGGTGGGCGGCATGAGCGGAGTTCGCGGGCGTGTCTCGTTAGGGCGCGTGATTGCGGTGGCCGGCACGGTGGCAATGCTGGCTTCGGGGTGTGGGGCGCGCTGGTCGCCGGCGCGGGAGAGACAGGCCATTGAGCAGGAGCCGGGACCAGGTACCGGCGACTCTGTGTACGGTGAGGAGACTCCCGGGACCGGCCTCTCCCAAAGCCCGGGGGAAGTTGTCTCGTCCCTCGGCGAAATCGCCATTCCGGTCGGTAGCTCGTCCCCCGGGACGGGCACGGGCCCCGGGAAGACCCCAGTGCCCGGCGCTACCAGCGTGAACCCCGGCCCTCACCCCGGGGTGACGGACAAGGAGATCAAAGTCTGCTACCTGGTTCCGCTGACCGGAGCGGCCCCGATCCCGACGAGCTGGGACGATGGGGCCAACCTCTACTGGAACTACATGAAGAAGAAGGGGCGCACGATCCATGGGCGAAGCGTGTCGCTGAAGGTGCTGGATACCGAGTCGAACGTGGCCACGGGCCTTTCCGTCGCGCGCGACTGCGTGAACCAGGGGTACTTCACGTTCGTTACCCTCGACCGCTTCGAGGTGGCGGGCGCGATCGGCAAGTTCCTGCATAGCAAGGGGATCCCGAACGTTCAAGTCCAGTCCCCACCCGATGCGTCGGCCCCCGACCAGACCAACACCTTCACCATTACCGTCGACCATCAGGTTCAGGGGCGGCTCATCGCCGACTACTGGACCAATGGGGACTTGAAGGGGAAGAAGTACGCGGTGGTGCGCGAGGACGTCAAGGAGCTCATACCGGGCACGGAGGCGCTCAAGGCGCGGCTTGCGGAGAAGGGCATCAAGCTGGTTTACGAGGGAGCCGTCAGCGGCGATAGCAACGACTTCTCCTCCACCGTGCTGGCTCTCAGGAAAGCCGACGCGCAGGTGGTCTGGTGGTATGGAGCCCCGACTCCCCTGATCAAGCTTGCTCAGCAATCCCATGCGGCCGCCTACGACCCGGTGTGGTTCGGCAACTCCATCTCGTGGAACTTCGACACGGCGGCACAGCTCGGAAACGCCAATGGAGCTTTGAAGGATGCGCGTGTGTTCTCCCCGTGGGTCGCCGTGTCGAGTCCCGCCGCGAACAAGTACAAGGCCGCCTACAAGGAAATGGTCCCAAACGCGACGCCGGATGACATCGGTTTGGTGGGTTGGGGCGTGGGTGAGGTCCTGGAGGCGGCGCTGCAGGCGGCGGGATCCAACCTCGGCTACAACACCTTCCGGAATGCCTTCCAGAACCTCAACGTCACCCCCGAGACGTGGTGCCCGCTTCGCTTCGGACCCGGCGTCCGAGTGGGCACGACCTCGGTGGCCGAGTACCGGATATCGACTGACCACTGGGTCCAGGTCGGCACGTTC
>JBBAAN010000247.1:0-2712 GCA_041658225.1 Actinomycetota bacterium
GGGTCGAATCCGTCGCCGTTGGAAGTGAACACGACGAGAGCGCTGCCGTTTGGCGCGTAGTTGTTGAATGTTGCGATGTCGGCGCGACCATCGCCGTTGAAGTCGCCAGCGAGAGGTTTGATGCCTTCCCACCCCCAGGCGGAGTTCTGCCACTTGACCGCCGGAGGGTCGAATCCGTCGCCGTTGGAAGTGAACACGACGAGAGCGCTGCCGTTTGGCGCGTAGTTGTTGAATGTTGCGATGTCAGCGCGACCATCGCCATTGAAGTCGCTACTCGCGGCGCTGTTGAGGTCTGGAGGTTGCTGGTCGACAACCGGGCATCCGCCGTTGGACGCAGGACCCGCCTGGTCTGGACACTGATCAGAACTGTCGGGCACCCCGTCCCCGTCGCGATCGCCGCCGACGCCGCTAGAACACCCATACCCGTCGTTGGCGACGGCCTGGTTAACGCGATTCTGCATGTCTGTGTAGTTGACGACCGTGGACCCTTGACACGCGACCATCGTTCCTGGATCGATTGGGGTCCCACTCGAATTGTCTTCTTCGTAGTGAAGGTGGGGCCCGGTTGAGATTCCGGTATTTCCCGAACTCCCGAGTTGTTGGGCAGCCTGGACAGGCGAGCCCACAACCAACCCCGCAGCGATCGAACTTAGATGCAGATACTTCGAGATTCGACCGTCAGGATGACGCAGCCGCACCCGGGTTCCGCTATTCGCAAACCCGTTGTTAATGCACCAGTCAACTCCGGTCTGGCCTCCTCCATGGGCATCCGGGTTGCAGCTCCTGCTGTCATTCGTTGCCTCAATCACTGTTCCTGTGCCCGCCGCGAACACCGCGGTCCCTTGCGGCATCGCAAAGTCGATGGCCGGATAGCTGTGATAGCCACCGGATGGTGCGCCCCACGTGGCAGAGACCGTGCGAGTTCCGATGAACGGAACCAACTCTGGCGTGGAAGCCGGTGATGCTTGGGCGAAAGTCGTTGGCACGGCCGACTCGAGCGCGGCAAGTAACGTCAAACTGAGAGCGAAGGAGAAAGACCTGAACCTCTTCAACTTCGTTCTCCTTCGTGGTTCAAACCGGCTGCCCCTCTTAACCAGAGAGAAGCGCTGAGGCCGCGGTTGACCCTCCCGAATCCTGGCGGCAGATAGACGCCCGAAAGTCATATCGCCTCGCCCCAGCTCATCAGCGCGATCGTTTCGGTCGACCAACCCGATCCGGTTGAGATGCGGCAGGCCAGTTGCTGCACATTTCCTCCGCCATTGCGACGACAGTAATCAGCCTTGTTGTCGCCATTGAAATCAGACCAAACCCCGGCAGGATCGACGGCGTGCGTCAGCGCACCCGAGAGCGGTTCGGCCCCGAAACCATCGCCCGTCGAGACCGTGCAACGCAGTTGGCTTTTCGGGTAGTTCTCTCCAACCCAACGGCAATAATCCGCCTTGCCGTCGCCGTTGAAGTCGGTCCAGGCGCGACCGGTCTCATAGCCCCAGTCGATCACGCCCGTGGTGATCGTCTGACCAAAGCCCGTACCGGTCGACAGCGTGCATGCGGCGTGCGCTCCCTCTGCGACATAGACACGGCAGTAGTCCGCCTTGCCGTCTCCATCGAAGTCGGTCCAGGCTCTTCCCGCATCGGCACCAAGGTTGAGCGATCCGGAAGTGAAGGTTTGGCCGAAGCCCGTCCCGGTCGAGGGCGTGCACTGCAGCAAGCTGTTCGGGTAGCCGGGTCCGACCCAACGGCAGTAGTCAGCCTTGCCATCGCCGTTGATGTCGGCCCACTCGCGACCTGTGGGGTAGCCCCAATCCAGCTGCGGGGAAACGATCGTCGCTCCAAAGCCGGTCCCGGTGGACAGCGTGCAGGCTGCGTAGCCACCCGTTGAATCGGCGTAGACCCGGCAGTAGTCGGCCTTGCCGTCCCCGTCGAAGTCCACCCATCGCCGGCCGGTTTCAGCCCCCCAGTTCACCGCCCCGGATGTGTAGGTGGCGCCGAACGCGGTTCCGGTCGAGACGGTGCACTGAACGCGACTTCGCGGATAGGCGTCGCCGACCCGGCGGCAGTAGTCGGCCTTGCCGTCGCCGTTGAAGTCCGCCCACGCTCGATCGGTGTCGTAGCCCCAATCGAGGACAGGCGATGAAACAGTGACCCCGAAGCTCGCACGCGAGTCAAGCGGCGGAGCACTGCCGGCAAGCGGCGTTGTGCCGATGCGATCATCCAGACCCGGACCGGTCGATAGCGTGCAGGCAACGTGCTGACCGGAGACGTCGGCGAATGCACGGCAATAGTCTGCGGCATGATCGCCGTTGAAGTCGGCGAACGCCGCCCCGGGGTCGCGGCCCCAGCCCATTGGGATGACCACATCGCGGGACCAACCCGAGCCCGTGGAGATGCGACACGCGATGTGATGGTCATTCCCGCCGCCGGTTCGCCGGCAGTAGTCGGACTTGCCGTCCCCGTCGAAGTCTGCCCATATCCGTCCCGTGTCGTACCCCCAATCCAGGGCCCCAGACGTGAAGGACTGCCCGAACGCGGCGCCGATCGACTCGGTGCACTGAATCGCGCTCTGCGGGTACTGATTGCCAACGCGCCGGCAATAATCCGCCTTGCCGTCGCCGTTGAAGTCGGTCCAGGCGCGACCGGTCTCATAGCCCCAGTCGATCACGCCCGTGGTGATCGTCTGACCAAAGCCCGTACCGGTCGACAGCGTGCATGCGG
>JBBAAN010000248.1:0-2698 GCA_041658225.1 Actinomycetota bacterium
CAGGGCTGCGCCCACCAGGCCTGGGTCGCGGTGGTGGAGAGGCTTCATCGCGTTGAACAGATGTGTGACCGAGCGGGCGCCGGCGTCGGCCGCCGCTCGGGCGAGATCGTAGGAGGCGGCCGAGTGCCCGATGGAGGCCACCACGTGCGCGCCCGCCAGCAGCCCGATGGCCGCAAAGCCGGGGTCGGCCTCGGGGCCCAGTGTCACGATGCGAACCAGCCCGGGATGAGATGCCAGGGTATCGGAGAGCCAGGCCACGTCTGCCTCCAGCAGCCGGTCCTTCTGGTGAGCCCCCGGCATTCCTCCGAGGAACGGCCCCTCGAGGTGCACGCCGAGGATCGAGGCGCGATCCGGGCCCTCGTGGGCCTCGGAGGCCTGCGCCTCTGCGGCCAGGGCAAGGGGCGCCGCGTAGTCCTCGAGGGGGGAGCTCACCAGGGTGGGGCAGTAGCCCGTGACGCCGTGCGTGATGAGCGCACGTCCGGCACGCCGCCAGCCCCCGGCGTCCGTCCGGCCGAAGTTCACGTCATCGATGCCGTTTACCTGAAGGTCCAGGAAGCCCGGGACGAGCACGGTGCCGGAAACCTCGACGGCCGCGGCCGGAAGGCGTCCGCCGCCGATCTCGGCGATCATGCCGTCAGAGAACGCCACCCAGGTGGCGGCCGGGTGACCGTGGACTCTACTGGGAGCGATGATGGTCGAGGTCATGTTGCTTGCAGTCTATCGTTGAACACAAGGGCGGATAGTGCCCGCCCACCGCAAATACGGTGTCATTCGAGCACCCCCGCATCCCCGATGGCTGTGTTGCTCGTCGCTTGCGTACCATCCAGGTACGCGGCGCTCCTCGCGGCCTTGCCCTCGGGGCGCGGGATCGCTCTCGGTGCGCACCGTACATGCGGTGGGCGGACACACACTGGCCGGTCAAATGTAGGGATGCTATACATACAGTAGCATTGCAGCTCGCCCGGGGGCCTGTCCGGCCGATCGGGTCCGTGCGGCCAGTCGGGTCGGGTGCGTGGCGATCGAGGTCTTGAGTGATCCGGGTGGGGGTAGTTGAGGAGGATGGGAATGGGCGGTCTGCGTGGGGGCAAGGGCCCGGGGGGCAAGATGTGGCTGGGCGCGGTCGAGGGCTACTACGGCCCGCCGTTGGCTCACAGCGACCGCAAGGCGCTGATCGAGTGGCTGGGCACGCACGGCTACAACTGCTACGCCTACGCTCCCAAGGACGACCCTCGGCACCGCCAGTATTGGCGCGAGCCCTATCCCCCGGAGCAGGAGGCCGAGTTCGCCGAGCTGATCGAGATGGGCCGCCGGGCCGGCGTCGAGGTGGGTTTGGTGCTCTCGCCCGGGCTGGACTGGCGAGAAGGCGATGAGCGCAACCTCATCGCCAAGATGCGGAACTTCCGCGATCTGGGCTGCGTCGTTCTCGGCGTGGGTTGGGACGACGTGGACCCGGGCGGCGCCGAGCTCGGCGAGGCTCATGGACGCGCGGTGGCCGCAGCAGTCGAGGGGATCGGCGATGACGTGAAGTGGGTTACCTGCCCGACCGACTACTCAGGCCTGGAGGTGACGCCCTACCTCGAGGCGTTCTCCAAAGCCCTACGGCCCGAGGTCGACATCATGTGGACCGGGCCGGGAATCGTCAGCCCCACGGTCAGCGGTGCGCAGGCTGCCCACATGGCCGAAGGCATGGGGCGCAAGCTCCTCTTTGCCGAGAACTTTCCCGTCAACGATGGGGCCATGAACAGTGTGCTGCACTTGGGACCGTATCCGCGGCGCTCGCCGGATCTGCTCGACGAGACCACGGGGGTGTTCTGCAACTTCATGTCCCGTCCGCTGGCCAGCCGTGTCGGGCTGGCTGTGGCCGCCCGCTTCTGGATGGATCCGACGGTGGATCGCGAGCAAGCATGGAAGGAATGCCTTGCTGAGTTCCCCGGCCTGGAGACGCTGGCACGCGCTTGCCGCTCCTGGGTGGGCGATGCCGAGCCCGACCCCGAACTGGTGGCCTGGGCCGAACTTGACCGCGAGGGAGACCGGCGCTTGCGCCAGTACTTGCAGGGCGACTGCCGGGAGGGGCTGGACCGCGCTCTGCGCGCCGAGGTCGAGCCGTGGTTGGAGGCCTGGGACCGGGAGTCCCACGCCATGCAGCTCGCTCTCGAGATGCTGACCATGTCTCCGGTGGTATGGGCCCCCGGCGCCTTCGTCACTGCCGAACTATGGAAGTATGCGAAGGAGTTCGCCGAGCAGGTCTTCGGGATTCGCTTCGCCTACTACCCGGTGACGGCCCAGGCCTACGGTACGACGGTGGCCGCGCCGGAGGCGCTCGTCTACGGGGAGAACCTCACGGACCGCCTGTGCGCCAAGGCTTTGGGCATGCCCGGCCGCTAGTACTCGCCCCCGCAAGTACGGTGGCATTCGAGCGCCCCCGCATCCCCGGGGGGACAATAGCTTCCGCACTCGCACCAACCGAAGCATCCGGTCCCATGCGGGACCAGGCCCCGGAGGGGAAGCCATGGCGGAGGATCGGGACGGTGGTCAGAGCGGGCCGCGCAATGCGATCGTGGTGTTGCTGGACAGCTTGAATCGCCACATGCTCGGCTGCTACGGCGGGACGGAGTTCAACACCCCCAACATAGATCGCCTGGCCCGCCGGTCGGTTCGCTTCGACGCCCACTTCGCCGGCTCTCTTCCGTGCATCCCG
>JBBAAN010000249.1:0-2693 GCA_041658225.1 Actinomycetota bacterium
CCTACACGAGCACCGCCGCCACGCCAAAAGAACTGGAGCTGTCCGTTGCGGTGACGGTGAGCGGGGTCAAGGTAGAGGACACGATCGCGGTACTGAATCCTCGAAGCGTGGCTCCGCCGCCCGAGGAGGCACCCTCCGGCGAGCACATTGGGGTGCTGGGCTCGAGTGTCGGGTTGTATGTGGGGCTCGGGGCCGCTTTCCTGGCGATCGCGCTGCTACTCGGGATGGTTTTCTATCAGACGAGGGGAGGCGGCGCCGTCAGGGTGTTGCGCCGTGGCCTTCGCCTGTACACGCGCGGGCCGAAGAAGGAGCCCGAACCCTCTGCGATGTCCACCGCCTTGGGCCGTCGGGTGGTCGAACTGATGGAGCAGGCGCCCAAGCCCAAGGGATATGAGGAGAAGGTTCAGATCCGCCTCGACCGGGCCGGGTGGCCCCTGCGGGCGAGCGAGTTCCTCGTGCTCAGGGGGCTGGGGGCCATCATCGGGATCCTGATCGGCTTCGGGCTACTCGGTCTGTGGTGGCTCGGCCTGGTTCTCATGGTCATCGGGGTGATGATTCCGGAGATCATCCTGAGGCAGCGCACGGAGCGCCGGAACGCCGCATTTATGGAGCAACTGCCCGACACGCTTCAGCTCCTCGCGGGGTCCCTCCAGGCCGGCTACGGGCTCGTCCAGGCGATCGACACGGTCGCCAGGGAGTCTCGGCCGCCCACTTCGGTGGAGTTCGGGCGGGCGCTGACCGAGACGCGCCTGGGCATGCCGCTCGAGGAGGCTCTCGAGGGCATGGCGGAACGCATAGGGGGAGAGGACTTTCGCTGGGTGGTGCTGGCGATCAACATCCAGCGGCAGGTCGGCGGCAACCTGGCTGCCTTGCTCAACACCGTCGCCGCCACCCTTCGAGAACGCGAGCAGTTGCGGCGGCAGGTCAAGGTGCTGTCGGCAGAGGGACGCTTGTCGGCGATCATCCTGTCGGTGTTGCCCTTCCTGCTCGTGGCCTACATGTCGGTCGTCAATCCCAGCTACATAGGAACACTCACCCACTACACGATCGGTAAGGTCATGATCGCCGGTGGGATCGGGCTGTTGATCGTGGGCATAGCCTGGATGCGCAAGATGATCCGGATCGACGTCTAGGGGGACGGGTGGACACACACGCGATAGGCATCCTGGCCTTCTTCGGGGCTCTGGTGCTGCTCGTGGCAACGTTGCAGGGCTATGTGGTGGAGCGCCGCCGCCTATACCGAACCCTGCGAACCATTCGCAGCATCGAGTTGACGGCCTCCGATGTGCGCAAGCGTGAGCTTGCCCTGCCCCTTCCCAAGCGCGTTGTGGCGCCCGCCTTTCTCCGGCTCGGGCAGGCGGTGAGACGGCTCACGCCGGCCAGCGCGGTCGAACGCTTGCGGCAGGAACTGATCTATGCGGGAAGTCCCTCGGGATGGGATGCGGAGCGCCTGCTTGCGTTGAAAGTCCTGGGGACCGTGGTGCTGTTCGCGGCCGGGCTCGTCGTGCCCAAGGCCTTAGGGGCTCCGACGTTCAGGGCGTTCATCCTCGCCGTGCTGCTGGGTGGCACCGGCTACTACGTCCCCGAGTGGATCCTCAAGAACCGATCCGCCCACCGTCAGGAGTCGATTCGGCGCACGCTTCCGGACGCCCTGGATCTTCTCTCCATCACGGTAGAGGCGGGCCTCGGCTTCGACGCCGCCCTGGCCAGGGTCGCCCGGCAAGTGGGGGGTCCGATTGGGGAGGAGATGCACCGGGTGCTCCAGGAGATCCAGCTCGGCAGGCCGCGCAGCGAGGCACTGCGGGACCTCGCGGACCGGAGCACCGTGGATGAGCTGAAGTCCTTCGTGATGGCGATGGTGCAGGCGGACATCTTCGGAATCGCCATTGCCAAGGTGCTCCACGTCCAGGCGCACGAGATGCGCGTGAAGCGGCGCCAGAGGGCCGAGGAGAGGGCTCAAAAGTTGCCCGTCAAGATCGTCTTCCCGCTGATCCTGTGCATCATGCCGGCGCTCTTCGTGGTCTTGCTGGGGCCGGCGGCCATCAATATCTACCGCAACATCTTCGGTGCCCTGTAGCCGGCGGGACCAGCCGGTGGAACCGAGACCCCCGGCCGGGATCCAGCGTGAGATTTCTCGGCGCCTTCGGGGTCTTCCGGCCCGCCGCCCAAGTACTGGGTGATCGTCTCGATCGCACAGGGGTCTTGCGGGACGGCATCCGGCGGTGGAACCTGGATACCGCTGGTACCGCCGGGTTGGAGACTCGATGGGAGTTGTGGTGCGCGTCCTTGCCCTTACCGAGAGCACATCCCTCGTAGTCGCGCTGACGTTCATGGGGGGCGACTGGGAGGTCGTTGCCGTCACCGGGATAGACCAGGCCGTCGACCTGGCCCCGGAAGCGAGTGTGGCCTTGATCGACCTCGGCACCACGGAATTGGGGTTGCGGGCTGCCGCGGCTTTCCGGCGGCGTGGGGTGACGCTGCCTTGCCTGGTCGCCGGCGACCGTGAGCCTGCGGGTGTCGCGATCGCCCCGCTGTTGCTCCGCCCGTTCACGGTCGAGCAGGTGCGCGCGCGGCTAATCGAGCTGACCGGGGGATCCGCCCCGAGCGGTCCGGCGGCGCGGGCCCCCTCACCCAAGGTCACCCGGGGCCGTGCCATGCGGAGTGTCGACAAACCCGTGCTCGGCCCGGCGACC
>JBBAAN010000250.1:0-2680 GCA_041658225.1 Actinomycetota bacterium
GAGAGAATCTGGCCGGTGGCCTCACCCGTCACCGATACGATGAGACGCACGGCCCCACCGGGGTCGAGAGCCGCCTCCCGGATGCGAACCTGGAAGCCTGCCTGTGCGCCTGCCGGGACGGCAAGCAAGCAAACGGCGACGACCGCCAGCGCGAACCGCCTGATCATCGCCTGCCGTTCCTGGCGAAGGCCTCCGGTTCGAAGATCTCAGGGTCGAGCTTCAATCCCACATCCTCCAGCTTCTCGGAGAACTTCGGGCGGATCCCCAAAGGCTTGATGTGCCCGCGGAAGTGGCCCGTCTCGTCCACGCCCATTCCGAAGTCGAAGAGGAACAGGTCCTGCATGGTGATGATGTCTCCCTCCATGCCGACGATCTCGGTCACCTGGGTGAAGCGGCGTGTGCCGTCCTTCAAGCGAGCCTGGTGAACGATCAGATGAACCGCACTCGCGACCTGCTCCCGGATCGCCCGGATGGGCAAGTCTATCCCCGCCATCAGGACCATGGTCTCGAGTCGGGAGAGCACATCGCGCGGGGAGTTGGCGTGGATGGTGCAGATACTGCCATCGTGTCCGGTGTTCATCGCCTGGAGCATGTCCAGAGCCTCGCCACCTCGGACCTCGCCGACCACTATGCGGTCCGGGCGCATGCGCAATGAGTTGCGCACGAGGTCGCGGACGGTGACCTCGCCTCGCCCCTCGATGTTCGGTGGACGGTACTCCAGGCGTACCACGTGTGGTTGGTGGAGCTTCAGTTCCGCGGCATCCTCGATGGTGACTATCCGCTCGTCGGGCGGAATGGACGAGGACAGGACGTTCAGAGTCGTCGTCTTGCCGGCCCCGGTTCCTCCCGACACGAGGATGTTGATGCGCCCCCGCACGCACATGTCCAGGAACCGAGCGACTTTCGAGGACATGGTCCCGAATGAGATGAGATCCTCTGCCTGGTAGGGATCGCGCGCGAACTTGCGCACCGTCAGGACCGGATAGTCGATTGCCACCGGAGGGATGATGGCGTTCACGCGCGAGCCGTCCGGCAAACGGGCGTCCACGTACGGCTGTCCCTCGTCGATGCGCCGGCCCACCTGCCCCACGATCTTGTCGATGGTCCTGCGCAGGTGCCCGTCGTCGAGGAAGCGCGCCGTCGTCCGGTAGATCTTCCCCTCTCGCTCGATGTGCACGATCGAAGGCCCGTTGACCATGACCTCGGTCACGGTCGAGTCCTTGAGAAACGGCTCGAGCGGCCCGTAGCCCAGAATGTCGTCTATCGTCTCGGCAACCAGGCGCTGGCGATCGGCCGCCGACAAGGGGGTCGAGTCGCCGGCGAGGACCTCGGACAGCTTCTCGCGCACCCGGAACTCAAGTTGCTCGGCGGAGAGGTTGATGTCGTAGAGCTTCGGGCCGAGGGCCTGGAGCAACGCCTGGTGGATCCTGCGCTTCAGGGGTGCCAGAGGGTCCGCTGTCTGCAGGTCCTCCGCCTCCTCGGTCGCCGGAAGCACGGGTGCGTCCGTGCCGGCGCGCGCTTTGGCAAGTCGCTCATACAGACCCATGACGAGTTCCTCCTCGGGACCTACCGAACAAGCCCTGGCGCGGCTGAGCACCGGCCTGGACACCGCCCCCCGATGCAACCAGGGCCGCCGCCAGCTTGGAAATCGCCGCTATCACGGGGGACTTGCGGTTGTTGACGGCGAGCGGGATTCCCTGGTTGATGGAAAGAGGCACGTCACGACTGGACGGGATGCTCACGTCGATCTGCGTCCCCAGGGTCTTCTCGACGTCTTCGATGCGCAGGCCCACCTTGCTGTCCGCGCGGTTCAGGGCCAGCCGGATCCGCTCGCGCCCTAGGCCAAGCTGCTCGAGTGTTTGCAGGGCAAGCTTCAGGTTCTTGATGCTGGGAACGTCCAGACTGGCGATCAACACGCAGCCGTCGCTCTCGTCAAGGGCGGCAAGGACCTGGTCGCCGAAGAACGCCGGAGTGTCCACCACCACGTAGGCGAAGGACTCCCTCAGAAGCTGCAGGACCCGGTGCACCGCCGCCCCGGATATCTTCTCGGCCAGGGATGGATCGAGGGGCGCCGCAAGCAGGTGGACCCCGGAACGCTCCACGGTCAGGTACCCCTTGAGCGCACCGGCGTCCAACCTGTCCAGATCCTTCACGGCATCGTAGATGGTCCATGCCGGCAGGAGCTGAAGCATGATGGCGAGGTCGCCCGACTGGAGATCCAGGTCCACGAGCGCAACATCCTGCCCGGACTGTTGAGCCAGGAGGATGGCAAGGTTGGAGGCCATGAAGCTCTTGCCCGAGCCCCCCTTCGACGAGAACACCGACACGACGCGGTGGGTTTTCCCCCCGAGGAGGTCGGTCTCCGCCGCCGAAACCCGCCCTCGCAGCTTCCTCGTGAGGTCTTCCGCGCGATCGATGGCCTCGCGCAGTTGCTCCGGTGTGAACGAGGAGGGCAGGACGTCCTTGACGCCCGCGCGAATGGCCTTGTGCAACAGGTCGGGAGTGGGGGTCTCGGTCACGACCACCACGCTCACTTCGGGTGCATTGAGCTGCATCCGGGCAGAGGCCTCGAGAGCCGCCGTCACGGTGACATCCGGACCGAAAACGAGTACGTCAACCTCTCCCGCCCTCTCGGCCATGAGCCGGTCGAGATCGGCGATTCCCTCGACGTGGACCACGT
>JBBAAN010000251.1:0-2677 GCA_041658225.1 Actinomycetota bacterium
ACTCCGGCGCATGTCGAGATGGGTTTAAGTCCCGGTGCCGAAAGGCGTAGGGGTTCGAGTCCCCTCTCTCGCACGGTCAGTGAATCCCTGGCCCCCACCAAACAGAAGCATCCGAAGACGAGGTGAACCGTGACCAAGCCGTGGTGGCAGGGAGCCGTTGTCTACCAGGTCTACATCCGCAGCTTCGCCGACGGAAACGGCGACGGCGTGGGCGACCTCATGGGCATGAAAGAGAAGCTCCCCTACTTGAGATGGCTGGGAGTCGACGCCGTCTGGATCACGCCCTTCTACCCCTCGCCCATGGCCGACCACGGATACGACGTGGCCGACTATCGGGACGTCGAGCCCACCTTCGGCACGCTGGCCGACTTCGACGCCCTGGTCGCCGAGGCTCACCGGCTGGGAATCCGCGTGCTCAACGACCTGGTGCCCAACCACTCCTCGGACCACCACCGCTGGTTCCAAGCGGCGCTCTCCAGCCGGGAGAACCCCGATCGGGACAAGTACTTCTTCCGCGACCCCTCCCCCGACGGCGGCCGACCGAACAACTGGATGTCGGTGTTCCGGGGCCCCGCCTGGACTCTTCACGAGCCCACCGGCCAGTACTACCTGCACCTTTTCACCCCGGAACAGCCCGACCTGAACTGGCGCAATCCCAAGGTGCG
Organism: Actinomycetota bacterium; assembly: GCA_041658225.1. Classification (GTDB taxonomy): domain Bacteria; phylum Actinomycetota; class CALGFH01; order JBBAAN01; family JBBAAN01; genus JBBAAN01. The sequence continues at coordinate 666 of JBBAAN010000251.1, forward strand.
AGAGGACTTCGACTCCATCCTTCGGTTCTGGCTGGACCGCGGAGTGGACGGGTTCCGCATCGACGTGGCGCGGGGGATGTACAAGGACGAGTTGCTGCGGGACAACCCGCCCGCGCCCGAGGACCAACCTGAGATGTACGCGGGCTTCAACCAGCCCTACGCCTTCAACCAGTCGGAGAGCCACGACGTGTTCCGCCGCTGGAGCGATGTTCTCAACGGTTACCCGGGCGACCGGATGATCGTCGGCGAGGTCTGGGGAGACGCCCCGGACGTGGCGGACTTCGTGCGTCCGGGAGAGATGGATCTGGCGTTCGACTTCTTGCTGATGCTCTCCCCCTGGGACGCCGGGGTGTTCCGGGCGACCATCGCCCGCTGCCTGGACGCCTACCAGGCCGTGGGAGCAAGTGCTGCCTGGGTTCTGTCCAACCACGACTGGCCACGCCAGGCCACCCGCTACGGCGGCGGCGCCCAGGGGCTCGCGCGCGCCCGGGCCGTGGCCCTGCTCACCCTGAGCCTTCCGGGAACGGTGTTCCTCTACGCCGGTGAGGAGTTGGGCCTGGAGGACGTCGAGGTCCCCGAACACCTTCGCCAGGATCCCCAGTTCTTCCGCTCGCAAGGAGAGGTGATAGGCCGAGACGGCTGCCGTATCCCGCTTCCCTGGGACGAGAGCTCTCCCAACTGCGGCTTCTCGGCCGCCGCGCCCTGGCTACCGATGCCCGAAGGGTGGGGCAAGAAGAGCGTTTCGTCGCTGCGGGCTGACCCCGGCTCGATCCTCCACCTGTACCGCAAGGCCCTGTCGGCCCGCCGAGACCTGCTGCTCGACACCCCCGGCAACGTCTCGTGGTTGGACGCGCCGGAGGGCTGCCTGGCCTACGAGCGGGACACCGAGGCGGGCACCTTGAGGGTCGCGTGCAACTTCACGGCCCAACCCAGTGATCTTCCGGCGGCGGGCAAGCTTGTGCTTGCCAGTAACGACGCGGTGAAGTGCGAGCGTGGAGTTATCACCCTGCCGGCGGACTCGGCAGCATGGGTGCTCTCATAGAAAAACCACGCGGGGCCGGGTAGCCATCCCCCCCAGGTGCCCCCCGGCCACCCGGCCCCGCGCGAGCCTTGTCACCCCCACAGACCTGCTGCCCGGCCACCTCGCCCCTGCGCCCCCCTCTAGGGCAGGCACGCGGCTGGCGGGTCTGAAGTGTGAAATTCGTCACACCTGGCGGAATTCCTGCCGCCGATCCTGAGATTTCTTGAGAGATGATCTGGCGGAGACCCCTACGGGTTCTATCGGCCCTCGGCCCAGGCCTGGATCGCCGGGCGGATCGCCCGGAGCGCCCGCCCGCGATGGGAAATCGCGTTCTTGGCCTCCGGCTCGCATTCGGCGACGGTCCGGGTCCACCCGTCTGGGTAGAACACCGGGTCGTAGCCGAAGCCGCTGGACCCGGCCGGCACCAGACCTATCCTGCCTTCCAGGGCCCCCCCTGCCGTGATCGGCGCTCGTCCCGGGACCACGAAAGCGGCCACACAGCGAAACCTCGCGGTGCGTCTCGCTTCCGGCACACCGTCCATCTCCCGTAGAAGCAGGCGCACGTTGGCCTGGTCGGTTGCGTCTTCTCCGGCGAACCGGGCCGAGCGTACCCCCGGCCTTCCCTCCAGAGCGTCGACCTCCAGGCCGGAATCCTCAGCCAGCGTGGGCATGCCCGACCATCGCGAGTAGGCCAAAGCCTTGGCGATGGCGTTCTCTTCGAAAGTGGCCCCGTCCTCGGCCATCTCGGGCAGATCGTCGCGCAGCACTACCTCGACCGGCAGGTCGCCCAGGATCGAAAGCACTTCACGCATCTTGCCGCGGTTGCGCGTGCCAAGCAGCAAGGCGGCGGGCTTCGAAGCGCCCTTCAAGCCAGGATGCCCCGCTGCATGGCGACCAGCGCGCGGATGCCCGTCTCGCCGAGCCCCAGCAGATCGTTGAGGCCGTCGCGATCGAAGGGCTCGCCCTCCGCGGTTCCCTGCACCTCGACCAA
>JBBAAN010000252.1:0-2668 GCA_041658225.1 Actinomycetota bacterium
TCTCCCCCGATTCATTCGACCTTGATCGCCCGGCGGACCACGACGTGGACGTGCTGGTCATCGGCGCCGGAGGGGCCGGAACTGCCGCTGCGCTGACCGCGCAGGCGGCGGGCGCGAAGGTCCTCATGGTCACCAAACTCCGTTGGGGCGACGCCAACACGATCATGGCCCAGGGCGGGATCCAGGCGGCCGACCGAGCGGAGGACTCCCCGGCCCGCCACTACCTGGATGTCTTGGGCGGCGGCGGTTTCGAGAACACCCCAGAACTGGTGCGGGCGCTGGTCGGCGACGCGCCGTCGGTCGTGCACTGGCTCGAAGAGCTTGGGGTTCTCTTCGATCGAAATCCCGATGGCAGCATGCTGGAGGCACACGGAGGCGGCACTTCCATACGCCGCATGCATTCCAGCGGCGACTACACGGGTATGGAGTTCATGCGGGTGGTTCGCGACGAAGCGATCAACCACGGGATCACTTGCCTGGAGTTCACCCCGGCGGTCGAGTTGCTGCTCGACGAATCCGGCCAGTGCGCCGGCGCGGTCCTCTACGACCTGGAGACCAAGGAATACTCACTGGTGCGAAGCCGCTGCACGATCCTGGCCACGGGCGGCATGGGACGGCTGCACGTACAGGGTTTCCCCACCACCAACCACTACGGGGCAACCGCCGACGGAGTGGTCCTCGGCTATCGGGCCGGAGTGCCGCTGCTCTTCATGGACACCGTGCAGTATCACCCCACTGGAGTTGCCTTCCCGGAGCAGATACTGGGCCAGCTCGTAACCGAGAAGGTGCGCAGCCTGGGAGCCCATCTGGTCAACCGCTCGGGTGAACGATTCGTCTACGAGCTGGAGACACGGGACGCGGTCTCGGCCGCCATCATCCGGGAGTGCGGTGAGCGCGCCAACGGCGTGGTGACTCCCACCGGCGTCGCGTGCGTCTGGCTCGACATCCCGATGATCGACATCCTTCGTGGGCAGGGCACGATCCGCAAGGCGCTTCCCGCCATGGTGGCCCAGTTTGCGCGCCACGACATCGACATCTCCCGGGAGCCGATACTCACCTGCCCGACGCAGCACTACCAGAACGGCGGCCTGGTCATCAACGAGCACGCGGAGAGCCCTCTTGCCAACCTATTCGCCGCCGGAGAGGTCAGCGGAGGAGTGCACGGGCGCAACCGCCTGATGGGCAACTCCCTGCTGGACATCTTCGTTTTCGGCCGGCGGGCCGGGCTACGTGCCGCTGAACGGGCCGGTGAGGTCCGCCTGGGCCGGCTCAGCCTCGACCACGTGGCGGCCTACGCGCGTGAGTTGGACGAGGCCAGCGTGCCGGCCGACCGAGTCTCTCCCATGGTCTTGCCCGACTACACATCCCAGGCCCATCGCATCCGGCGCCTGGGGGGCATCTCCGCCGGATAGGCCCAACCGGGCACCATCTCCGCGGGCACAACAGGGGGGGCGTGTCGGACCGCTTGGCCGCCTGCCGGTGGGCTCGCCCCTCCTACCAGGAGCTTGGGCGGAATCCCTCGATCTGGTGGTAGCACTTGCAGTCCTTGCGCCACTGGACGACGGCGAAACGGTCGGCGGCATCATACTTGCCCTTGCGGAATGTAAGCGTGTCCGCGGCGGACACCCTTTCGCGGTAGGCGCCCAGCGAGTCGAGGGCCGCGAAGAAAGACTGCCGAGTGAGTTGCGCGCCGGCCAGCCGGGCCGATTTCGCGAACAGGTGCAGTTGCTGGCAAGCAAGCAGTGTGAACTGCCGGTCGGTGTCGGTATCGATCTTCCCGCCCCTTGCGGAGAAAGCCGAGAGGCATTCCTTCTGCTCCGGCGTCTCCGGCTTGCCCGCCGCGCTCTCGCCGCTGCGCGTGGTGGTAATGCCTCGGCTTCCGTCCCACTCGTCGGCCGGTAGCGACGAGGCCAGTGCATCGCCGGTCATGCCACCCATCTCCAGAGCCGCATACTCGGGCTTGTAGAGCTGAGCTTGAGCCTGGGTGAGGAAGTGGAACAACTGCCACCAGGTGACGGCGGGGAAGACGAACTGAACGTCCTTGTCCTTGAATTGCAGCACCATGTTGTTTGCCTCGATGGCAGTCCGCTCGGCCTGCGACGAAAAGCTCGCCACCGCCGCGACCGAGAGCTTCTTGCTCGCCAAGTAGGGCAGGAGAACGCTCTCGGCCACCTGCTTGTACTCGGGGTTTTCAAGCGTCAACACGCCGATTCGGGTGCTGGAAGTTATCACCCGGGCCTGGAGGAGCCAGTCCACGAGGTTCTTCACCAGGCGATCCTGGTTCATGGCCGTTTCCCGTACCCACCCCTTCTCCTGCCGGTAGAGCCTATCGGCCGACACGGAGTTGTAGGTGATGACCGGAACCTGCTTGTCGGCCAGGCAGGCTTCACCTGTGGACATGTAGCCGGTCAGGGCCGCGAAGACCTTGGCGTCCTCGGCGGCGTTCACGCACGCCGCCAACTGGTCGTCCCGGTTCTTGGGGTCGTACTCGATCACATTGACCACAAGCTTGCGGCCGTTGATTCCGCCCGTGGCGTTGATCTCATCGACGAAGGGGGTCAAGTAGTAGAGGTAGTCGTTGGTCGTGCCCGAGGATGTCCCGAACTGGGCGGCCGCCTCGTATGTCGACTTGGACACGTCCAGCCACGCCACCTTGACGGTGTCCTTC
>JBBAAN010000253.1:0-2664 GCA_041658225.1 Actinomycetota bacterium
TCGCCGCCGAGCTGTCGCCGGTCACGCGGCATCTGGAATAGGAGTGCAACCATGGGCTCGCGTCCACGTCTATGGAGAGGTCTGGGGATCGCGACCGTGCTGACCCTGTCCACTATCCGCGTCGCCGTGGCTCATGGCGAACCCGTGATCACCGTCAATCCGCCCTTGGCTGCCGCCGGCTCGGATATCACCGTCACCGGCAGCGAGATGGAGCCGGGTGAGGTGTTCACCATCAGCCTGGAAGGGGCCCCCGGGTCAACCAAACTGGGCGAGGCGACCGCAGAGGCGCAAGGCGAGGAAGGCGGATTCGAGGTGACGCTGATGATTCCGCCCGAGACGCCGCCTGGAAGCTACACCGTTCGCGCTGCGACCCCCACCGGTGAATCGACAGCAGCCGACTTGACCGTCACCCCACCTTCTTCTCAGGCCAGTGCCGACCCTGCTATGGTGCAAGAACCCAGCGGCGAGGCCCACATGCTCCAGCGCACCAAGTCCGGAGGCCTGGTAGCGGGAGTCATAGGGGCGGCTGTGCTCGGCGCGGGTCTTGGGCTGTGGCTCTTAGTCAAGAAGGAATGATGGCCTGTGACGGGCCGACGCGCCCGGGAGAGGCTTCCACGGCCGACATCCTTTCGAGCGGTCCTGCAAGAGGAGACGCCCGATTCAGTGGGGCGATTCCCGATCCTCCGTCCGACCCAACCCGCCGCAACTTTTGCCATCCCTGAATTGGATGGCTCATCGACAAGAGGGGTCCGTGCGCTGTTCGGCGTGCCCACCGACCCGCCGGCCTGCTCTACTCTCAGCCAGAGCCGTCGGCTAGGCTACGCGTAGGTGGCGGGGATGGTATCCGGCGTCGTCTTAAGTTGCCCGAGTGAGAATGCCGTTCGGGAGTTGACCGAGGCATTGAAGCGCCGCGGGTTGTGTGTCGTCCGCAGCTTCGACCTGCGTCTGGCGATGGCTTCCAGCGGGCCGTTCGAATGCCCCCATCACGGCACGACCGATTGCGAGTGCCAACTTGTCGTTCTTCTTGTGTATGGCTCATCGATCGACCCCATCACCGTCACCGTTCATTCGAATGGTCCCTCGACCAGCGTTGAGCTGATCGAAACCAGCCCTGCGGTAGGAGGGGCCGACCTTCGCGGGCGCGTCCAGGCCTCTCTGTCCGACATCTTTGGGGCTAGGGTCGAAGCGGCATGGCTGTAGTCGCAGCCTCTCCCTTCTCAGCGGGTCAACCGCCTTCGTCGGGACGCCAACGGCGGGTCAACAGCCACGGAGGTCACACCGCAGCCTCCTCCGATGATGAACGCGAAGTCGCTCCGTCTAGAGCGCCGCTGGCGGCGGTCCTGCCGGGGGACGAACAACGCGCAGTCGCGACCATCCTGGATCTCGTCGGCCAGGCTGGCGTCCAGGCTAGCCCGCTCGATGTTGTCACCTTCTTCGTGGCCCTCAAGACAAAGCCTCTGGTCATCCTGGTCGGTCCCGGAGGATCGGGGAAAGTAACGCTCGTGCGGACTGGGGCCAAAGTATTGGCTGGCGTTGGCAGCCCCAGCTACCAGGAGATGGTCGGTCATGCCTGGTGGTCTTCAGGCTGCACGATGCTTGCCCAGGCGCAAGCCCGCTTCAACGTCGAGAAGGTCCTGGCGTTCGCCACAGAGACTCTCCTGCGCCGCAACTCGGAATGGCTCCGCATAGCCTGTCTGGCGCGCATCAGCAGCGCTGAGTTGACGATGATCTTCGCCGAGTTGGCGCCTCAGATCCACCGCGGCTGGGTTCGCAAGCTCGGAGGGAGTTTCCTCTCGCGCCGCGCCGCGTTTCCCCCGAACCTGACCCTCGTCGGAACACTGGACGAACCGGCCGTCCGTGGGTGGGATCTCGATCTGTTCCCGCAGACCTGCGTCGTCACTTGGAGCCCACGGCCCGCTCCTCCTGTGGCCAGGGGTCACACGGGGGATGGGACCAGCCCCGAGGGGCTTCCGTTGCACAGCCTCTCGGTTCGAACTTCGCAAGCTGCCTGCCAAAAGATCCGACAGATCGAGGGCTACCGGCCGCAGGCCCTCAAGCCACTCTTCGAGCTTGCGCAATTGTTGGGTGACTCCAGGATGCCGGCCCCCTCGCGCATCATCGGTGAGGCAGTCGTCTTCATCGCAAACGCATGGTCGTTCGACGGCGTGGGACTCTTTGATCGCGACGGTGAGGACAATCTGATGCTTGCCCTGGATGCAGCATTGGCCAGCTCGATCCTGCCGCATGTTGCCCCGATCGTCGCGACCCTGTCGATCGCGTCCCGACGATCGCTGCGGGCCCTTCTGGCGAACTTCCCTCGGGCCTTGACCGTCGCAGGGCCGTGGCTTTGAGCAGAGCCGGGCGCCAGAGCTTCCGGAGTGCGTGCCCGCCCCCGGAGGACAGAGCTTCGAACCCATGAGCTGCTATCCGTGGATCGCTCAACGCTGAGCGTTTCGTGTTTCGTAGTTCGCCGTCCGGCCCCGGCGCCTCGCCGCCGGCGCGGTGTTGGATGTCGGCCGGCGTCTGTCCCATAGGACTCCCCAGCCTCTGGAACGGGCCTTACCGCGCCCAGTGATTACCGACCCTCTCCGCCGTAGACCGCTTGCTACCCGGGATGGGTTCACGCCGGCTGGTTGCCGCTGTCATCCTCGCTCCGATGGCAAG
>JBBAAN010000254.1:0-2645 GCA_041658225.1 Actinomycetota bacterium
AAATACAGGACCACCGCGGTTCTCTACCCGTCCGGGGGCTTCGGGAGAGTCTCGGAAGCGCTTGCCGGGGTCGTGAAGGACAGGGGGGGCGAGGTACTGACCGGACATCGGGTCGACCGGATAGCGACCGAGCCGGGGCCTTCGGGCGGTGGTTTTCGGGCCACCGGAGTGGTGGTCGAGGGCAACGAGATCAAGGCTGACTCGGTGATTTGCACGATTCCCGTCTTCCATCTCCCACCGCTCTTCGACGACGGCGTGATCGCGGCGCACAAGGACTTCTTCGACCGAGCGGAGGAGGGGAGCAATGCCTCGTCGAGGCTGGCTCTGCTCATTTGCGGAGGCCGTCAGGTGCTGTTCGACAAGCCCCGAAACACGTGGGTGTTCGTGCCTCGCTCCCAGCTAGAGGAGTTCGGGGAGTACTTCTTGATAAGCGAACTCGACAGCTCTCAGGGAGTAGCGCCTCCGGGCAAGCAGATCCTCACGTGCGCCACGCTCGTCGAGGGGAAAGCTCCGGACCTGAGGGAGTTCCGGGTCAAGATGGAGCGCGAGCTCAAGCGGCTGTTCCCGAAACTGGATCTTGCCCAGGCCGACTGGATCACGGCCCAGTACTTCCCGGTCGTGGACGGGATCGCCCGAACCATTGACTGGTACGGGGAGACGAGGATCGGGCCTGCGACGCCGGTGAAGAACTTCTTCGTCGCTGGGGACACGACTCGGGAGTACAGCACCGGAACGGACGGGTGCGCGAACTCGGCCTATCTCGCCGCCGGGCAAGTCCTGGGTCGCACCCTCGTCCGGATCGAGGACGTCTTCTGAGCCGACCTCCGGGTGTGTGGAGCCTCGATCTCGCCTGTGACGGCCGCCACACCCACGCCTGCTATCATGCGGTGGCGGTGGCGGGCTGAGGGTGCCGGCACAGGGTTGCCGCCGGAGCGGGGGGTTTGGCGAGATGGCCTGCTCGACGAGGGTTGATCGACGCCGGCCTTGCGTTCGTCTGCTTGCCGTCGGCGGAGTCCTGGCGATGTCGTCCTCGGCATGCGGCGCGCGCTGGTCGGCCGACCAAGACGGGCGGGCGGGTTTGGTTGGCCGTCCTGTCCACAGGGAAGCCCGGGCGACCGAGACCTCTCCCGCGGAGCCGGGAGACGCCGTCGCGGCCGGGGCGACCTCACCGGCCGACTCGGGGCCGGCTTCAACGGCTTCGCTGGGTCACGCTCCGTCGGGGGCCACGAGAACTTCGACCGGCTCGTCCGGCGTTGGCGGCCGGATAGACCCGGGTCCGCACCCCGGTGTGACCGACACCCAGATCACCCTCTGCGTACTCATGCCCGAGACCGGCGCCTCACCGCTGCCCACGACGTGGGAGAAGGGCGTGAACCTGTATTGGGACTACCTCAAGAAGAAGGGCGGTGTCCACGGGCGCAACGTGAAGCTCATCATCAAGGACACCAAGTCAGACACGGCTGAGGCTCTGGCCAGGGCTCGGGATTGCATCCACGAGAAGGCCTTCAGCTTCTACACGATGGACCGGGTCGAGGTGGTTGCCGCTCTGGGCAAGTTCTTGAACGACGAAGGCATCCCCCACATGCTGGCCTTCGGCCCGGCGACCCCCGCGATGGATCCGGGGTCAGCTCAGGTCAACACTTTCGTTATCAGCATCGACCACCGAATCCAGGGGCGCTTGGTCGCCGACTACTTCACGACCGGGGATCTGTCGGCCAAGAGACCGGCGATCGTTCGGGAGAACGTGCCCGACGCGGTGCCATTCGCGGAGGCCTTCAAGGCACGGCTTCGGGAGAAAGGCAAGGACGTGGTTGCCGAGGACGCCATTGATGGGCAGGCCAATGACTACTCGCAGACGGTGTTCAAGCTGCGGCAGGCCAATGCCGAGCTGGTGGTTACGTACGTGGCCCCGACCCCGATGATCAAGCTCGCCCAGCAAGCCCAGGCGGTGGGATACCACCCGATCTGGTTCGCCGACGCCCCTTCCTGGAACTTCGACATGGTGCTTGCGCTTGCGAACGCCAATGGGGCCCTCAAGGGCGCGCGGGCCTTCTCCCCCTGGGTGGCGCTGTCGAGCGCCGCGGCGAACACCTACAAGACCACGTACCGCCAGATGTACCCCAACGAGACGCCCGACGACATCGGCTTGATCGGATGGGGTCTCGGTGAGGTGATGCACGCCGCGCTCCAGGCTGCCGGGCCCAACCTCGGCTACAAGACCTTCCGTGCAGGATTCCAATCCCTCAAAGCCGTACTCGAAACATGGGGACCCGTGGACTTCACGCCGAATCGGAGGGTCGGCTCGGATGTCGTGATCGAGTTCCGTGAGTCCGGAGACCACTGGAACCAGATGGGTACGTTCAGGAGATCCTTCTAGCCTCGACTCTCGGTAGACCGGCTTGTGGCCTGCCGGCGGGCAGAGCGCGCTTCCTTATGTCTCCTCCAACCCCGGCCCCAAGGGGCCCCGCAAGGCCGGGATCGTGCGCGAGCGGGTGCTGGAACTCAGACCAACTTTCCTACCGAGAATCGAGGCTGGTGGCCTGCGCCGCGGAACCTGAGATGCCCCATCTATGCCGACATCAGGAGCATGAAGTCAGCGCCCCGGCTAAAACCTAGAACGAGTTCCGGAAAGTGCCCACCTGGTC
>JBBAAN010000255.1:0-2631 GCA_041658225.1 Actinomycetota bacterium
TCATGAACCCCGGGCTGAACGGGTTGATGGGAGCCAGGAGAAGGCCCGCAATCCCCCCGAGGAGAGCGGCCGAGCCCCAGATGAAGGTCGAGACGTGATTGATGCTGATGCCGGCAAGGCGCGCCGCGATCGCCTCCTGGGAGGTGGCCAGCACCGCCAGCCCAAGACTGGTTCGCGAGAAGAACCAGGCAAGCGCCAGTCCCAGCGAGATCACCACCAGGAGCGCGATGATCCTCTGGGTGGAGAGCATGACCCCCATCACGGACACGTTGAGGGTCACGGGAGCGGGAGGGAACACCCGCAACCTCGCCCCTCCCAGGGCCAATTCGAGCCCTACGCACAACAGGGCGACGCCGGCGGTGGCCACCAGCGTGGTGACCGGTGGGCGCGCGCGCAGCGGACGCACGATCGCACGCTCCACCGCCATGCCCATCGCCACCGCGGCGATCAGGCCCACGACGATTGCCAGCCCATAGGGCAGGTGAGCCTTGGTGAGCGCGCCCCAAGCGGCGAAGGCCGCGACGGTCCCGAACTCCGCCTGCGCGAAGTTGAACACCCGAGCGCCCTTGTAGACCAGGACGATGCCCAGCGCCACGAGCCCGTTGATGGCGCCCGTAGCCAGGCCGATGACGAGGGCGACCTTCATCCGCCGACCACGACCGCGGGGTCTACCCCCGTCGTGATCCCGGCACGCCGGACCACTGGGTTAGAAACCGCTCTTGAAGGTCTCAAGGGTCTTCCACTGGCCGTTGGAGCAGTTGATGTCGAGGAGGTGGACCTCACGGGCCCCGAAGTGGTTCGAGGGTGTGTAGTTCAGCGTGGGGAAGACGTTTGACTTCAGGTCGGTCGCGCGCTCGAGCGTGGCGATGAAGTTCTCGCGGGTGAGGTTCTGCGCGCTCCCCACTCTCAGGAAGGCCTGGTGAAGCACCTTGCCCAACCCCCACAGGGCGATGCCGATGTCGTCGGGGTCGGAGCCCGCGTACTTCTTGTAGGCCGGGTTGAAGTTGGCGTCGAACTTGTCGATCACGTCGAGGTTCATGTATGGGGTGAAGGCGTTCGCCTTCACCAACGGATCCGCCTTGCACGCGAGATCCGCGGCGGCGTTCACCCCGATGGTCACACCGGGCGCCACCCACAACGGGTGGTAGGCCTGGCTCGACGCGGCGCCCAACATGTGGATCCAGACGACCGGAGCGGGGAGCCAGTACACGATCTCAACGCCGGCCCTCTTCAAGGCGATCGCCTCGTTCAACAGCGCGGTGTCGTCCGCGTCTTTCGGGACCGTGCTGTCACGGGTGAGCGTGACCCCGTAGCTCTTCATGGCATCCACGAATGCCACGTGCGCGTCGTCGAAGTTCGAGGTGTCGGGGCGTACCATCGCGATCTTCTTCTTCGCCCCATCCAGGCGCTTCATGATGTACTGGGCCATCAGCACGGATTGCTGCGGGTAGCTCATGCTGGCGGCGAAGTAGGTCTTGAGGCCCTTGAGGCCCGTCTCCATCACGCCCATCGACATATAGGGAACCCCTACGCTGGCCGCGTACTGGGCGCATGCCTGGATCTGGTCGGCCCCGGCGGCCCCTACCAGTAGGAAGACCTTCTTGCCCTCGACGAGGGACTTGCAGCCGAGTTGGGCATCGGAAGGCTTGTACTTGTCGTCCACGAACTCGACCCTCACCTTGCGCCCAAAGATCTTGCCGTGGTCGTCGAGCCAGTCCCAGTAGACGCCCTTGCCGCTCTCGAACGTGTCCTGCGGCAGGGGAGCCGCCCCCGTCAGGGGAGCGTGCAGCCCGATCACGATCTCGGTGGCGGTGACGCCGGTGCGGATGCCGGCGATAGGCCCGCCGGTGCCGCCGCCGGTGCTCCCGGATGTGGGACGAACGGTGCCGCCACCGCCACCGGTGCCGGTGCCGGTAGTGGGCCCCTGGCTCCCGGACGTGGCTCCCTCGGTTGGCGACACCCCGCCGTCCGGTCCCAGACTCCCTTCCGTCTGCTGAGCGCCCGGGCTTTCGGCGCTCGGCTTGACGCTGGTCTTCTGGCCGCAAGCGGCGGCGAGGACCATCAGTAGGAGCAAGCCGAAAACAAGCTTCCTTGCCGTCAGCAGTTTCCTCATCGAAACCCCCTTTGACGCACCGGGCGACTCAGGACTCGAGGACCACCCTCACCATCCGCTCTGTGACGCGCGCAATATTCTACAGATAACACGTTTCGGCGGCCCAACCCACAGTTCCTGCCGCCATTCGCAAATGTGGTGCGCCCGAAGTTCCCCTACGGCCGCGCCACACCAGCCACGCTCGCGAGGGGTAGAGCCGGCTGTGTCGGGCCTCGGCTTTCCCGCCACCCCCCCGCCGCGCCTCCCGCGTGAGGCGACCCTCAGGGAGGAGGCCAAGTCGCCGGCCCGCTAATCCGCGGTCGCCTCTCGGGCGAGCCGCTCGCGGAAACGCCGCTCCCGCTCCGCGGCGGTGGCGAAGCCGATGTTCACCAGAGCGGGGAACACCTCGTCGGCGTAGGTGATGGCGCAGCCCATGAGACGGTCCACCTCGTCCTCGCTGACGGCCTCCAGCGATATTGCTCCCATGAGGAAGATGTCGCCCAGTTCGTCCAATACGTAGCGAAGCCCGTAGGTCGCCG
>JBBAAN010000256.1:0-2623 GCA_041658225.1 Actinomycetota bacterium
TGGCGTGCGCGGCGGTGTCTCTCGGATGTGATCGGAGACATCGCGGCCGCCGTTCGCTGGGTGGTGTCCCAGGGGTTCAACCGCGTCGTGATCAGCGCCGACCACGGCCACATGATGCTGCCCGAGATCCCGGCGGGCGATGTAGTTCAAACACCGCCCGGCGACTGGCTGGAGAACAAGCGCCGCTGCCGGTTGGGTTCGGGGTTTTCGGGGGCGGCCGGAACGATCAGCCTCAAGGCCGGCCACGTGGGGATTCAAGGCGACGTGCAGGAGATCTGCCTGCCCATCGGGTTCCGCGTGTTCTCGGCGGGCGAGGGCTACTTCCACGGCGGCCTGAGCCTGCAGGAGGCGGTAGTGCCGGTGGTCGTGTTCCGGGCCGGACGTGTGACGCCGAGCGCCGCTGGCAAGCCGGAGATCGACATCCGCTACCGCTCGAACAAGTTCACCAGCCGGGTCATCGGTCTGAAGTTCGACCTGCACGGCGACGTATTCGGCACGCCCGCCCGGGTGCGGATCGAGGCCTACGACGGGACGGGAGCGAAGGCGAAGGTCGTGGGTGAAGCCGCCGACTGCGAGGCTCGGGACGAAAAGACCCGTGAAGTGACCTTGCAGGCGGACAAAGGAACGCCCGTACCTGTGTTGATCGACCCGGACTTCGACGGGACGGAGATCGAAATCCGCGTGAGCGACCCCGGGACCCGCGTGGTGTGGGCGAAGCGGAAGCTGAAGAACGCGATGCTCGATTAGGGAGCGAGGAATGCAACAAGACGACTTGGACAAGAAAGCAACGGGCCTTTTCGCGGGGAAGGTGGTGCGGAAGGATCTTCTGCACCAGATCAAGGGCGGCGAGAACGTGCCGTCCTACGTGCTTGAGTATCTGCTGGGCAAGTACTGCGCCTCGGACAACGACGAGGAGATCCGTATCGGCGTGGGCGCCGTCAAGGAAACCCTGGCGGCGAACTACTTCCGCCACGACGAGGCGAACAAGGCGCAGTCCATGGTCGAGCAGAAGGGCAGGCACCGGTTCATAGACCGGGTCGAGGTCCGCTACCTCGCAAGTGAGAACAAGTACTGGGCATCCATGGACCACTTCGGCTATGCCAAGATACACATCTCCGAGGAGTTCTACCGCCGCTACGAGCGCCTTCTCGAGGGCGGCATCTGGGCGATCGTCGACGTGGAGTTCAGGCTGTGCGAGGAGGGCAAGAAGGACAGCCCCTTCCACGTCGTCGATCTGAAGCCTATCCAACTCGCCAGGTTCGACCTGGACGAGTACCTGGAGGGGCGACGTGCCCTGAGCAGGGACGAGTGGATCGATCTGCTCCTCCGGAGTGTCGGGCTCGAGCCTCTCCGCATGGACCGGCGGGTGAAGTTCCTGCTGCTCACCCGGCTCATACCGTTCGTCGAGAAGAACTACAACTTCATCGAACTCGGCCCGCGCGGCACGGGGAAATCCTACGCGTTCAGCGAGATGTCCCCGTACTGCATCCTTCTTTCCGGAGGGAAGGCAAGCAGCGCCAATCTCTTCTACAACAACGCCCGACGGCAAGTGGGGCTTGTTGGTCATTGGGATATCGTGGCCTTCGATGAAGTCGCCGGGATCCGCACAAACGAGCCGGATGTCATGCAGATCATGAAGGACTACATGGCGAACGGTCGTTTCAGCCGCGGGGTCACCCAAGTGTTGGCGGATGCCTCCCTCGTGTTCGTCGGCAATCTGAATCAACCGGTGGAGAGCCTGGTCCAGAACTCGGCGACGGACCTGTTTCAGCCTCTCCCCAAGGAGTTCGACCTCGCCCTCCTCGACCGCATGCACTTCTATCTGCCGGGCTGGGAGGTCCCCAAGAACTCGAAGGACGTGCTGACGGTCCACTACGGATTCGTCACCGACTACTTGGCTGAGGCCTTCCGGGCGCTCAGGAAACAGAACCGCTTCGACGAGACCGAGCGGGTTTTCCGATTCGGATCCCACGTCGAAGGTCGGGACGCCACGGCGGCCAAGAAAACCGTGAGCGGCCTGCTCAAGATCCTCCACCCCGGCGGTGGGTGGACGAAAGAGGAACTCACCGAATACGTTGAACTGGCCCTGGAGGGGCGCCGCCGGGTCAAGGAGCAGCTCAAGAAGCGCGGGTCATTCGAGTTCTACAAGACCAGCTTCTCCTACATCGATCTTGAGAACCACACGGAGCGGTCCGTGGGCGTGCCGGAACAAGGCGGGGCCGGGGTCATCTCGCAGGACCCGCTTCCGCCCGGAACGATCTACACGGCCGCGGTGGATTCCGAGGCCAAGGTCGCACTGTTCCGGCTCGAAGTCGTACTGACGGCGGGCACGGGCAAGCTCCGGACGCCGACCGGCCTTGAGAAATCGCTGAAGGAATCCCTGAACCGGGCGTTCAGCTATCTTCAGAACGTTAAGGACAAGCTCGGTCTCACCCAGATGCTGGCGCAGAAAGACATCTACGCCGAGGCCGTGGACCTCTCCGGAGCCCGCATCGAGTGTCCCTGCGGCGTGGCGTTCTTCACAGGCATGATCTCCGCGGTCCGCAACCGCCAGGTGCGGGCCGGGACGGTCATCCTCGGCGACCTGACCATCCAGGGGAATATCAAGGGCCCGGCCTCAATC
>JBBAAN010000257.1:0-2620 GCA_041658225.1 Actinomycetota bacterium
GTCGCCGCCGACCGCGACGAGGAAGCGGATCCCCTGCCCCAGGGCTTCGCGCGCCATGCGGGTCGCGTCGCCGGGCCCGGCCGTTTGGCACACGTGGTGGCTCAGACCTCGATCCGTCAGCGCACGCCGCAGGGGGGCGAGTGCCCGCCCGACCGCCCCCCGCCCGGCTCGAGGATTGATGATGACCCTCATTTCCCCAAAAGGACTAGCCACCTCTTCTGCCTCCCAGAGATTCAGCCGTCACGGGTGCCCCGCCTATAGTCCGAGCTTGCCGGGGTTCATGATTCCAGCCGGATCGACGAGCGCCTTGATCTCGCCGAGGAAATTGAAGGCCGTGGTTCCCATCTCGCGAGCGAGCCAGGAGGCGCGCAGAAGCCCCACGCCATCGTGGTGGGTGATCGTTCCGTCCGCCGCGAGGCAGGCCTCCATGCCTGCGGCCCATGCCTTCGCGTACCTCTGCTCGACCTCCCGCTCGTCTGAGCCCTGAGCGGCAAAGGTGAAGCACACGCACGCGCCTTGCAGGCTGACGTGGGAAATGTGCGCCACAACCCCCGCGCAGTGCGGAGTCAGGGCGTCGCGAATGCCGTCGTAGAGAGCGAGGACCCGGCTCCAGTGGCCGGCCACTTCCATCGTTCCCACCACGCTCGGCTCCCCGAGCGCGCCGTCGGGACGCACGTCCTGCGAGGGCCAATAGCTGATGTCGTAGCGGTGGTCCCACCAGTAGCGCCCGGCCTGCTCGCCGCAGTCGCGACCTCCGCGTTCCAGGCATGTGCGCAGCGCGACGCGCGAATGGAACTGGGCGATCTCCCGGTCACCTTCGAAACCCAGGATGAGCAAGCATCCGCCCGCGCACTCCCGCAGTTCCGAGAAGGCGATACGTGTAGCCGGTTCGTCGTAGAGACGCGCGACGCAGGGTCGCAACCCCTTGCCAAGAAGGGCTCTGATGGTCTCCAGTCCGGCGGAAATATCGGAGAAGAGGATGCCCCGGAACCCGCGAAACTCGGGGAGCGGGTGCAGGCGAAGGGTGGCCTCCGTGATGAAGCCCAGAGTGCCTTCCGATCCCAGCAGCAAGCGGTGGACGGCCGGCCCGGCGGCGCTGCCCGGCTGAGACCGTGCGCGCAGGACGCGTGCGTCCGCGAGCACCGCCTCCAGCCCCAAGACCATGTCCTCGGACTTGCCGTACCTGGACGACATCTGGCCTGCCGAACGGGTGGCGAGCAAGCCCCCCAAGGTCGAGCGAGCGATCGAAGTCGGGAAGTGCCCCAAGGTGAAGCCCCGGACGTTGAGCTTGTCTTCGAGATCCTGCCCGACAATTCCGGGCTGGACGGTGACCGTGCGGGAAACCTCATCCAGCCCGAGAATCGCGTCCATCCGTTTCAAGTCCACCACCAGGCAATTGGCCACCGCGAGGCAACCCCCGCACACCCCCGCTCCCCCGCCGAACGGAACCAGGGGGATGCGCCGGCGATTTGCCCAGTGAACCACGGTGATGATCTCCTGGGTGCTCTTGGGCCAGCACACGGCCGAGGGCGTGACGAAGAGGCGGCCCTGGCGAACCCACAGCGTGGAGCGAGGCCACATGTCGCGCGCGTGGGCGTCCAGTTCCCCCTCCGATCGCGAGACCGCGATCGGTCCAAGAATGTCTCGCAGTTCCCGGTACGCAGCCTCGTCCACAGACCCTCCAACTCGGGCGCGCTCACCTGGGTCGAAGAGATCCTACCAGCAGGGACGCCGGCGCCCTGCCTACAACGCCCCTGAGCACGCGACCACGCCACGCTGCATGGCCTTCCACGCGGAGCGGGCCGTGTCGGCGAGAACCGGGTCGGGCGAAACCACGCCGACCTGCTGAAGGAGATCCAGCGTCTGCTTGACCGCTCGGACGAAGTCCCCTGCCGATGAATCCGTCTCGGCCAGGACCTCGTCGAGGGGATCACCTCTGGCCCACACATAAGCCGGGACCAGGAAGCC
The DNA here is from genome assembly GCA_041658225.1 of Actinomycetota bacterium. Lineage (GTDB taxonomy): Bacteria > Actinomycetota > CALGFH01 > JBBAAN01 > JBBAAN01 > JBBAAN01. The sequence continues at coordinate 1,969 of JBBAAN010000257.1, forward strand.
GGGGTCCGGCATCTTCAGTAGTTGGACCCCCTGGGATTCCTCGTCGAGGCGAGCACGCTCGGCCCGCGCCAGCAACGCCAGGTGGGCGGCCTTGACCTTGGCTGTGGGGTACTTGGGGCCGGCTGCGCCTCCCGGGGCACTCGTTGGGCCCCGGGCCTCGTAGACCAGCGCCGAGACGCAGGCCGCCAGTTCCGGGGGCGTGAGGCCGGCCCACACTCCGGCGTCGAGCGCTTCGACGACCAGCAGATCCGCTTCACAGTAAACCCGACACAGGATCTCGCCCTTGGCCGTGGGACGATCGCCGGCAAGGTAGCCCATGGAGCGAAGCACTTCCATCACCCGTTCGTACATGCGGGCCAGTGTCTCGGTGCGCTTGCGCGCATGGCGCACCAAGGCATCCGTGTCACGCTCCAGACGATCGGCACGTTCGGCCCAGCGCTCGTGCTCGGCGCGCTCGGGACACCCATGGCACGAGTGCGCCCGGTGCTCGGCGCGCAATCGCGGGATATCGGGGTCCTGGGCCGGTGAAGGACGTGATACGTCCGGTGCCTCCTGCGCGCGCAAACGCGCGAGTTCCAGCCCGAGCTCCCGGCGCAGCTTTGCGCTGCGGGCGCTCGCATTGATCGCCACCGCCAGGCGCGACACGAGGATC
>JBBAAN010000258.1:0-2597 GCA_041658225.1 Actinomycetota bacterium
GCTCTTGGGGACACCGCAAGCCGCAGGCATGGTGCTGGAACTTTCGTCCGTCATCGCCATGTTGGTGTATGCCTTGATCGCCTGGGCGCTTGAGAGACTCATCTGGGTGCTCTTCTACCGCCCGCGTGGCCCCGTGGTGGACGTCACGCAAACCTCGACCACGGATCATCACGCTCAGTAGGGAAGGTGGAGCTTAGACATCCCTTCGGACGGGAACGACTCGAAGGTGAACCGGCTGGGAGCGATCCTGGCTCTGGTGTAGACCATCAGGGGCATGGTCGGGCGGCTGCTCGGGGTCTTTGCACTCGCAGACGCTGAGCGGTTGAAGGTCGGCATCTACCTGGGGGGCATGGAGCAAGACTGATAGGTACACAGCAGCGCACCTTGCGGAACCCGGAAGGTGCGTTCGCCGGAATCTGTGGTCAAGGAGATGGCAAGATGGAAGACAGCACCGAGGAGCACAGGAACAGCTTCCAGGGCACGAAGAGCATGCTGATCGGCCTTCTGGTCGGTGGCCTGGCCGGCGCAGGAGCGATGCTTCTATTTGCACCCCAATCGGGTGAGCAGACGCGCTCCCAGATTCGGGAGAAGAGCCTCCAGCTGCGCGATCAGACGACCGCCGGTGTGAAGCATGTTCTCGAGCAGGCTCGTATCGAGACCGAGGGGATGACCGCCGGCGTTCGGGAGAAGGCCGGGGAGCTGAAGCATCTGGGGCAGGACAAGCTCGTCCGCCAAATGGATCGTGTGTCGGACGCTCTCGACGCCGGGAAGAAGGCGGTCAAGGCGGCCTGAGACTATGGCATCCGTGTCCTTTCGCCTCCCGGCGGATGACACAGATCGCGGGGCCAGACGCCCGCTACGCATTCCACGTCAGAAAGGACCGACGCCATGCACTTCACCAGAAACATCGGCATGCTCTTACTGGCCATCTTCCTGATCGCCTGGGGCCTGGCACAGCTTCTGGGCCTGGGTGGCCTCAACCCGCTCCTGGCGCTCCTCGCCATCGCAGCCGGGATCTTCATCCTGCTGGGGCGTTAGGCCAACCGCCACTCACACTTCCGACGAGGTGGCCCCGCATAGATCACACATGGGGGACTCTGCTGCGGTGCCGGGGTCTCCCCCAAGTGGTGGAGGCGGACACTCCCCGGCCGATGGATATGGCCCGGGTCCCTCTGTTGTAGGATGGTTTTGTGCTCCGCATCCGAGGCTTGTCAGGTCCGCATCTCGGGACGGTGGGCATCACGTGAACTGCCAGCCCCGAGCCAGTAGCCCAAGAGGAGGGTTCCCATGTTGTGGACGATCATCGTTGTTCTCTTCATCCTGTGGTTGCTCGGCTTCCTAGGCCCACGGTTCCTCCCCAGCATTCCACGCACCGGTAACGTGGTCCATGTGCTGATCGTCATCGTGGTCATCCTGGTTGTACTGAACTTGCTGGGGGCAGTCTAGGCAGCAGCCGCACGCCGGCATGCGCCGCTACACCTTCGCCCTGGTTGTCGCTCTGTGGGCGGCACGCATGCTGTGGGCGGCAGGCTGGCCCGGACCTGCTCCCAGGTGTGCGCCGGACTCCTCAAGCCAGACGTCGCATGGGGAGTCCTGCGGCGGGCAACCTTTCCAACAAGGCATCTGCTTCGTCTAGTTGGCTAGGCTTCTATCCCCGGCGGGGTGCCTGGCCTTTCTCTTTGCACGAGTCATCCCAGAAGGGAGGGTAAGGCGGCTTCCTCCACCAGCACTTCCTGGTGGTTGCTGCCGCCCCAACGGCCATGGATCCAGACAGCAGCAACCACCGCGCCGTTCTAGCGCGCATCGCGCATCGAGCCATGCTTGAGCGAGGGCTGCTCCCTGATTTCTCTGCGGCGGCGCTTGGCGAACTTGGACAGCTTCAGCCGCCGAAGGCGGGAGACGGCCGGCCGGACGATTCTTCCCTTGGGATCCGTGACCTGCGGAACCTGCTGTGGGCTTCGATCGACAACGACGACTCGCGTGATCTCGATCAGCTTACCTTTGCCGAGGCATTGCCCGGCGGCCAGGCGCGGCTTCTCGTCGCAGTGGCGGACGTGGCCTCGCTGGTAGCCGATGGCTCAGCCATCGACGCACACGCCCGCCACAATACCACCTCGGTCTACACCGCCGGCGGGATCTTTCCGATGCTTCCGGAGAGGCTCTCCACCGACCTCACCTCGCTCAATCCCGGCGAAGACCGTCTTTCACTTGTGGTGGAGATGGTGATCGATGCCAGCGGAGCGCTTCACGACTCCGCCATATACCGGGCGCGGGTCCTTAACCATGCCCAGCTCGCCTACAACAGCGTGACGGCCTGGTTGGAGGGGAGCGGCGGCCCGCCGGAGGCGCTTGCGGCCGTGAAAGGATTGGACGAGGTCCTGCGCCTGCAGGATCGGACCGCCCAGAGCATGAAGCTTCTCCGACATGTCCAAGGGGCGCTCAGTCTGGAAACCATTGAACCCAAGCCCGTGTTCGACGGTGATCAGCTCCGCGCGCTGGACATCGAAGAGAAGAACCGGGCCAGGGAGGTCATCGAGGATTTCATGATCGCAGCCAACGGCGTGACCGCCCGTTATCTCTCAGCCAAGGGATTCTCT
>JBBAAN010000259.1:0-2592 GCA_041658225.1 Actinomycetota bacterium
GAATTGGCCGCCGAAGCTGCTCAAAGGGCCGCCGCCGAGATGGCGCCCATTGATGATGTGCGTTCCACCGCGTGGTACCGCGCCGAGATCATCCGCGTCCTGGTGCGCGATATGTTGTTGAAGACCTGGGAGCAGACCAAAGCTCCGACGCCCCATCGGCCCCAGCGGCGTGAGGCCACAGAGCCTTCCGCGACGCCCTCAAGCGCCATGGCGAGGCTCGCTGCAGGCGAACAGATTCAGATCACAATGAAGGTCAATCATCGCCTGCGCGTGATGCGCGTCTTCTCTCACGACCTGTTGCTCAACGTGCTGCGGGAGCAGCTTCAACTCACCGGATCTAAGTACGGTTGTGGAATCGGAGAATGCGGAGCGTGCACGGTGGAAGTCGACGGCCGCCCCGCTCTGGCCTGCCTGATCCTGGCAGTATCGGCGAGGAACAAGGAGATTGTCACGGTGGAAGGCTTGGCCGGGTCAGACGGTACACTCCAGCCCATTCAAAGGGCGTTCATCGACCAAGCTGCATACCAATGCGGCTACTGCACGCCGGGGATGCTAATGACTGCCCATTCCCTCCTGGCTGAGGATCCACAGCCGACGGAATCCGCCATTCGCGACTTTCTGAAAGGCAATCTGTGCCGCTGTACGGGCTACGCCAGCATCGTGCGCGCCGTAATGGCTTGTGCCCAGGCAACGGAAACAGAGCCTAGATCAGCAGCGCCATGAAGATCAGCCAACTGGCCCGGTCCATCCCCCAGTCCTCTACCCTGAGGCTCAACGAGGAGGCGCGCCGCCTGCGCGAGAGGGGGGAACCGGTGATCCACCTGGGCATCGGAGAACCGAAGAACAAGGCGCCCTTCGCCGCCATCCTCAGCGCGGCCTCCAAACTCACGTCTGGTGACCTCAAGTACATGCCGACCGATGGTCTGCCGTCCCTTAAGAAAGCCATCCTCCGGTATATGGAGGAAGACTACGACAAGCTGGCATCCCCCGAGAACGTGATTGTCACTGCCGGCGCCAAGCAGTCCATAAATGGTCACCTTGGATGCGGTCGAGGTAATTGTCGGGCTTGTGCAGGACCCTGGCTTTGGCCCGGTAGTCGTGTTCGGATCGGGCGGTGTCCTGGTTGAACTGTTGGGTGATTCTTCGCTGCGTCTGCCACCCCTGAGTCGCGAGGAAGCGCTTGAGATGATCCATGAGACGCGCGGAGCGCGCCAGCTGCGGGGCTTCCGTGGGCGACCGCCGGCCGATGTGGACGCTCTGGCCGACGCTCTGGTCCGTTTCTCGCAACTGGCGGTCGACCTGGGTGACTTGATCGCGGCCCTGGACGTGAATCCCCTGATGGTGCTGCCAGCAGGGCGCGGCGTGCTGGCAGTAGACGCCCTGGTTGAGCTTAGATCCTCGGCGACTCACTCACTGACAACCAGTAGAGGGTGAGGGGCCGAGTCGCAAACGCGTTGATCGGTAGTGGAGATGATTTGGAGGCGCTGTCAGGGAACCGGAGTTAGGAACCAAGGCCATCTTCGTTGGACACTGCCATGGCACGAGTGGGAGCTTAGCCGGTGTCCGTTTCATGTGCTACATTGCCGATGAGGTCGCCTCGCCGGGATCCGGCTCATTGGATCTGGTCCCGAAGCTGGGGGCAGGCCCGCAGATGCATCCGACTGGAGGTTGAGCGAGAACCTACACGGGTTAGAGCCGAACGCGGACTCCCGGAGTGGAGCGTGTTCGCTGGCCCCAGGGTGTCATCGTGGGAGCAACCATGAGGAGAGCCTCAGTCGAAGGTTGTACAATAGTCATCTCGAAAGACCACGTGGTCGAACTCTGCGGGAGGCCGGGGTGTTTCTTGCCTCCTGGCTGCGGGGCGCCAATTCAAGCGCAGCGCGGAGATGTAGTGGCTGCGAGCGACTCTGGTGGGTGGGGAGTGGTCGTTCGAGCGTGGGAAGAAGACGCCTGATTGGGCGTGGGTCAAGATACGATAACAACACATCCGGTCGGGGCGTGGGCTTCCGCCGGAAAGGCGACCTATCTTCGGCGCCCCGCCAGGGGCGCAGACGAGGTGCACACGCATGAGCTTGAGCCGGCTGGCACGATCGATCGCCGAGTCCCCGACCTTGAGGCTCAACGAGGAGGCGCGCATCCTGCGCGAGCGCGGCGAGGACGTGATCAACCTTGGGATCGGTGAGCCCAAGAACCGCGCCCCGATCACCGCTATCCTGAGCGCCGCCTCCAAGCTCAGCGGCGGTGACGTGAAGTACACGCCCACGGATGGGGTGCCTTCGTTGAAGAAGGCGATCATCCGGTACACGGAAGAGAACTACGATCGTCTTCCGGCGCCGGAGAACGTCATTGTCGCCACCGGCGCCAAGCAAGCGATCCACACACTCCTGTTCACGCTGCTAAACCCTCAGGAAGAGGTCATCATCCTGGCCCCCTATTGGGTGAGCTACCCGGAGATGATCCGCATGGTCGGCGGGGTGCCGGTGGTGGTCACGCCCGAGGACGGCACCTTCCAGCCCAGACTGCAGGACATCGAGCGAGCGGTCAGCGGCTACACCAAGGCGATCATCCTCAACAGCCCAAACAATCCATCGG
>JBBAAN010000260.1:0-2570 GCA_041658225.1 Actinomycetota bacterium
CCCCGGCCGTCTCGCCTGGTCTCCACCACCACGGCCAGCCCCCCGCGCCGTCCGCCGGGCAGGCGAACGACGTCTCCGACGCGCAGCTCCGACATGACCCGCGCCGTCTCGGAACGCTGAGACCGCCTGCGTTCGCCCGCCGCACTCCTCTGTCGCTGGTTGATCTCGCGGCGAAGTGCCCAGTACTGCTCGAAATCCCCCGCGTCGCATGCCGCGGCCTCGCGGTAGCGGGCTACCGCCAACCGGTTGCGTGACACGACAGCCTCGATCTCCACCACGGAGCGGTCGGCCTCGAACTGCGCGAACGAGCGCGAGAGCAGACGAGCCGCCTCGGACGGCGAGTGGCGGCGTGCGAGGTTGACGGCCATGTTGTAGGAGGGCCGAAAGGAGGAATGAAGAGGATAGGAGCACGCGGAGGCGAGCTCCGCGACGCGCGTCGCGGGTATGAGCGGCTGGTAGAGCACTATGGCCGAGCCGCGCTCGTCGATCCCCCGCCGGCCGGCTCTGCCCGTCAGCTGGGTGTACTCCCCGGGAGTGAGGAATTCGTGGCGCTCACCCTGCCACTTCATGAGCCGCTCGATCACGACCGCCTTGGCCGGCATGTTGATCCCGAGAGAAAGCGTCTCCGTCGCGAACACGCCCTTGACCAGCCCTCGCGCAAACAGCTCTTCCACGGTCTCCTTGAACACCGGGATCATGCCCGCATGGTGGGCGCCCACGCCGCGGGCCAGAGACTCCACCCAGCGGCCGTAGTCCAGCGTGTCCAGATCGCCGGCGGGCAGAACCGAGGTGCGCAGCTCCGCGTACTCGCGAATCCTCTCAGCCTCCTCGTCGGTTGTCAGTTGCACTCCCGCCGCGAGGGCCTGTTCGACGGCCTGGTTGCAGCCGGCCCGAGAGAAGACGAACACGATCGCCGGCAGCAGCCCCTCCTTCTCCAGGATGTCGAGGACCTCGACTCTCGAGGGGATGTAGACGCTCGTCCGTCCACGACGTCCAACTCGCTCCCTTCTCTCCGGCCCCGTCCTCGAAGCTTGCTCACGGGTCAAACGCTCCAGCACGGGATTTACCACGAGGGCGCCTGCGTCATTGGAGAACGTCGGGTAGATCGTGTGACCCACAAGGTAGGAGTGCCGGAGCGGAACGGGGCGCCGCTCCTCCACCACCGTGCAAGTCGGTCCTCGAACGGATGTGAGCCACGCGCCGAACTCCTCGACATTGGAGACGGTGGCCGAAAGGGACACAACCCGCACATCTTGGGCCAGGTGCACCATCACTTCCTCCCAGACGCCTCCGCGGTAGCGGTCCTGGAGATAGTGCACCTCGTCCATCACCACGAACCCCAAGTTCGCCAAGGTGGGCGAGGACTCGTAGAGCATGTTGCGCAGAACCTCTGTCGTCATGACGACGATCGGAGCCTCGCCGTTGATCGAGTTGTCCCCGGTCAGCAGGCCGACTCGCCGGGCATGATGGCGCGCCACGAAATCGCCGTACTTCTGGTTCGACAGCGCCTTGAGGGGCGTGGTGTAGAAGGTCTTGAGGCCTCGTTGCAGGGCAAGCCAGACGGCGAACTCGCCCACCACCGTTTTGCCCGATCCCGTGGGGGCCGCAACCAGAGCCCCCCGTCCGCGGAGCAGCGCCCGGCACGCCTCGACCTGGAAAGAGTCCAGCTCGAAGGGGTACCCACGGGCGAACTCACGCAGCGGGTCATCGTCCGAGAGCTTCATCGGCCCATGCTACCTGAGGCTGCGGGAGTGGGTTCGACCCTGGAGCGCCGGTGAACCCATTGCGCGGTCCCCGCTGCCCGCGGCTTACGGGGTGGTAGAGGAATCCGTCGTGGTTGCGGGCACGGGAAGGTCGGCATAGGGATTGACGGCCGCGGCCTCAGGCCCCGGAGCGGAGGGGATGGCGGGCGCCTCGGGCAGGCCGAGTCGGCCGCGCAACTTACCCAAGAGGTTCGAGGCATCCTCGTAGACCCGTTGAGCCTTGGAAATCATCTCGGTGGCCTGGGCCTTGAAAGAAGCCTGGACGGCCGCGTCCTTCTGGTCCGCGGCGAGCTGATACGCCCCGGCCGCGTCGAGGTAGAGCCCCAGGCTCTGGCGGAAGAGGTCCTTGATGTCCGCAAGCTCCGCCAGGCGCCCGGACGGCGTGAAGCCCTGGAGATTGACGTCGGCCACGCGAAGCTCGAGCTGCCACTGCGATGCCTGCTCCTTGAGCTTGGCGGTATCGAGTTCGCCCGCATCGAAGCTTGCCACCGCCGCAGTCATGCCGGCGGTTCCGCCGTCCTTGCCGTTGACGACCTCGCTGAGCTTACGAAGGGGCCCTGGGCTCTTGAGCGTCCCCGTCAGCTTCTGCTCGAAGCTGCGGACGTCGCTGCGGCGCCAGTCGCGGCCGACGGCGCGCACGGAAATGCACAGACTCAGCAGCACCCCAAAGACACCCAACCCGATCGCCCAACCTCGATGCTGGTACCAGGGAGACGGCCGGACGATGTTCTGCGGCCGGGGCCCGGGCGACGGATGCCGCGGTGAGCGTGAATGGTTTCGCTTGGACTTACCCTTGATCGCCATCGG
>JBBAAN010000261.1:0-2552 GCA_041658225.1 Actinomycetota bacterium
TGACCACGCCAACGTTCAGCGCCACTCCACCCGTCATCATCACGACTTCTCTCACACCCACACGGCGGGCAAGGGCCGCGACCCTGCCGGCAATGGCATCGTGGATCCCGGCGACGATCTCCTCCCGCGCCCGGCCGGCGGCGACGTGAGATACGACCTCGCTCTCCGCGAAGACCGTGCAGGTGCTGGAAATACGCGCCCGATCGCCGGCCGCCAGCCCCAGGGGTCCGAAGTCCTTGAGGTCGACCTCGAGGGCGCGTGCCATGACCTCCAGGAAACGCCCGGTCCCGGCCGCGCACTTCTCGTTCATGGCGAAGTTGCTCACCTTGCCCTCGGGCCCCAGCGCTATGACCTTGGAATCCTGACCGCCGATGTCGATCACCGTGCGGGTTTCCGGGTTCAGGAAGCGGGCTCCCCGCCCGTGGCACAGGATCTCCGTGAAGCTGGCGTCGGCGCCCTCGAGCTTGCGGCGGCCATAGCCCGTCGACACCACGCGAGCCAGGCCGTCTCGCGACACGCCCAGCGGCTCCAGTGCCTCGGCCAGGGCTTTCCAACCGGCGCCGGCAGAGTCGTATCCGGTGAACACAACCGCCTTGGAGACGACCCGGTCCCCGTCCGAGCCGTCGCCCTCCAACACCACCGCTTTTGCCGTCAGCGACCCGATGTCCACCCCAGCACGCAACACGCCCGGTTCACCTCCGGATCCCATGGTAGTCCCGGCTTCGAGCCTGTGGGGGTCGTCTTCGAGGGTCGAGCGCGCAAGCGTCATAGTGTCTCGACGAACGCACGAATCCGCTCCTCCGCCTGCGCCCGACTGTACACGCGGGAGTCCGTGTGGTCCGCCTCCAGGATCAACACCGGCAACCCCGTCTGTTGCGTGAACCGAGCGGCATTGTCGTACTGCCCCAGCGAGTAGGGCTTGCAGCTCCGGTTGGAGTGCATGATCATCCCGTCCACCGAATAACGCTTGGCGAGCGCCACGGACTTGTCCACCATGCGCTCCAGATTGACGTTGAGGAAGATCTCCGTGTACGCGATGGCATAGGTGCGCAACGGCTTGGACATATCCCGCATGTCGAATGACCACGCGCTGGTGTAGGTGTCCGCCACAAGACACGCCCCAAGCGAAGCCAGCAAACCGCTCAGGCTGCTCATCTCGTACCAGATCGGGATGTTGTCCCAGAGCAGCCGGTAGCGCTCCTCGGGCACGGCCGAGATGCCGGTGCGCACCCGCTCCTGCATCTCCTCGAGCAACCCCTCGTAGTACGTGACGACCTCGTCGGTACCCCGCAAAGTCACCACAGGAGCCATGTGCACGAAAGCATCGAAGCAGTTCATGGGTGAGGGCCGATGCTCCGCGCACGCGAGTACCTCGCTCCAGAGCTCCAGCGAGCGCAGCGACTTGGCCGCGACATCGTTCAACCGTTCCTCGTCGAAGGCGATGCCGGTCTGCTGCTCGAGGAAGGCGACGTACTCCTCCATCTGAGCCTCGACGTACGCCGCGGCATGTTCGGAGACCTGCCCGCGAACGAAGGGGGTGTCCAGCAAGAACATCGGACAATCGAAGTAGCGGCTGAGCTCCTCGTACCACTTGAGCACGGTGCCGCAGATGTTGTTACAGCAGATCAGCATGTCCGGACGGGGCAGGCCCCCGATGGGACCGCCCTGGGTCATCGCACAGCCTATGTCCCCTCTCGCGTAGGAGCACAGATCCCGGCTGAACCCGCGATCCTCCGCCACCTCGCACAGATCCACGGACATCCGGGTCGTCCCGCACATGGCCCCGTGGTTCTCCGGGTAGACGGGGATGACGTCGAAACAGTGCAGCGGCTCCACCGGTCCGCCGCTGGTGATCCAGGCCACCTTCCTGCCGTCCTTGGCCGCCCGCTTGGCCGTCCGGTAGTAGTCGGTCATCAGCCGCTGGTAGGCCGCGACCGACTTGATCTCTCTCCTGAGCTCCGCGTCTCCTGCCACCTCAGATGCCCCCTAGGACTTCGAGGAAAGCCTCTACTCGGGTTCTCATCTGCCCGCTCGAAGCCGAATCGAGATCGGCCTCGATCAGCAGCGTCTTCAAGCCCTCAGCCTCCAGGGCATCTCGCACGAACGGGTAGTCGAAAGCATGAGGCTCGCAAAAGTGCTGTAGAAAGAACACCACCCCCACAACGCCCGCTCCCTTGGCCTTGCGCAGCAAGTAGCTGGGCCGATCCCAACCGGAGGAGTGCTTCGCAGGACAGATCACCCGGTCGCTCAGTCGCTGCGCCATCGCCTCCAGGGGATCCCCCGTCTCCTCGGTTCTGCCCTCGACATAGCGGTGACCGCAGCACAGATCATCGTCGGCCACCACCGCGCCCAAACCCTCGATGGTCTCGATCAGGTCGGAGCCGGTGCACAAGCTCCCCGAAACCAGCAGGCGAATGGGGCCGTCTACCGACCCGCTCTCCCCACCCACCGGGGCGGCGTCCTCCGCCCATTCCAGCACTTTCTCCACCAGGAGGTTGTGCTCCTCCTTGCGCATCCACATGCCCGCCATGACGCAGCCCAGCACGACCTTA
>JBBAAN010000262.1:0-2519 GCA_041658225.1 Actinomycetota bacterium
CACGTTTCCGCGGAAACGTGTGCAGACGGGGCCGGGACGGTCGCGTTCGTGGAAACCAGCGGACCCCATCGCGACAGTTGTTGGTTGTCCAGCGGTGAGTGGGCGCGGCCGAGGATCGGGGCCCGGCCTCAGCCAGGACTGCGCGAGGTGAGCCCCCCCTGGTAGGCTGGCGGCCCGAGTGAGGCAGCAGGGAGGATTCGAGTTCTGTGGGCGGCATAGACCTTCACATTCACACGACAGCCTCGGACGGGACCCTCACACCGACCGAGGCGGTGGCCTTGGCGCGCGAGCGAGGACTCTCGGTGATTGCCATCACCGACCACGACACCACCGCCGGCATCGAGGAGGCACGCTCGGCTGCGACCGACGGCCTCGAGATAGTGACCGGCGTCGAGTTGTCTGCCCTGCATGAGGGAGGGCCGGTCCACGTCCTCGGCTACTTTTTCGACCTCGCTGCCGAGGAACTGTCTGCCGAGCTGAAGCGCCTGCGGGGGGATCGCACCCTGCGCATGGCCAAGATGGTTGCCAAGCTCAACGACCTGGGCGTCCCGGCGACCTTCGAGCGTGTGCTCGAGATCGCGGACGGCGCCAACCTCACTCGGCCCCACCTGGCTCGCGTGCTGGTCGAGCTCGGCGTGGTCGCCAACTTGGACAAGGCTTTCACGCCGCAGTGGATCGGCATCGGCGGACGCGCCTACGTTGAGAAGCATGCCGTCCCTCCACCTCGCGCGGTGGACCTGATCCGCGCAGCGGGCGGTGTTGCCGTGCTTGCGCACCCCGGTCTGTACTTCCACGGTCGCCCCGTGCCGCAGGAGGTAATCGAGGAAATGGCCGAGCACGGCATGGCGGGGTTGGAGGCCAACCATCCCGACCACACCGACGACCAGCGAGCTGCGTATGCGGGCATGGCCTCGCGCATGGGCTTGATCGTCACCGGGGCTTCGGACTGCCACGGTGCTTTGAGAGGCATGCGCATGGGCGTGATGACCACCGAACCGAAAGCCTACGCGGCCTTACGGCAAGCCGCCGGACTCAGCCGGGAGAGTAATGACCGGAAGAGCAATGACATGACGCGGGTATCTCCGAAGGCGCGCGAGAGCGCAGCCCGGAAAGGGAGCGCAGCCGGAAGGGCTGGGGCTAGGTCTTGAGCGACATCGTCCATTTCGTGCTCGGGCTGGCAAGCCCTTGGGCCTACGTGGTCGTCGGGGCGCTCGCCCTGCTGGAGGGTTCGGCGTTCGTGGGATTGGTGGTTCCGGGGGAGACGGCCGTCATTCTTGGAGGGGTGCTGGCCTTCCAGGGGCGGGTGCGCTTGGACGTGGTCATTCTGCTCGCTGCGGTGGGCGCCATCGTCGGAGACTCGATCGGCTTCTTCCTGGGCAGGGTCTTCGGCAGGCGCTGGCTGGCAGGAAGGATAGGCCGGTTCATCGGCGAAGAGCGTTGGCAAGCGACCGAGCGCGCCTTCGAGAAATGGGGCGGCACGGGGGTTCTGTTCGGTCGCTTCGTGGGTTTCCTGCGCGCGCTGCTGCCGTTTGCCGCCGGGACGGCCAGGATGCGCTACTCGAAGTTCGTGGTCTTCAACGTGTTGGGTTGTGTGTCTTGGGCAATCGGCTTCTCCGTCCTCGGCTACTTTGCAGGAGGAAGCTGGAGGCGGGTGGAGAAGGTGGCCGGACGGGCCAGCGCGCTGCTCGCGGTAGTCCTGCTTCTCGCGATCGGGATGTGGTTTGGGGTTCGCTGGCTGCTCCATCATCCGGATCGGGTGCGAGCCTGGGGGCAGCGCCAGCTCGCCCGCCCCGTTGTGGGTCGCGTGCTGATTCGCTTCGGGCGGGAGGCGGGCTTCCTGATCCGCCGGTTCAAGCCCAGCGAGGTGTTCGGACTCCAGCTCACTTTGGGTCTTGCGGTGGTCTCCGTGCTGGGCTGGGCCTTCGGCGCCCTCGTCCAGGACGTGCTTGCCCTAGAGGAGTTCGTCGGGGTCGACCTGCCCATCGCCCACTGGTTCGTCTCGCATCGCACTCCCGGGGCCACCACGATCATGAAGGTGGCCACGCTGCTGGGGTCCGGCTACTTGCTGCTCGGCGTGCTGGCTTTGGCCGCCGGCTATGCGTGCAGCCGGCGCCACTGGCTCTCGAGCGCGATGCTTGCATCCTCCTACGGCCTCGCCATCGCCGTCGAGGCGGCTGTGAAAGTGCTCGTCCATCGGCCTCGTCCTCCGGTGGAGCACCTGGTTGCCACTTGGGGATGGTCGTTCCCTTCCGGGCACACCGCCGAGGCCGCCGCCCTCTTCATCGTGATAGCCGCGCTCATCAACCGGGGCGCCGGTTGGCGGCGCCGAGTGCTGACCTGGACGGCATGCGTCTCCGTGATCGTTGTCGTGGGACTCAGCCGCATGTACCTGGGCGTGCACTATCTGTCCGATGTACTGGGTGGGGCGGCTCTGGGTGCGGCCCTGGCCGCGGTGGCCCTGACCGCGGGCGGCACCTATCGCCGCGCTCACTTGCTTCGCAACTCCGGCATCGACGGCA